>NZ_JBFRYB010000001.1:1916940-2236430 GCF_040892595.1 Zhongshania sp. R06B22 | reverse complement strand
TGGCAGCGGATTCAAAGGAAATTACTTATCCGAAACCGGATAATAAATTAAGCTTCGATCGCCTGACGTCGGTATTCTTATCAAATACCAATCATGCAGAAGATCAGCCCTGCCATCTCACCCTAAAAGACCCTGAGCTCCCAATACGGGACAACCTACCTAAATATGCAGAACCAGCACAGCGTTACTGCCCTGCCGGTGTGTATGAGGTAATAGAGGATGCTGCAGGGACACCTAAGTTCCAGATTAACGGTCAGAACTGTGTCCACTGTAAGACCTGTGACATAAAGGACCCCGCACAGAATATTGTGTGGATAACGCCAGAAGGATTGGGTGGACCAAACTACCCTAATATGTAATTAAAAAAGGGCAGCGAAAGCTGCCCTTTTTTATGATTCAAACTATTTCAAAGCAATCAGGTTTAGCGAGCTAAATCGAACCTAGCTCAAACTCCTTGCCCCCTGCGAGCAATACCATCACCCCATTACGGCACTCAGCCAGCTCGACTAAGTTGTAAAAACACGCCCTACTCACTCTAGCCTGCAGTCCATTATTAAGCCGCACTGCCGGCCTGGGTTCTTGCGTGGCGCTATCGGTCGCGACGCTTAAGGGGTGCTCCTCGCCAAGTTCAAGCCAAGTATCGACATTAGTCTTCACCACAATACGGCGCCCCGCCGCTACATCATTCACTTCAAAATCAATAATTTGTAGCGGCAAATCTTCTACCGTAATGCGCCATTTTTCGACAGGTGTTAGTAGATAATATTCGTCGTCGTCTTCCCTGCGAAGTATTGAGGCAAATAATTTAACCAATTTATGGCGCTTTATCTCTCCACCTTCATGAATCCAGCGACCATCGGCCTTTATCACAATGTCAATGTCACCACTCAGCTCAGGGTGCCAATCAGCAATGGGAGGCGCACCACGTTGATCGTGCAATAGTGATTCAATTTCACTTAATGTCGTCACAATAAACCTCCAGAACTTAGTGGTTACCGCAGCACAGTAAAACGAGGGTTAATGAATAACCCTCACATTAATGACGCCTTCCAATGCTGCCAATTCAGCAAGCAGTCCCTCGCTAACGTCAGCACCTAAATCTATCAGGTTATACGCAATTTCATCGCGACTTTTGTTCAACATATCGAGAATATTAATATCGGCATCAGCCAATATACTCAAAACTCGGCCTAGAATCTTAGGAACATTGTGATTAGCAATCGCCAATCGACAATGACCACTGCGTTCTAACTGCAAATTAGGGAAGTTAACGGAATTTTTGATATTTCCATTCTGCAGAAAATCAGCAAGTTGGTCAGCGGCCATGACTGCGCAGTTATCTTCCGCTTCATCAGTACTGGCGCCAATGTGCGGCATCAAGATCACATCATCACGGCCAATCAACGAAGGTACTGGAAAATCGGTGATAAATTGCCGAAGCTGGCCATTATCAAGCGCCGCGATCACTGCACCTACATCTACAATCTCTTCACGAGCGAAATTTAACAAACAGCAGCCGGGCTTACAGCTCGCCAGCAGATCAGCATTAACTAGGCCGCGCGTAGAGTCTAAGACTGGTAAGTGCAGGGTAATATAATCTGCCTTAGCAAAGAGGCTGTGAATATTTTCCATTTTCTTTACTGAACTAGGTAAACGCCAAGCGGCATCAACCGACAGCGCCGGGTCATAACCAATAACATGCATATTTAGGCTAAGTGCCGCATTGGCTATCATCGACCCGATCGCGCCCAAACCGACAACACCCAGGGTTCTACCGGCTAGCTCATTACCTTTAAAACGTTTCTTTTCTTTCTCCAGCAACTTTGCCATTTGACCAGCATCATCCATATGCCCCAGAGAATTGACGTATGAAATACCGGGTAAGATACCGCGCGAACCCAGTGCCAAGCCCGCAATAACCAACTCTTTAACTGCGTTGGCATTCGCGCCGGGACTATTAAAAACCGGAATACCACGATCAGTGCAAGCCGCTACCGGAATATTATTTGTTCCTGCCCCTGCGCGACCAATCGCCTTAACACTGGCTGCAATATCCTCGGCTTGGAGTTTATGACTGCGAAGTAAGATGGCATCGGGGGCCGTGCATTCGCTCGTGATTTCATAACTTTCAGGTGATAGACGATCTAAACCGATAGTAGAAATTTGATTTAAAGTTAATACTTTATACACACATTAGTCCTCAAATTTATTATCCGTTCATGCGGTTGCGCGATCCGCTCGCACTAACAGGAAAATGATTAAACGCCTTATCAGCACTCAGCTGCACCTGTACGCCAAGCGGAATGCTGTGCGAATAGGCTATGCTATTTATTTTTCCACCCATTGCGATTGCGGCAGTGTAGTTAATATTTTTACATACGATACTGAAGTCCCAGCGATCAGCCTCTGGACCTACGAAACTACTAAAAGCGCCCTGCTCATCTAAAACCACAGAAAAATCTTGCAAAGGAATAGTTAGCCCCTCACCACGCGCTTTTATATAGGCTTCTTTAAGCGTCCAGTAACGGTAAAAGTAATCAAGCTGTTGATCATCAGCGCGACCATTCAAAGCTTGCAGCTCTAAGGTCGAGAAGTAGTCATCAGCCATATTGAGAACGCTGCGACTTTCAGCGCGGCTTTCAACATCAACCCCGATGTCGTTACCTCGCGTGACGACGCACACTGTGAGTCCGCTGGTGTGTGCCGTATTAAATTGAATAGTTTCCTGCCGATCGCTATTACTGAGCTCAGGCTTACCATAAGCATTTACGCAAAAACTGATTTTTTCAGGGGACACGTTGGAGTAATCGGCGAGTACAGTTCGCAATAACGCGCGACTGATAAGGTAATCTCGGCCATTGCTGCCATGCATTAGCTGTTGATACTGAAGTGATTCAGCAGGCGACAACATCGCTTCGTATTGGTCTAGTCGGTTATCAAGACGATGATCATCTGTAAAACAATACCAGACATCAACATGACCCGTTAAAGGGCTTTTTTCTCTAGCGGAAATCATTATTTTTATTTATCCAAGTAATCACCACACCAATACACAGCGCGGTGATTACGTTACATCAATTAATTTTAATCTCGGCGTTTTCCCACAAGCTATTAAAGTAAGCGGAGAACTCCTGAGATGATTTGTTACGGTAGGCATTTTTCTCTGCCTCTAACGCAACGCTTTCTTTCAGAGCCGAAATATCACCATAGCGGACATCCAGCAGCTGCAACACAACACGATCGCCGTTATTTTTACGAAGCGTGCTTACACTCGCTTGAGTTTGCGGGCGAGGCATTGAAAACGCCTGATTACGGACGGCCGCATCGATATTGATATCGCTGCGTTTACCATCCATTATCGCATTCCACGTTAGACCTTGCTCCTTGGCAACATCCTCAGCTCGACCACCAGCGGCAAGGACTGCTTGCAAGGATTGCGCTTGTATTTCAGCTGCCGCCTCCGCCTTATTTTCAACCAGTATTAATTCTATATCGGCCTTTACGCTTTCCAAGGCTTTTGGCTCTGGCGCTTTATACTCTTCAATGTGAAGAACTACATAGCGATCAGATGAAAGTTCGATAACATCGCTGTTCAGACCCTGATTGCGAAGCTCTGCGTTAAACGCCGCCTGCTTCACCGCTGGATAGGCAAATAAGCCTTCATCAGACTGTTGACTGCGCCAATCGCTCAGCTGAACCTGCAACTGCATTTCATCAGCCGGCATAGCGAGACTTTCTGCATTAAACACCAAGTCTTTTAGGTTATCGACAGCACCGACCAAACGGGGCCGCGCCTTTTGCTCGCGAAGTTGTTCTGTTATTTCGAGGCGTGCCTGGTCAAAGCTCGGTATTTCTGGCTTACGAAGGCTGACTAGTTTAATGAGATGTAAACCGGCTTCCGTTTCAACCACCGGCGACAACTCACCTACCTTCAAATTCGCCAAAGCCTCTTCAAACTCGACAGGGAAACTCTCGCCGCTAGTAAACCCTAGCAAACCATCGCTTGTTGCAGATCCGGCATCCACGGAGTATTTCTTAGCCTGGTCGCCAAAGTTAGCCCCTGCCAAAATATCGGCACGAATTTTTTGGAGCTCTGCCAAGGCAGTCTCGCGACTACGATCATCAGTGATATCAATCAAAATATGCGCAGCTTCGCGCTCAGCCTGGGCGTTGCTGGTATTCACTAAACGCTGATACTCGGCCTGTACTTGATCTTCCGATACGGGCTCGTAAAACTGTGCCTCAGTCAATTCAATATAAGAAAACCGAACCTCCTCATCACTTAAAAATGACTCAGTATTGGCTTCGTAATAAGCGGAAATTTCTTCATCACTGACACTGACATTTTGGGTGTAGATGGCAAGCGGCAAATTTATAAAGTGAAAATCACGTGACTCATGCAACAAACCCACAGACCGAGCTAATTCAGCATCAGTAATAAACGCCGAACCAACCACTGCCGTCGACAATTGCTGGATTATTAAATCCGAGGCCAGCAGCTGTTTAAAAAAGCTACCGTTATACCCTTGCAAGCGAAGTACCTGCTGATACCGCTCTTGAGAAAAGCGACCATCTTCATGAAATTGAGGCATTGCCGCGATAGTGGCATTAAGCTGCGCAGTTGAAATTTCAATATTTTCGTCTTTGGCCGCCTGAAGCAGTAACTGCTGTTTAATAAGGGTATTAAGGGCCGGTTTGCGAAGCATTGCATCATCGAGCATGCTTGGGTCGATTTGATCCCCCATCATGCTTAATAGACGGCGCTTCTGCATGGTAATTGCCTGTTGCAATTCAGCCGCTGAAATCTTTTCACCGTTAACGACCGCCGCCGCTGATGGCGCCGAGCTATTAAATAAGCTATCGATCCCGAATAGTGCAAACGGCACTATAATTATCGCGATGATAACTTTGGCCGCTGTTCCTTGGATATTATTACGAATATTTCGTAGCATTGATGCTAAACCTGATTCTGAATCAAAAAAAAAGCGCACCTCTCGATGCGCCTTCTGTAAGAGGTTTTACCCCTACGGCCTCCCGCATGAGCGGGAATGGCAGTTTATACCTTAGTTACAGGCATCCTTCAGCGCCTTACCGGCTTTAAAGCTTGGAATTTTAGCAGCTGAAATTTCAATTGGTGCGCCAGTTTGTGGATTGCGACCAGTGCGCGCGGCACGATCTTTAACACTAAAAGTACCAAAACCAACCAAAGAAACTGAATCATCTGATTTCAGTGCATTAGTTATAGCTTCTACGGCCGCATCCAGTGCGCGTCCTGCCGCTGCTTTAGACAAATCCGCAGATTCTGCAATAGCGTCGATTAGCTCAGATTTATTCACTTATTCTTCCCCTTCAAATTGTTATAAAAAATATTTATACATTAACTGGCTGGTGACCGTCACAAACAAACGCAGGGCTAAAAAGACCGACTGCGTAAGGAGTGGGATTTATACCAACTGCGCCGTATATGGTCAAGGTATCTCTGCGTCTTAGTGGGCGTTTGCCCGCGATTCTCCGAGAATATCACCGTTTCCGTCTACGTTTTTATGACTGTCGTCAATACCAGCAAGATAGGCTTCTTCTGAAATTTCTTCGGGAAGACTTTCCAGCGCGATATCCAGAACTTCGTCAATCCACTTAACTGGACGAATTTCTAAGTCGGCTATTATGTTTTCCGGAATTTCTTTCAGGTCCCTTTCGTTTTCCATAGGGATTATAACGGTTTTTATGCCGCCACGGTGAGCCGCAAGCAGTTTTTCTTTTAAACCACCAATGGCTAGTACCTGTCCGCGAAGCGTAATTTCACCGGTCATCGCCACATCCGAGCGAACCGGAATACCCGTTATCACCGAAACCAAGGCCGTGCACATCCCAACACCTGCAGAAGGCCCGTCTTTTGGGGTTGCACCTTCTGGCATATGGATATGGATATCGTGGGTATCATGATAGCGAGCGGGAATACCTAAACGCTTAGAGCGGCTTCTAACCACTGTAGTCGCCGCTTGAATCGACTCCTGCATCACGTCGCCCAAAGAGCCAGTCTTAATGTGACGACCCTTACCGACTACCGACACCGCTTCAATGGTGAGGAGCTCGCCGCCTACCTGGGTCCAAGCTAAGCCCGTCACTTGACCGACCTTATTCTCTTCTTCAGCCTTGCCGAAGGTGTATCGACGGACACCCAAATAGTCTTCGAGATTAGCGCTAGTAATAGAAACAATACCGCTGTCTCCGTTCAAAGCGACATTTTTAACAACCTTACGACAAACCTTGGCGACTTGACGCTCTAAACCACGCACACCCGCTTCACGGGTGTAATACCGCACAATATCTTGGAGAGACTCATCGTTGATTTCCGCCTCAGTCACTTTCAAGCCATTGTTCTTCAATTGCTTGGGTATGAGGTAACGGCGAGCTATATTAATTTTCTCATCTTCGGTATAACCAGGAATACGAATAACTTCCATTCGATCCATTAATGCCGGCGGTATATTAAGAGAGTTGGACGTACAGATAAACATGGTATCTGACAGATCATAATCAACTTCAAGATAGTGATCATTGAAGGAATGGTTCTGCTCAGGATCTAAGACTTCCAGCAACGCCGACGCGGGATCGCCGCGGTGATCCATACCCATTTTGTCTATTTCATCCAACAAAAACAGAGGGTTTCTCACCCCTGTCTTAGACATTTTTTGAATGACTTTACCCGGCATAGAGCCTATGTAGGTTCTGCGATGCCCGCGAATCTCGGCCTCATCACGCACCCCACCCAATGCCATACGCACAAATTTACGATTGGTGGCACGGGCAATAGATTCACCCAGGGAAGTCTTACCCACGCCCGGAGGACCAACTAGGCAAAGCACCGGTCCTTTTACTTTCTTGACCCGTTTTTGTACTGCGAGGTATTCAAGAATGCGATCTTTAACCTCTTCGAGGCCATAATGATCTTCATCTAAAATTTCCTTAGCCAGCTTAAGATCATGCTTGATACGCGATCGTTTTTGCCAGGGAATATTCACCAACCAATCGATATAACCGCGAACCACCGACGCCTCAGCAGACATTGGTGACATCATTTTAAGCTTGGCCAGTTCAGCTTTAGCCTTTTCCAGAGCTTCTTTGCTCATTCCCGCTTTCTGAACCCGGTTTTCAAGCTCTTCCAGCTCGTTCATGCCCTCTTCAGACTCTCCGAGTTCGCGCTGAATCGCTTTCATTTGCTCATTCAGATAGTACTCACGCTGACTCTTTTCCATCTGTTTTTTAACACGACCGCGAATCCGCTTCTCAACCTGAAAAAGGTCTATCTCCGCTTCCATCAGGCCCATCAAGTGCTCTAGCCGCTCGCGCTCATTCGCCATTTCAAGAACAGCTTGCTTCTGCTCCAGCTCCATTGTCATGTGAGCAGCGATGGTATCGCCAAGGCGGCCAGGATCATCGATACCCGACAGGGAGGTAAGAACTTCAGCAGGAATCTTTTTACTTAAGTTAATATACTTCTCAAACTGCGAAATTGCCGAGCGAAGCATAACCTCTGACTCATCGGCAGCAATACGCTCACCCTCTAAAGCAGTGATTTCAGCACTAAAATAGTCCTCTTCAGCCGTTACCGCGTTGAGTTGGGCGCGGTAGCTACCTTCCACCAATACCTTAACTGTGCCATCAGGCAATTTTAGTAACTGTAAAATATTTGCGACGGTACCGATATCATAAAGATCATCGGTCCCCGGCTCATCCAAATCCGGGTTGCGCTGTGCGGCAAGCACAATTTCCTTATTACTGGCCATGGCCAGCTCGAGCGCTCGAATGGATTTATCCCGCCCTACGAACAAGGGGATGACCATATGGGGGTAAACCACCACGTCGCGCAAAGGAAGCAGTGGCAATTCCAGTATTTCGTGTTTGTCAGCCATTACTTTTCCTCTTAATTAATCTGGCCCAATCCACTTGCAGCAGATCTTCGCCAACTATAAAGACAGCTTAGTTCTAAGATGGGGATTTGCAGCGTTAAAAACAAGACTTGACTTGTAAAGAAACTAACAAAAAAGACGAACGCTGCGAAAAGAAGCTTCTCGCAGCGTTATATTTAGCGGGGTTTACTCTTTTGGAGCGGCTTTACGCTGCTCGCTGTTGTGATAGACCAATATTGGCGCAGAATCACCTTTGATAACCGACGCATCAATAACTACCTTACTCACGTTATCCATTGATGGCAGATCATACATTGTATCGAGGAGTACCGACTCGAGAATCGAACGCAGACCCCGCGCACCAGATTTGCGCGTCATGGCCTTCTCCGCCACGGACCGCAAACCGTCCTCACGGAAATCAACTTCTACGCCTTCCATATCGAACAATTTGGCGTACTGCTTAGTCAATGCATTTCTAGGCTCGGTTAAAATGCTTACCAAAGCGTCTACATCCAACTCCTCAAGGGTTGCAATGACCGGCAGGCGACCAACAAATTCAGGGATCAGACCGTAGCGAACCAAGTCATCGGGCTCAACATCAGCAAGAATTTCACCAACGTTACGCGCCTCGTCCTTAGTTTTGATCTCAGCACCAAACCCAATACCGCCCTTCTCTGAGCGATCGCGGATCACGCGATCTAGGCCAGCAAACGCGCCGCCACAGATAAAAAGTATATTTGAGGTATCTACCTGCAAAAATTCTTGCTGGGGATGCTTGCGCCCACCCTGAGGCGGCACCGAGGCAACCGTACCTTCTATTAGCTTAAGAAGCGCCTGCTGAACACCCTCACCAGATACATCACGGGTAATTGAGGGGTTGTCTGACTTGCGCGAGATCTTGTCGATCTCGTCGATGTAGACAATACCCATCTGAGCCTTTTCAACATCGTAGTCACATTTCTGCAAAAGCTTCTGAATGATGTTTTCAACATCTTCACCAACGTAACCGGCTTCGGTTAACGTCGTCGCATCGGCGATAGTAAATGGTACGTCGAGCAAACGCGCCAAGGTTTCTGCAAGCAGCGTTTTACCACTACCTGTTGGCCCTATCAGCAAAATATTACTTTTGCCCAACTCTACTTCGTCTTTGTGTTTGTCGCCATAACGCAGGCGCTTGTAGTGATTATAGACCGCGACAGCCAACACTTTCTTGGCGCGAGACTGCCCTATAACATATTGATCTAGCGTGACATTAATTTCCTGTGGCGTCGGCAGTTTGTCGCGGCCTGCCTCACTCGCTGCTTCCTGAACTTCTTCCCGAATGATGTCATTACAAAGATCAACACACTCATCACAGATGAAGACAGACGGCCCGGCGATTAATTTGCGGACTTCGTGCTGGCTTTTACCACAGAAGGAACAGTACAGCAGTTTGCCGTTGTCATCTGTGCCGTCTTTACTACTCATTCATACCTACCTTGTTCTGATTTTGCGGGATGATAGAAGCACCCTGCATTAAAGATGACGCTTTTTGCTCAATTTTGCAAGTTCGCACCACTCAAACCTAAATCCGAATGGTGCCGCAACAGTCGCTATGAGCGAGACGTGAGAACTTCATCCACCAAGCCGTAGTCACAAGATTGCTGCGCATTCATGAAGTTGTCGCGCTCGGTGTCGTGCGCAATCGTTTCGTAAGTCTGGCCCGTGTGCTCAGCCATAAGGTGATTCAGTTTTTCACGAATAATCAAGATCTCGCGAGCTTGAATATCTATATCTGTAGCCTGCCCTTGGGCTCCGCCACTAGGTTGATGAATCATGGTGCGGGCATTTGGCACAATAAACCGCTTGCCTTTAGCGCCGCCACTTAACAAAAAGGCACCCATGCTGGCAGCCTGGCCAATACACATTGTGCTCACGTCGGGCTTAATAAACTTCATGGTGTCGTAAATAGACAAGCCGGCCGTAACAGACCCGCCTGGCGAATTAATATAAAGATGGATGTCTTTATCAGGATTTTCAGATTCGAGGAAAAGCAGCTGGGCCACAATAAGATTGGCCATATGGTCTTCAACTTGTCCTACACAAAAGATAACGCGCTCTTTAAGCAGGCGGGAGTAGATGTCGTAGGAACGCTCACCACGTGCGGTTTGCTCTACAACCATTGGCACTAAACCAAGATTGGTTACAGAATTATTGCTCATACCATCGAACGAATTGCGGGACATATTGAATACTCTTCCGTACGTAATTAGTGAGTTAAATTTACGGCCAGCAGAAAAAAATCAAGCGACGGAACTTGCGTTCAGTCGCTTGACCGGAAAAAACCAGAGCACCCTTTTCAGATTAGGATTCTTCTGCCTCTTTCGCTGGTGGCGACATAACTTCTTCGTAGCTTAAAGTTTCTTCGCTAACCTTCGATTTTTCAAGCAATTTTTCAACAACTTCTTCTTCAATGACCATACCTTCGATTTGTTGAAGCTGTTCTGGGTTGCTCATATACCAATTAATAATTTCGTCTTTATCTTCATAGCTTACTGCCATCTCTTCCAAAGCAGCACGCACCTTTACTTCATCAGCCTTAATACCTTCTGCGCTAATCAGCTCGTTTAGCACCAAGCCAAGCTTTACGCGACGCTCCGCATTTTCCCGGAACAACTCATCAGGCAGGATATCAGCGGCATTTAATTTCTCTGCCATCGCGCCGAATTGCTGCATTTGCTGATTACGCAAAGCCTCAATTTCTTGTGATACCAAGGCCTTTGGCACCTGTAAATCAGCATGAACGGCAAGTACACCCTCCATCACTTGATTCTTAATGCGGGACTTTGTGGCGTTTTTCAACTCCCTAGCCATATTTTTTTCTACTTCTGCACGAAACGCTTCTTCGCCACCTTCTTTAACGCCGAAGGCTTCGAACAGTGTTTCGTCCATTTCTGGAAGCTTTTTCTCAGTAACGCTATTCAAGGTAATCTTGAACTCAACCGCAGCGCCTTTAAGGTCTTCGCTGTGGTAATCATCTGGGAAAGACAATGACAGCACTTTCTCTTCGCCAGCACTCATGCCGACTATACCGTCTTCGAATCCAGGAATCATACTCCCAGAACCGAGCTCTAGATCACTGCCCTCAGCCTTGCCACCATCAAACTCTACACCATCTTTGGTGCCAAGGTAGTCAATATTGGCTTTATCACCGCTAACCGCAGCGCGGTCAGCAGGCTGCCAGTCTGCACGTTGCTGACGAAGATTTTCTATCATCTTATCGACATCGGCAGCAGTAATTTTTGTTACTGGCTTTTTAACTTCAATTGAGCCGTAATCTTTTGCTTCCACGTCGGGGAAAACTTCAAACGTTGCCACAAACTCAATATCTTTACCGGGCTCTAAACTTTTAGGCTCAATACTTGGCCGACCAGCAGGCTTTAAGCCCTGCTGCTGAATAGCCTCGTAAAAGCTTTCGTTCATAACCTCGCCAAGCACTTCCATACGCACAGACTCGCCGAAACGCTGGCGAACGACGCGCATAGGTACTTTGCCGGGGCGGAAGCCGTCTAATTTGACAGTGCGGGCAGCATTTTGCAGGCGTGAATCAACTGCACTATCAATGCGCGCAGCGGGAACGCCTACAATCAGGCGACGTTCTAGGCCAGAAGTCGTTTCAACTGAGACTTGCATGGGGGGTCCTCAAAACAGAGCTGTTAAACATAAATGGCCACAATTATAAAAGAGCGGCCACTTAAAAGAATTCTATGAAATGGTGCGGATGGAGAGACTCGAACTCTCACGCCTTGCGGCACCAGAACCTAAATCTGGCGTGTATACCAATTTCACCACATCCGCACACCTGTAAAACCGCCTTAAGGTATTGAATTATCACGGTTTACAAATGAAATCGCGCAGCATGACTGCGCGAGGAACGAGATTGTGCCACAGGCCATGAGCGCGATCAAGCAGACCTGCAAACAATTATCCTTAAAGATCGATATTGCACGAAATTCATACAAGAGCGACCTTTAAGGCCGGGTTATACCCGCTCAATAATTGTACTAATGCCCTGCCCCATACCAATACACATGGTAGCCAGACCTACGGAAGTATCACGCTGCTCCATAACGTTAATAAGCGTAGTGACAATCCGGGTTCCAGAGCAACCAAATGGATGGCCAAGCGCTATAGCACCGCCATTAAGGTTCACTTTATCTTCCATCTTGTCTAGCAACTTAAGATCTTTAAGCACTGGCAGAGCCTGCGCCGCAAAAGCTTCGTTCAACTCGACGGTTTCTATGTCGTCCATGCTCATGCCAAGACGCTTTAAAGCCTTATGCGTTGCCGGCACTGGTCCGTAACCCATAATGGATGGATCAACACCCGCCACCGCCATGCCAACCACTTTCGCGCGCGGCGTTAGACCTAAGTCCATTGCCCGCTGACCAGACATCATGATCATGGCAGAGGCGCCATCAGCAATCTGCGAGCTAG
This sequence comes from Zhongshania sp. R06B22, assembly GCF_040892595.1. NCBI lineage: Bacteria > Pseudomonadati > Pseudomonadota > Gammaproteobacteria > Cellvibrionales > Spongiibacteraceae > Zhongshania > Zhongshania arctica. The sequence continues at coordinate 2,224,044 of NZ_JBFRYB010000001.1, read as the reverse complement.
TACCCGCAGTCACGGTGCCATTACGCGGATCAAAGGCAGGACGCAATTGCGCCAGACTTTCGAGCGTCGTTTCTGGACGGATCGTGGTGTCAGCTTTGACCAATAGTTTACGACCATCTTCGCCATGACCTTCAAGGGCAATAATTTCCTTATCAAAGCGACCATTGGCCCGTGCATCAGCCGCCAATAGATGAGAGCGCATACCGAACTGATCCTGCTGCTCACGACCAATACCGTGCATCATCGCTAGGGCTTCTGCAGTCATCCCCATCATGCCGGCAGCGCGAGCAACGTATTTACTGGCTTGCGGGTTAGGGTCAACACCGTGGCTCATAGCTAAATGGCCCATATGCTCAACACCGCCAACCATAAAGGTATCGCCATATCCGCTCATAATTGCCTGCGCTGCAGTATGCAGGGCCGACATTGACGAGCCGCACAAACGGCTAACAGTCTGACCAGCAACTTCATGGGGGAGCTTAGTCATTACTGAGATCATCCGCGCAATGTTCCAGCCCTGCTCATTGGTCTGGTTTACGCAGCCCCAAATCACATCTTCAAAAAGGGCCGGATCAATACCGGGGTTACGCGCCAACAAACTGTCGATCAAGGATGCCGACATATTCTCCGCTCGCACATTTCTAAACACGCCATTTTTTGAGCGCGCCATAGGAGTACGGGCGCAATCGACGATTACTACATCATTTGCTTTGTATGTCATGGTTATATCTCCGCCCGATTATTTAAAGAATGATTCGCCGTTAGCCGCCATTTGACGGAGGCTTTCTGTTGGGTGGTATAGCGGACCAAGATCCGCGTACTGATCTGCCATCTCACAAAAGGCTTTCACGCCCATTTGATCGATATAGCGCAGCGCACCACCACGAAATACTGGGAAACCGATACCCATAACCAAGCCCATATCCGCATCAGCAGGGTCACGCACGATGTTTTCATCAAGACAGCGAACCGTTTCAATGCACATAGGAATCATCATTCTCGCGACAATGTCGTCGTCGGACAATTCAACCGATGCTTGCTTGGCAGATTCAGCCATCGCTAGCGCAGCCTCATCTTCGCACTTCTTAGGCTTGCCCTTGGCATCTTCTTCATAGCGATAAAAACCAATGCCGTTTTTCTGGCCATAACGCTTGGCTTCAAACATTAGCTGAGAAATACCGGTAAATTCATGACGCATTCTATCGGGGAAACCTGCCGCCATTACCTCTGCCGCATGATAACCGGTGTCAATACCAACAACGTCCATCAGGTAGGCAGGCCCCATTGGCATACCGAAACCTTCCATCACTTTGTCGATCTTACGGAAATCGCCACCGTCGCGTATAAGCATGTCAAAGCCGGCGAAATACGGAAACAATACGCGGTTAACGTAAAAGCCCGGGCAATCATTAACAACAATCGGCGTTTTACCCATCTGCAAAGCGTACTTGACCACTTTTGCAATAGTTAGATCGCTAGTCTTCTCACCGCGAATAACCTCAACTAAAGGCATCGCATGCACTGGGTTAAAAAAGTGCATACCGCAGAAGTTCTCTGGTCTCTCCAGCGCTTCAGCGAGGTGGGTGATAGAAATTGTCGAGGTATTAGAGGCCAGCACAGCGTCTGTGCTGATGTGTTTTTCAGTCTCAGAGAGAACCGCTTGCTTAACCTTAGCGTTCTCTACGACCGCTTCAACAATGACATCGGCTTTATCAAAACCGTCGTAATTCAGCGATGGTCGGATACTGCCTAACACGGCTGCCATTTTATCGGCGGTCATGCGGCCGCGAGACACGCGCTTGGCAAGTAATTTACCCGCCTCCTTCATCCCAAGTGCAAGACCAGCGTCAGCGATATCCTTCATCAGAATAGGCGTGCCTTTATAGGCCGACTGGTAAGCAATACCACCGCCCATAATACCCGCACCCAAAACTGCCGCTTGTTTGATATCACCACCGGTTTTGGCGAAACCACGAGCGGCTTTACTCACCGCTTGCTCACTCAAAAACAGCCCAACTAGGGCGCTAGCCTGGGGAGTACGTACTAATTTAAGGAAATGATCTATTTCAACCTCAATGGCCTCGGCCCGATTCAAGCCGGCACTGCGCTCCATTGATTTAGCCGCCGTAAGTGGCGCAGGCATATGACGTCCAGCTTGCTGTGCAACCATGGCTTTACCTGTGGTGAATGACATCATGCGTTCAATATCATTTAATTTAACAGGCGAGGTTTTCTCAGCTCTGCGTGCATGGTGATCAAAATCACCCGCAATGGCGTTTTTAAGCAAGTCTAAGGACGCATCGAGTAGTGCATCTGGCGCAACGACAGCATCTACACCACCATCTTTAAGCGCTGCGGCAGGCTTTTGTTGCTGACCAGTCGCAACCCACATCATGGCGTTATCACAACCGATAACACGCGGTAGTCTTACTGTGCCGCCGAACCCAGGATTAATCCCCAGCTTCACTTCAGGCAAGCCTACTATCGCGGCAGTTGACATGACTCTGAAGTCACATGCCAAACACATTTCAAAACCGCCGCCCAAGGCGACGCCATTAATTACCGCAACTGTCGGTACTGGCAGATCTTCAAATGCATTAAAGATGTCGTTTGCTTTAGAGGTCCACGCTCGAATCTCAGCATCCGGTAGCTTGAAGAGTTCAGTGAACTCGGTGATATCCGCGCCAACAATAAATACTGATTTAGCGCTGGTAACAAGCACGCCTTTCAGATTGGCTTCAGCAGCTAGCGCTGTCGTCGCTTCGCCTAACTCTTGCAGAGTAACGCGATTAAATTTGTTGACTGAGTCGCCTTCTAGGTCGAAACAGAGCTCCGCAATGCCTTCTTCCAGGTACTTTGCAGTTAACGCCTTGCCTTGATAAATCATTTTTGTTCCTCAAATTGAGTTGTGGCGGCGGCATTTGCCATACTTTTATGTTTACCATGTAAACATTGGGTGCTAAAACTACCGTATTAGCAAAATATTGGCAAGCTCCGCCGTTATTTAATCAGTCAAACAAGCGGGGTCAAAACGATAGCCCTCATCCAGCCACTCGCAAACTTCAGCGGCCAGAGGATGGGCTATTTTACGGTAACTATTTACCAGCTCGGCCTTCTCGCCTGCAGTGATGCCGTCTAGGCCTTTTTCTTGAAAGAGTAACGCATCTCGCAACATTAACTCCCTCAACTGCGCCGGCAATCCAGCAAGAGCAGCCTTAAACGCAAGATCAGGATTGTAGCTGGCTTTGCTAGTATAGACGGCTGCCAGCGTTGGCAGGACCAACATGGATAAATGAAATTGATTCATGGGATTAACGGCGTGACCGCGACACCACTGAGCCATCTCTGACGAGCGGCCAGTAAACGGCGCCAAATGCAGAAAACGGCTGGTTTTACGGCCATCATTGACGGGATAGTTATCCCAAATTAGTGGCTTCCTTCCCAGCAACTCTGCAGCGCGCTGGCAATCATCGCCGGTATAACCATCACTGATGACTCTATTACCCGTCCACAGCAGATCAATATCCTGAGTAAGCCCAGCATTCAGATCACTAAAATAATGGTCTGGGCACTTACCAAACAAGTCTTCAAGTATTGGATCAAAACTGTAATAGCTTGGGCACATTGCCAGCTGAACACCGGGCAATTGCTGTTTAACATCATTAACCACGGCGATTTGATTCTGCGCTAACTGCGGATTTCCCGCCGGCAGATCATCGAATAAAATCCATAATACATCTAAATTAAGCTCTTGAATTTCAGCGACTTTATCTTTTAATAGCCGCCTGTCACTCGCGCCATAATTTGCCTGCAAACCAACGGGAGACAAACCCAAACCCCAACCTAAACCAGACGCGTGGCAGCTTGCTCCAAGGTTCTCTAAATTAACTCTATGGCTTGGCTCAAAGGGCTGCGCCCAATTATTTCTTAAACTGGCGTCACCCTTTGGCGCGTAGATGTAGCTGCTGTATTGCCATTTCGCAACGAGAGCCGGCAAGCTGAAACGCTGCGCCCAAGTCCACTCGCGCCCATAAAAACCTTCGATAATCGATGTTGTAAAAGGTTTACTCACAGCACCTTCCTCACAATGGCTAACCGCGATAATAGCGCTGCTCTACAAAAGGTGAAGGCCTGAACATCACCGGCAATTGCTTGCCCCGCACACTGGCAAATAATGGCTTCTGTGCTTTAAGGGTTGCAGTCGATACATAGGCCATGACAATTGGCCGCCCAACACTGGGACCAAAGCCCCCACTGCTCACCCGCCCGACAATATCACCACTGGCGGTGACAATATCGGCGCCTTCGCGCACCGGCGCCCTGCCCTCCACATCAATCAAGACCCGCTTTTCTGCTACGCCGTCATTTAACTCCTGGGCAATGACATCTGCACCGGGATAACCGCCGCTGCGCGCGCCATCCGGTCGCCGAGCTTTTGAAATCGACCACAGCAAATTAGCTCTAATAGGACTGATGGTGTCATTCATATCGTGTCCGTAAAGACACAAGCCGGCCTCTAGCCGCAGTGAATCTCTTGCGCCCAGGCCAATAAATTCGACTTCGGATTGAGCCAGCAGAATGCGCGCTAGCGCCTCGGCCTTTTCTGGCGCTACAGAAATTTCAAATCCGTCTTCGCCAGTGTAGCCCGAGCAACTTAGCCAACACTCAATACCGTCTATCGTGCAGTTTGCGGTATCCATAAACACCATTGCTGCCGTCTCAGCCGCGAAACGCGACAAGACCTGGCGCGCCTTCGGTCCCTGCAATGCCAGCAAACCCTGATCCTCGAGCATCTCCATCTCGACGCTGGCCGGTAAATGTTTGCGCAGCCACGCAAAATCTTGATGCTTGCAGGCAGCATTCACAATTAAAAGAAAGTAATCACCACAATTAGCAAACATCAAATCATCCAGAATACCGCCCTGCTCATTCGTCAGCAGGCCATAGCGCTGCCGATTAAGGGGTAGACCCAAGACATCCTGCGGCATTAGTTTTTCTAATTCAGCCGCGACATTCTCGCCACTCACGCGAATTTGACCCATATGGGAAACGTCAAACACACCCGCTGCAGCGCGCACATGCAAATGTTCTTTAAGCACACCCAAGGGGTATTGCACTGGCATATCGTAGCCCGCAAAGGGCACCATTTTTGCAGAAAGCTCGCGATGAAGCGCATTTAACGGGGTGGTTAATAAATTTTCTGTGCTCAATGCACTACCTCCTAGGGCGGAAAGGACTACTCATCCAGGCTTGGGACTATTTTGCTAAGGGAAACAGACGTTCAAAGTTTTGGGTGGTGTGGCGTAATACATCCTCGTAAGACAAGCCCTTTAACTCCGCGACACACTCGGCCACTTCAACAACATATTTAGGCTCGTTTTTCTTGCCGCGGTATGGCACCGGCGCGAGATACGGGGAATCGGTCTCGACCAGCAAACGCTCAATGGGAACACGGCGAACGACCTCGCGCAGCTCGTTGGCATTTTTAAACGTGATAATGCCGGAAAAGGAAATGTAGTAACCCATTGCCATCGCGGCTTCCGCCATTTCCCAAGATTCAGTAAAGCAATGCAAAACCCCGCCTACTTGAGGAGACCCATGCTCAGCAATAATCGCCAAGGTATCTTCACGGGCATCGCGGGTATGGACTATCGTTGGTTTACCGCACACAGCCGACACCTGCAGATGCTGGGCAAAACTGCGCTGCTGATCCACTTTTCGCTCACTGCTGTAATAATAATCCAAGCCAGTTTCACCGATGGCAACGACCTTGGGATGGTCTGCCAGCTCCGTCAGCGTCTGCACTGAACAGATCTCATCGCTAATATCGAGGGGGTGCACACCCACGGAGGCGTATATTTGCGGGAATCGTTCGGCGATCGCGACCACGGCAGGCGCATTACCTAAGTCGATACCAATACACAGCATTTTCGACACGCCGCGTTCCGTCGCCGCCTGAATGGCTAAATCTAAGTCACCGCCATAGGGTTTCAGATCAATGCGATCAAGATGACAATGGCTGTCTACAAGCATGAGGCTTCCGTTTTTAATAATTTAAATACAGGCCTGAATCGGCCTGTGATGGTTTACATGGTATGCGTGGGTTTGTCTGACTCAAGAATACCAGCAAGATACGACTCGATTTTTTTATTGGCAACGCCGTCACCACCAATAAACTGCACGCCAATACCCGCCGCTCGGTTGCTCTGCGCACCGCGGGGAGTGATCCATACGACTTTGCCAGCAATCGGGAGTTTTTCTGGCTCGTCCATCAAGGTAAGTAGCATGAACACTTCATCACCCACTTGGTAGGACTTAGTGGTAGGCACAAACAAACCGCCATCGACTATAAATGGCATATACGCCGCATAGAGAACGGCCTTATCTCTAATAGTAAGAGACAAAATACCGTTACGTGCACCCTGCGCACCGCTCATATATTCAACCCCACTTACTCACATCCATTTACTTATAGCCAATTTCAGCAACACTACTCAATATAGCAAGCTCTTATGATGCCGCATTACGCTGGCATAGCGCCACCCATTCAAGAAAGAGAGTTTCTAACACTAGGCGCTTATTTAATGCCACACCCCGACTGAATCCTGATCGTAATTCTAAGCCGCGCTGCAATGTTTGCATGACCAACGCAGGCGGCAGAACCTTAAATCGCTGCCAACTTTCCGCCGCTAAGGCATGAGACGCCAGCTGATGACGTGATAAATCCATCAGTCGTCTACACCACCAATCCAGCACCTGCAGTATATCTTTATCAAGTAATTCCTCGGCGACTTGCAGCGCTGTTTTCTGGCCTTCAAACAGTTCGGTCAGCGCCGAGTCAAAGCTTTGACGAACGGCCAAACCGTCATCGTCAAAGGTTTGCCGCGCCGCTAAGGGCCGGCCGCCAACCTCTCTTAACAAAGTCTTGCTTAGCTCGCCGTCGCCAACATAATCACGCAACCATGACTCTGCGAGCGCGGCATCTGGCACCCCAAAACGCAACTGAACGCAGCGCGATCGTATCGTTGGCAATAATTGACTACTACTGTGACTCACCAATATTAAAACTGTGCCCGCATTGGGCTCTTCTAAGGTTTTTAAGAGCGCATTGGCGGTAAACACATTCATCGCCTCTGCGGGATGAATAACGACGATTTTTTTACCGTTATCGCGGTGCGCATGTTGTCCTGAAAAATTCAGCAAGCTGCGCACTTGATCTATCCCTATCTGACGCTTGCCTTCATCGGGACAAATCTCACGATAATCCGGATTACTGGCGTCTATTTGAAAATGGCAACTGCGGCAATGACCACAGGCCGCAAGTTGGCCGGGAGATTCACACAGCAAATAGCCCGCAAGGGCTTTCGCAAAACGCAGCTTACCTATCGAATCCGGTCCGACTAATAATAAGGCATGAGGTAGACGGCCAGATTCTATTAACTGTTGCAAATGCTGCCACTGGCTCATTTGCCACGAATACGCAACCAGCGGCTCAGCCATGTCGACCGCCGTTGTACAAATCAATTTGAGCGATTAAAGCCTGCGCTATGTTGGCCTGAACGGTGTTTAGATCAGCACTGGCATCAACCACCGCAAAACGGTCTGGCTCCTGCTCGACACGCTGTAAATAAGCACCGCGAACCTTTTCAAAAAATGTCTGTTTTTCTTGCTCGAAACGATCAAGCGCACCACGCGCTCCAGCCCGTGCCATACCGACATCGACCGGCGCGTCAAGCAGCAAAGTGCAGTCGGGGCGCACGCGCCCCTGCACCAAATCTTGTAATTGACTGATAAGATCGACAGATATTCCTCGTCCGCCCCCCTGATAAGCAAAGGTCGCATCAGTAAAGCGATCACACAGCACCCAAATCCCTTGCTCCAAAGCCGGCTCTATTAAGGTCTTTAAATGCTGAGCACGCGCAGCAAACACCAGCAACAACTCGGAGAGTTCGCACATCGCCTCGTCACGCGGCACCACTAAAACATTGCGGATTTCTTCTGCCAAGGGCGTGCCGCCCGGCTCTCTACTAACTATATGGGGAATGTTAGCGTCATCGAGCAAAGTTTGAATAAAGGCAATATTAGTAGATTTACCGACACCCTCGGTGCCCTCAACCGTAATAAAACGGCCTCTTACTTGCTCGCTCATTTATTTCTCCGAGGCAGGTGGCGCAGAGCGATAATCTGCTCGGCGCTGGCTAAGTTGATAGCGCTTTACCGCTGCCTCATGTTCCTTGAGAGTAACTGAAAAATAATGACTACCATCCCCCTTCGCCACAAAGAAGATTGCCTCACCCTCGGCTGGATGCAAGGCAGCATGGATTGCCTCCCGGCCCGCCGAGGCAATTGGACTTGGTGGTAGGCCATCCTGACGGTAGGTATTATAAATATTGGACTCATCGCGCAAGTGTGAACGCCGCAAATTACCGCTGTAAGCCGCTCCTAATCCATAAATCACAGTAGGATCAGTTTGCAAGCGCATACCAAGCCTCAACCTACGCACAAATACCCCAGCAATTTCGGCGCGCTCTTCTGGCACGCCGGTTTCCTTTTCAATAATGGATGCCATGATCAATGCTTGGTATGCATTTTCGTAGGGAAGCCCGACATCCCGCGCTTCCCACTCATCATTTAAAACACGCTGCATACGCTTATAAGCACGCAGCAGAACACTGCTGGGCAAATCATCACGATGATAATCGTAGGTATCAGGGAAGAACAGACCTTCCGGTAAAAGCGAAAACGGCTCATCAATTCCAAGTGACTGCCATATATTAGCGTCGTTCTGCAGCGACTCCTTCCCCAGCAAGGGTTGATTTGCTAAGTGTGAGAGTATTTGATCTACAGTCCAGCCTTCAAGCAGTGTTAGCTGATGACGAACAACATCACCCTCGCGCAATAACTCTAAGCTCTCCGCCAGCGATACTCCGTGCTCAAATAGATACTCTCCCGCTTTTATATGCGTGATGGCCGGATTGAGACGGCCATACAGCTTGAGCACCTGCGGATTTTCTATCCAGCCGAGCTGCTTAAACTGATTGACCATCGCGGAAAAGCCAGTACCCGGCTCTAAGACAAACACGGCAGTGGGCTCAGCCAAGGGGAGCTCACGATCTAAATAGTCATCGAGATACCAGATTCCGACAAGCACCATGATAATGAGCGGAAAAATTAACGCTAAAGCGGCCTTAAATAACTTAAATATAGAAATAACTGTGAAACTCCCGCTGTAATAGGCGGCTTACCGGCCCTATTTGCTTATGCATACACTCAACTTTATTAACCGGCCAAATTCCGAAAACACTATTACACACAAACACCTCTTCGGCGCGCTGCAATAAGGACACGCCAAACTCTCTTATATTAACACTAATTCCTAATTGCTCTGCGCGCGCCAAAACACGCTGGCGCATAACACCCTCAACCCCGCAGCGGCTCAAAGACGGCGTGAACAATTTGCCGTCAAGCACTAAAAAAACGTTGCTGCGACTGCCCTCAATAATTAAACCGTCCTGCATCATCAAGCCTTCATGATAGCCGCGTCTATGTAGCTCTTCTGCTGCTAGCACTTGTTCCAAACGATTTAAATGCTTAATTCCCGCTAAACGCTTCTGAGCGGAAAGCTGGGCCTGGCAAAGACCCAAGGCTATCCCGTCATCCCATGATTGACAACATTGCGTGTAAGTAGAAACGCTGAGGATACGATCAGACTCTGCAGCATAAGGCGTATAACCCCGCGCAACAGCCCCCCTTGTTAACACCACTTTCAAAACGGCCGCACCGGTATTATTTAGGCCCGCTAATAGTAGCGAACAATCTCGCCTTATTTGAGAGGTGTCACAGGGTATATTTAGCCGCTTCGCTCCGCAGGCAAGCCGAGCGAGGTGGTCCTCTAGCCATAATGGCTGGCAATCACGGACGAGAATCGTCTCAAATACGCCATCACCATACGCTAAGCCGCGGTTACTCGCTGAAACCAGATCGCAAAACTGACCATTTACTATGCTTAGCACTGCATTGCTTGCCATTAATTTCGCAAATTACCGAACAGTAAGCTGCCATTAGTACCACCAAAACCAAAGGAATTAGAAAGCACACAAGTAATCTTTCGGGGCTGAGAAATATTGGCGACGTAATTAAGATTACAGCCCTCATCAGGCTCTTCTAGATTTATGGTGGGGGGGGCCACTTGATCACGAAGCGCCAAGATCGAGAAAATCGCCTCGACGGCGCCGGCGGCGCCCAGCAAATGTCCGACCATAGACTTGGTAGAACTTACGGCCACTTTAGCAGCCGCCGAGCCCAACAATTGCTCGATCGCTTTGCTTTCAGCAACATCACCCGCCTGCGTTGACGTGCCATGGGCATTAATATAATCGATCTGATCTGCGTTTAAGGCGGCGTCATTGAGCGCACTTTGCATCGCTGCCTGGGCGCCGCGCCCATCTTCAGGCGGCGACGTCATATGAAAAGCATCACAACTCATACCAAAACCGAGTAATTCAGCATGAATATGAGCGCCGCGGCGCTTGGCGAATTCGTACTCTTCCAGCATCAGCATGCCGGCGCCATCGCCCAAGACAAAGCCATCACGCTGCTTGTCCCAGGGGCGACTCGCTCCCTGAGGATCATCATTCCGCGTTGACATCGCCCGTGCGGCAGCAAAACCACCGATGCCAACCGGAGTAGTCGCCATTTCGGCACCGCCCGCCAACATCGCATCAGCATCGCCGTAGGCAATCATTCTCGCGGCCATACCAATATTGTGGGTGCCAGTGGTACACGCGGTGCTTATCGCAATACTGGGGCCCTGCAGATTATGCTTAATGGCCAAAACACCGGCCACCATATTAATAATGGCGCCGGGCACAGTAAACGGCGATAACTTGCGCGGGCCACTTTTATCAATGACTACTCGGCTATGCTCAATTAATCCGATGCCGCCAATACCTGAACCTATCGCAGTGCCAATTCGGTGGGCATTCGCGTCTGTCACCTCTATGCCAGAATCAGATAGAGCCTGCTCTGCTGCTGCAACGCCATAATGTATAAAAGGATCGAAGCGCTTGGCTTCTTTGGCCGCCATATAATCAGCAATATCGAAGTTCTTGATAGCGCCACCAATACGGGTGGCAAACTGCGACACATCAAAGCGGTCTATGGTTGTAATACCACTCTTACCCGCCAAAATGTTTCGCCAGGTCTCTGCCACCGAATTCCCTAGCGGACTGATGATACCCATGCCGGTAACGACGACTCTTCTTTTAGACATAAACCCCTCCCGATCTCCTTTCATGCACTACATACGTAATATTCATACTACGGATGGCATATTCAGGCATAAAAAAAGCCGCACTACATTACATAGAAACGGCTTTTTAAACGGCTAGGCCGTTACTTCACTGCTTACTGTAGGTTTTCTTTGATGTAATCAATAGCTAAACGAACAGTAGTGATTTTTTCAGCTTCTTCATCAGGAATCTCAGTCTCAAATTCCTCTTCAAGTGCCATTACCAGTTCAACAGTATCCAGAGAATCCGCGCCCAGGTCTTCTACGAATGATGCAGACTCTGACACATCTTCTTCTTTAACACCAAGTTGCTCTGCAACAATCTTTTTGACGCGCTCTTCAATGCTACTCATGGTCGTTGGTGACTCCTAATTAAAATTAAAATTTTGGGCCTGCTTTATATTTTGCCAAGGGACAAAACCCCGTACAAAAGCGCAGCCGCCGAAACCGTGTTTCATACTGCCAGCACTTATGCGCACATTCTACCGCGACTGACACCGCTTGTGCATAGAAAAATATGAAAAATTCACGCTTAAGAAGAGTAATTCCTTCCGAAACATATGTTTACGCCATATACATGCCGCCGTTAACATGGATAGTCTCGCCGGTAACGTAGGCTGCAGCGTCGCTAACTAAAAATGCGACAACCGCGGCAATTTCTTCTGGACTGCCGAGACGCTGCAATGGAATCTGTGCTTTTAGCGCATTGCGCTGCTCATCACCCAATTTCTTGGTCATATCGGTATCAATAAAACCGGGCGCGACACCATTCACGGTGATTGCCCGTGATCCAATTTCGCGCGCCAAAGCACGCGTAAATCCATCCATACCCGCTTTTGAGGCAGCGTAGTTAGTTTGCCCCGCATTCCCCATCGCTCCTACGACAGAGCTGACATTAACGATACGACCCCAGCGCGCTTTAGTCATACCGCGCAAGCAGGCTTTACTTAAACGATAGAGTGAGTTCAGATTGGTATCGATAACGTCGTACCACTCCTCCTCTTTCATGCGAAGCATAATATTATCTTTAGTAATACCGGCATTGTTAATCAATACCGACGGCGCCCCAAACTGCTCATTAATAGATTTAACCACAGCATCTACTGAGGCGGTATCTGACACATTGAGCATCATGCCGACACCCTCGACACCGGCCTCACTGAAATGTGCAGTGATGGCATCCGCACCCGCTTGTGATGTCGCCGTACCAACAACCAGATAGCCCAATTCCCCAACGGCTATAGCGATGGCCTGCCCTATCCCGCGGCTAGCGCCAGTAACTAATGCAATTTTTGCAGTCATAATAAAACTCCTTATTAATCTACTTCGCCAAACAAATAAATTAGCGTATGAAATCCAAGGCCGCGGCTAAACTCGCCGGCGATTCAATATTGAGGCCATTTAGTGATTTATTAATGCGCTTATTCAAACCACTGAGAACTTTTCCTGGGCCGCACTCAATCGTGGTGTTAATCCCTGCCGAGACCATGGTCTCAACGCAATCTACCCATTTAACCGCACTGTAAATCTGCTCAACTAATAGCGCTTTAATTGCGCCAGGATCTGATTCTGTTTTGCCGTGGACATTGTGAACCACCGGAATACTTGGTTGCCGCACAGTAATATCAGCCAATGCCAAAGCTAACTTCTCACCTGCTGGACGCATCAATGAGGTATGGAAAGGTGCGCTCACGGGTAAGGGCATGGCGCGTTTCGCACCCGCCGCTTTTAATAGCTCAATGGCCTTGTCCACGGCGGCAACTTGACCAGCGATAACAACCTGCCCAGGCGAGTTAAAATTTACCGCCTCTACCACCCCAGTGCCTGCCGCCGCCTCTGCACAAATCTGTACAATTTGCGCGTCATCCAAACCCAGCACCGCAGCCATCGCGCCCTCACCAACAGGCACCGCTGTTTGCATATATTGGCCGCGCGAGCGCACTAAACGCACTGCATCAGCAAATTCGATAGCGCCGGCGCACACTAAGGCTGAAAACTCACCTAGGCTATGACCCGCTAATAGTGATGGCCTTAAACCACCCTGCTCACCCCATAAACGCCAGACCGCCACACTTGCAGTCAACAATACGGGCTGGGTCGTTTCAGTGAGATTGAGCTGAGCTTGCTCACCGTTCTGCACCAAATCCCACATATCATAACCAAGGGCGTCAGATGCTTCGGCGAATGTGTTTTTAACAATACTAAATGACTCACCAAGTTCGGCCAGCATACCGACTTTCTGAGAACCCTGGCCGGGGAAAACCAGTGCAAGTTGCTGAGTATCCATTAGCTATTCCTTTATTAATATCGAGTTTTTATGATTCCGTGGTATTTATTTGAGCTGCAATTAATTGTGTTAACTCACTGCGAACGGCTCTCGCGGCTTGATGAATTGCCGACTCAAAACTCTCAACACCAGAGCCGCCATGACTTTTTATAACAACGCCATTCAATCCTAATAAGACCGCGCCGTTATAACGCTCCGGATTTATATCTTGCTGAAAGCCACTTAATACCGGCTTCACCAGCAGCCCTGTCAATTTGCCATATAGGCTTTGTTTGAATCTGGCTTTTAACTGATCGCGAATAAAATTAGCCGTGCCTTCACAGACCTTAAGCGCGACGTTACCGACAAAGCCATCACAAACCATGACGTCAATCTGGTCTGAAAAAATATCGTTGCCCTCGGCGAAGCCAACATAATTCAACCGTGAATCAGCAGAAATCAGCTCGGCGGCTTCTTTAACAAGCGACGTACCTTTCATCAACTCAGCACCGACGTTTAACAAGGCCAGACGTGGCGCTTTATGACCGTCTAAGGCCTTAGACAAAGCCGACCCCATAAGCGCAAATTGATAAAGCTGTTCGGCGTCGCAAGTAATATTAGCGCCGAGATCCAACATAAAGGTATAGCCATTACGAGCGGGGACCGGAGCACAAATAGCTGGGCGACTAACGCCCGGTAGACGTTTTAATATAATACAACTCATTGCGACTAAAGCGCCGGTATTGCCAGCACTCACAACCGCCGCAACGTCGCCGTCACGCAATAGCTCAAGGGCGCGGTACATCGAGGAGTTTTTCTTATATCTAAGAGTTTTAGACGGAATATCGTCCATTGCCACAACGTCGGGGCTATGACAAATTTGCAAGCGAGTAGCGTCGTAGGTTTTTTCGGCGAGCGCAAGACGAATGGCAGGCTCATCACCAACCAAAGATATATGAAGAGCTGAATTCTGGTTCAGCGCATTTAAGGAGGCAGAAATAGATGAGCGAAGACCGAGGTCTCCGCTCATTGCATCAACGGCTAATCGCAGCGATGCCACGCAAATACTTAGTCGTCTTTACCGGCAACAACTTTGCGACCGCGAAAGAAACCATCCGCAGTAACATTGTGGCGCAGGTGCTTCTCACCGCTAGTTTGATCAACAGATAGCGTTGCGCCAGTCAATGAATCATGTGAACGACGCTGACCGCGACGTGAACGGGTGACTTTACTTTTTTGAACAGCCATGGCCTAAAAATTCCTCGTACTTAAGATTAATCGCGGGGCTTTAGTTGCCCCAAAATAGCAAACGGCTTACCACCTTCCTCTACGTCGCGAACGACCTCAACCGGCTCCGGCTCAGGTACAAAATCACGACACTCTTCGCTGTGAAAACTAACGAAGGGAGTATTTATGATTAGCTCTTCTTGCAGCAAATCAGCAAGCACTAGACTTTCTTCCTCCAAAATCAAAGGGTCTAATGACTTTGGCAACGCCTTGGCCTGCTCATCCGTCCACACGATAGCTAAATTAAATTCAGCTTCAATGCATATAGGCATCGGGTTTAAACAGCGCTGACAAAGAACTTCAACCTGCGCAACCGCGTTACCCTGTATACACTTAAACCCCTGCTCATCTCTAAAAAAACGTAAATCGACATCTACCGAGCCGCGGCTATTGGCGAGGCCGGCAACGAAACGATCGAGTCCCTCAACTTGTCGATAGGCATGAATCTCCATACCTGAAACAACAAATTTACGAGCATCTACAAACTTGGGCAGGGGCTGTCTTTGCATAGGCGCGCAATCATAGGGACTTCGCAGACTATTGTCAAAGCAAAAACACCCGTATTATTGGGGGCTTAGGGACAAAAAGCACTACACCTTGTGTTTGCCCCAAAATACCACGGGGCAATATCGCAAGAAACGGCAACACCGCGCAAAACCAATTCTAAACATGCAAGCCAGTAATACAGGAATTAAGGAAATGGCGCCCAGCGACCAATCAGCTAACACCCTCATATTAGCCTCAAGCTCTAAATACCGATTACAGCTACTTAATCAGATAGGCTTGCATCCGCTATGTATAGCGCCAGACATTGATGAAACACCAAAGCCACTCGAACCCGCCGAGGCCCTGGCAAGTCGATTGAGCGCAGAGAAAGCCCGCGCGGTGGCGAAAGCTCACCATGCTTCGATTATTATCGCGGGTGACCAAGTGTGTGACGTCGACGGCGCCATCCTTGGCAAGCCAGGTAACGCGGAAACGGCAAAGCAACAATTAACACTGTGCTCCGGCCGGGAAGTGATCTTTCATACTGGGCTGTGCGTTCTAAACACTACAAATAATAAACTACAAATCTACACAGAGCGCGTGCTAGTAGAATTTCGCGCGCTAAGCTCCCAAGAAATCAGCACCTATATAACGAAGGAGCCAGCCTTTGACTGCGCAGGCAGCTTTAAAATGGAAGGCTTGGGCATTAGCCTATTCAAACGCATACGCAGCGAAGACCCAAATTCACTGATTGGCCTACCTTTGATAAAACTATGTGAGTTTTTACGCAACGAAGGTCTATCAGTGATCTAGCCGCGGCCGCTGGTGCAACTCAAGCACGGGCAGCAACATCGAAAACTCATCCACTACCGACAGCGGCTTCCAGCGCATTAATCGCTCCACGCTGTGAACACCATAAGAAACACCAATGCAAGGCATGGCGATTCGACTCGCCATTTCTAAGTCGTACTCCGTATCCCCCACCATGACCGCATCACTGGGATTTATCCCGCGCTCGCGACACAACTGTTGCAGCATCAGCGGATCCGGTTTCGAGGCGGTTTCATCAGCGCAGCGGCTCCCACTGAACAGCGCGCTGATTCCCAGACCTGCAAACACTCGATCCAGTCCTCTACGACTTTTACCGGTTGCCACGCACAAATCATGCCCCGCACTCTTTAGCGCATAAAGGGTTGCCTCTACCCCTGAAAATAATTGGCACGGCTGCCTATCCGCCTCGATAAAGCACTGGACATAGCACGCGCGCATCTCTTCAACCGCCAGCTTATTAAGCTCTGGGTACAAATGCGCAATCGCCAGACTTAGCTCTAGACCAATAATATTGCGGATCTCCTCCGCATCACGCGCTTCGATACCGAAGTTCTTCGCCCCCTGCTGCATGCAGGTAACGATCTTGTCGCTGGAGTCTATAATAGTGCCGTCCCAATCAAAAATTACAAGCATTACAGTTCACTACCAGCAATATCTAAGACGCTTTCTAGATCCTTTGGCAGCGGTGCCGTCACATTAATACGCCGACCATCCAATATAAACGACAGGGAGTGAGCATGGAGAAAGAGTCGCTTTAAGCCCAAGCTCTTGAAATTAGCATTTGCCGCGTCGTCGCCGTATTTGTCGTCACCGAGTATTGGATAGCCAGCATATTGGCAGTGAACCCTAATCTGATGAGTTCTACCGGAGACTGGCCGAGCCTCAATTAAGCTCGCACCGGCCACCCGCTTTATCAATGTAAATTCGGTAAGCGACTTTTTACCCTCCAGCTCAACACGCACCATTCTTTCACCGGAGTTGAGGACATTTTTTTGCAGTGGCGCGTTCACTTGCTGCTTTCTCACCGGCCACTTACCGCCAACCAAAGCTAAATAGCGTTTATCGACACCCTTGCGCGCCTTTAATAGCTCATGGAGCTGTTTTAACACGCTGCGCTTCTTGGCCACCATCACGCAGCCAGAGGTATCGCGATCCAGGCGATGAACCAACTCCAACCGTCGCTGTTCAGGATACATTTGCCGCAGGGCTTCGATTAAGCCAAGGGAAATACCGCTACCACCGTGAACCGCCAAACCAGATGGCTTATTAATGATTAATAAGCCATCATCCTCATAAAGAATGGCGGATCGCAGACTTGAATCCAAGCCACCGGGAACTACCACCCCCTCCCTGACGGCCACCCTTACCGGTGGAACACGCACCACATCACCAAAGGCCAATTTTTGATCAGGCTTAACTCTAGACTTGTTGAGCCTGACCTCACCGCGACGCAAAAGGTTATAAATCCGCGACTTAGGGACACCTTTTAACTCGCGCATTAAGAAATTATCGATTCGCTGCCCGGCATAATCAGCTTCGACAGTCACCAAGCGCACCGTTGGGTTGATGACAGTTTCTGAACTCACTTACACTCCCGTAACTCATTGAGTTAGTTATTGAATACTGATATAGTCGCCCGGTAGTTACCGGGTCCGGTTCCCGCCACAGCATGGCTGTGACGTGAGGGAAGACCGCTGGCCATCTACTAAGGTAAAGGCTGCGGATTTCACGCATAGCCTTGTTTCCATCAGTGAACAGCAGTGTACCGGCGGCATTCTAACGCAGTGTCGGTACATTAATTAACAGTACTGCCGATATTTGTTTACACCACGGCTGTGAAAGAACTCTGAGAAAGCGACGTAAAGAACGTTACCAATACTGGCGCAGTGAATTAAGCGCCCAACAGTAATAGATGAAAGACGCCCAGCGCGGGGCTGTAAAAACACCAACCCTAGCGAACTGGAACATAACGGCCAGGTTACAGGCCACAATGATGTATCCGTGCAGCGCAGCATAAAATACTGCTAAGCCCACAAGGTACTGCAGCGTACATCAGACCGCTTAAAGATGCTCGATCGCACGAGTGGCGCGACAAATCCCGGCTTTTGGGATTTTTAGCTCATGAAAAGAATGCTTATTAACGCGACTCAACCAGAAGAGTTGCGCGTTGCCCTCGTTGACGGCCAACGCTTATTTGATCTGGACATAGAAAATCGTACACGCGTACAGAAGAAAGCCAACGTCTATAAGGGCACAATTACCCGCGTAGAACCTAGCTTAGAAGCCGCCTTCGTTGATTTTGGCGCCGAGCGTCACGGCTTCCTCCCCCTCAAAGAGATTTCTAAAGAATACTTCTACCGCAACCCTTCCGATGTCAGCGGCGGCCGTGCCAAGATCAAAGATCTTGTCAAAGAAGGCACTCAAGTCATTGTCCAGGTCGAAAAGGAAGAGCGTGGCAATAAAGGCGCGGCATTAACCACCTTTATCAGCCTTGCAGGCCGGTACATGGTGCTAATGCCAAACAATCCGCGCGCGGGTGGTATCTCTCGTCGCATCGAAGGTGACGAACGCACGGAATTACGTGACGCCTTAAGCTCAATAAACATACCCGACACTATGGGCGTGATTGTTCGCACCGCCGGTGTTGGCCGTAGCTCCGAAGAGCTGCAGTGGGATTTAGACTACCTTCTGCACCTCTGGTCCGCCATCAAACAAGCCTCTGAAGAGCGCAAAGCACCTATCCTGATCTTGCAGGAAAGCAACGTCATTATCCGCGCTATCCGAGACTATTTGCGCGATGATATCGACCAAGTTCTCATTGATGAGGAAGAATCCTACAACGAAGCAATGCATTTTGTTGAGCAGGTTATGCCGCACTTCAAAAACAAGATTCGGCTGTATAAAGATCAAGTTCCCCTTTTCAACCGCTACCAAATTGAAAGCCAGATCGAGTCTGCCTTTCAGCGCGAAGTGCAATTGCCCTCGGGCGGTTCAATCGTTATCGACCCAACTGAAGCCTTGGTTTCTATCGACATTAACTCTGCCCGCGCAACCAAAGGCGGCGATATAGAAGAAACCGCTCTGCAGACCAATCTTGAAGCAGCTGACGAAATCGCTCGCCAGCTGCGTCTGCGCGATATTGGCGGCCTGATTGTTGTCGATTTTATTGACATGCTGGCGGCAAAAAACCAACGTGAAGTAGAAAATCGCGTACGCGATGCCATGGAACCAGACCGCGCCCGCATCCAGATTGGCCGCATCTCGCGCTTTGGTTTGCTAGAAATGTCTCGCCAACGTTTACGCCCATCCCTTGGCGAAACCAGCGCCAAGGTCTGTCCGCGCTGCAGCGGTCAAGGCACTATCCGCGACACTAACTCACTAGCCCTCTCCATTTTGCGCCTGGTCGAAGAAGAGGCCAACAAAGAGAAGAGCGCTGAAATTCGGGTAATTGTGCCGGTAAATGTCGCCTCTTACCTATTAAACGAGAAGCGCACCGCGATTTATGACGTTGAACAACGCAGCGGCGTGCGCGTTGTCGTTATTCCAACACCAGCACTAGACACACCGCACTTTGAAGTTATGCGCTTGCGTGAAAGTGACATTGGCGACGAAAGTGAGATTAGCTATAAAATAGTCTCTGACCTTGAAGCCCAGGCTGAGGCGTTGGACGAAGTTGCTACCAGCAACCCAGTACCTGCCGCCGTCGTTCGTACTCTGGCACCTAAAGCTCCCGTTGCCACCGAAACCAGCAACGTAAAAGTAGAGACTAACGCCAAGCCAGTTGAAAGCGGCGAAAGCTTCTTTAGTAAATTGGGCAAGGCCTTTAGCGACTTATTTAAGACCGCGGAACCAGAGCCGGAACCAGAGCCTACTCCAGCACCCCGGCCACGCAGCAACAATACTCGCAACAGCAATAATCGCTCAGGCAATCGCAATAACAACCGCGGCGGCAGAAACCGTCGCAACCCCGATCAACGTGGGCCACGTGAAGACAATCGCGTGACAGACAATCGTGCGAATAAATCAGATTCCACTGCGAAACCTGAAGCGGCAGTAGAAATAGAAGCTAATGCAACTAGCCCTGAGCAGAGCACCAGCAACGAAACCAGCAATAGACCTAAGCGTCGCCCAGGCAACCGTAAACCGCGCAATTCTCAAGAGCGCAAACGGACTCCTGCGCCAGTTACTGAAGAAGATACGGCTAGCGCAGAAGCAAGTAATCCTGCTGAGCAAGTAGCTAGCAATGGAGCTGAAGCGCCAATCAAAGCCGAGCAAGGGAATAACAGGCCTTCTCGTTCAGGCAACCGCAACCGGAATCGCGACAATAGCGAAACAAGCGCTAGCAATGCAGAGCCTAAACAAGTCACCGAAAGCAAATCTGATGCTATCGCACCGGAAACAGCAGCACCTGAAACCAAGGCCCCAGAAGCAGTGGTAGAAACAAAAACACCACAGACTGATCTGACTGCGACTCCGCGAGAAGAAACGGTAGCGTCGCCAGCCAAGGCTGACATAAGTGAAGCCGCCCACATCGAGAACGCAGCAGCCCCAGAAGGAGTTACTGCGCCCATCGAAGCTATCAACGATAGCGTAGCTAAATCCCCTGTAACAGAGGAGCAGCAAACCCCGGTATCAGAAGAAGCCGTGCCCGCAGCTGTTGAGACGAAAGCTAAAGAAGCGGCAATTGAAGTGCCAGAAGCAGCTCCAGCGATAAAGCCTGCCCCAGCGAAAACAGCGGAGCCAGTTGCAGCCCCCACTGTGGAGCAAGCAAAGCCACTTGGACGTGCAGTAAATGATCCACGCATCGCACCGCAGCCGGTTAAAAATATACAGATCAACACCGCCAAGCCAATGCCACCGGCGCTAGACGCCAGTGTTGTGGCCCAGCCGGATCCAAACCGTCCGCAGATGCCGCGAGCAGCGAACGATCCGCGTAGCTAGATGCAGACGTTTGTTCACAAGCAATTAAAGCCCAGCTAAAAGCTGGGCTTTAATTGCTTAAAAATTATTCAATTACGCCCACATCAACCTGATTTATAAGTCTTTTTTATATTACCGCTTGTTTCACAACTCAAGCTATGTATAATCCTCGATTCCGCGGAGGGGTGGCAGAGTGGTCGATTGCACCGGTCTTGAAAACCGGCGTCGGTTTATCCCGACCCAGGGTTCGAATCCCTGCCCCTCCGCCACTTTTTATCCCCCTTCGACACCGTCCGATCTTCCTTTGCAAGTCACTCCACACCCAGTATGATAAGTACAAATTACGTCACCTTTATTCACACCATCTTTGTTTCGCAATAAATGGAGTAAGACATGCAAGATAAATCGGTCTTTCAGGCACACGCACAGCCGTTGGCCGCCTTGGAAACTAGCAAGGTCCTTCGCAACACTTATATGCTTCTGGGCATGACTCTGGTCACTAGCGCAATGTGTGCCGGGCTAGCTATGGCAATGAATATCGGCCACGGTACCGGTCTTGTCCTTATGATCCTAGGCTTTGTAATGCTGTTTGTGGTGAATAAAACCGCAGACTCGAGTAAAGGCATTGTCGCTATATTCGTCTTTACAGGGCTTTTAGGCGCGGCTTTAGGGCCCATGCTAAAGATGTATCTCGCTTTGCCAAATGGTGGCGAATTAGTGATGCAGGCACTGGGTGGCACTGCCTTGGTATTCTTTGGCTTATCGGCTTACGTGCTCACAACCCGTAAAGACTTCTCATTTCTGGGTGGCTTTTTGATGATTGGCCTACTGGTCATGGTTGTCGCAAGTATTGCCAATTTATTCTTTCAGGTACCAGCAGCGTCACTAGCGATATCAGCGGCAGCAGTATTCATCATGTCTGGGCTGATCTTATTTGATACTAGCCGTATTATTCATGGCGGCGAAACAAATTACATTCGCGCTACTGTGGCCCTATATCTAGATATATATAATTTGTTTGTCCACCTACTGCATTTATTGGGCATTTTTGGTGGTGATGACTAGTCACCAGCTTAAAAACGGTCCGCAATCTATTAAACAGAGGCTCCTGTGAGCCTCTGTTTTGCTGTTTTAATAACGGGTCAGCCCTACTCTGATCAGTCGAGTAAAACTGCCCTGCAATTTTGCAAAGCCATTATTGAACGCGAACATCGTATCTATCGTGTCTTCTTTTTCAATGATGGCGTACATTGCGCAAATAGTTTTATTACCCCACCGCAAGACGAAAAATCTATTCCCAGCCAATGGCAAGCCTTTCAGCGGGAACATGAACTCGATTTAGTCGTTTGTGTATCTAGCGCTCTCCGCCGCGGCGTCATCGATCAAAAAGAGGCTGAACGCTACGACATTGGCGGCCACAATATGGCCAACGGATTTAACATCGGTGGACTTGGCCAGTGGGTCGATGCCTGTATACAAGCCGATCGCGTAATACGGTTTGGAAATTAGATGCACTTTCTCTATTTATTCACTCGCCAAGCTTACGGGCACAGCTTTGCACGCGAAGCGCTCGATATGGCCTTGGCAACGGCAGCCTTTGATCAAAAGGTTAGCATCGTATTTTTGCAAGATGCGATATACCAACTCATGGTGGCCAACGATGCGCCGTGTGTGGAGGCAAAACCGCATACCGGGGTAATTAACGCCCTGCCTCTATACGATATCGAGCGTATTTATTACTTAGAGTATGACCGGCAAACCCGGCATATAAACGAAGCTGAGCTAGTCCCACACGCAGCCGCCATTTCGCCTGCCGCGCTGGAAGAATTAATGGCCACCGCTGACCGTATACAGAGTTTTTGATGCGCCTACACATCCTAAATACCCCAGACAGCCTAAGCAGATGTAAAGCCGTCGTTGAAAACTCAGACTCGTTGATATTAATTGAAGACGCTGTGGTTTTATCACCGTCAATATTTAGTGATATCGACACCGGCACTGCGGTTTATGTGTTGTTAGACGATATTCAACGCAGAGGTCTAAAGACGCCCAGCAACATCAAAGCCTTGGACTACATACAATTCGTCGATTTATGTGCAGCGCACCCACAGTGTTTAAGTTGGTAACATGGCGAACCTCACTGTACTCGGTCAAGAGATTGCCACTGACAAGGATGGCTTTCTGAGGAACCTCGGTGATTGGTCGCCTGAGGTCGCCAATGCACTAGCAACAACGTGCGACATCACCCTAAGCGAGCAACACTGGGAACTCATCGCGCTCGTACAGCGGTATTATCAGCAATTTGGCCTATCCCCGGCGATGCGGCCGCTGATAAAATACGCCAAACTTGAGCTGGGTGCCGACAAGGGAAATAGTCTCTACTTCTTGCGGTATTTTCCGGGTAGCCCAGCAAAACAACTCAGTAAGATTGCAGGTCTTCCCAGACCTGACAACTGCCTTTAAACCTCTATGAGCAAGACCATGACGCAAGAACATCCCTTCGCGCAATACGTCCGCATTCTAGGCAAAGGCAAAACCGGCTCACGCTCGCTGACGCAAGTCGAAGCCCGTGATGCTATGGGGATGATACTGCGCGGTGAAGTTGAAGATGTGCAACTCGGGGCATTTCTCATGCTACTTCGCGTTAAAGAGGAGAGCCATGAAGAACTTGCCGGATTTGTAAATGCGGTAAGAGATACGCTCGCGGCGCCGGCCATCCCGGTAGACCTCGACTGGGCTAGCTACGCAGGTAAACGACGCCAATTGCCGTGGTACTTACTTGCGGCACTTGCCTTAGCAGACAGTGGTTTACGTATTTTTATGCACGGTGCGGCCGGACACACGGCCGAACGTATCTACAGTGAGCACGTCCTTGAAGCTATAGGCGAATTGCCTGCCACCAACTGGCAACAAGTGCGTGAAAAACTTGAAATATCTAACTTTGCTTATCTACCCTTGGCAAAGTTTTCGCCCCCACTGCAGCGGATGATAGACCTGCGCAATCAATTCGGCCTACGCTCGCCAGTGCACACTTTGTCGCGCTTACTAAACCCGCTTGCCGCCCCCTATTCGCTGCAAAGCATTTTCCATCCCGCATATGGCGAGAACCACCAACTGGCCGCCGCGTTGCTGGGTCAGCCACACGCAGCAGTATTTAAGGGCGAAGCCGGTGAGGCCGAGCGCAAGCCGGAAGCCGTCTGTAGAATAAAAATGGTTCACGATGGCGTGCTATCGGAAACCGAATGGCCAAAGCTGCTCGACGGACGTCAAGAAAAACACGAGACACTCAATATCGACGACCTTATTGACGCTTGGCAGAACGACAATATGGCCGATTATGGCCGGCTAGCTATTCTGGGTACCATCGCCATCGCGCTGCAGCTGCGCTCACCAGAGCAGGATCAACAGCAGTGCTTTGATCACGCCGAAAGTATCTGGCAGAACCGAGATCGCAAGCGCCTCGCATCACGCTGAAAAGCGCCAAAAATTACCGGACCCACTATGAGCTTAAATCCCGTCGATATTACTAACTACCCCGCCATTCTAGAAAAAAAGGCCTGTGCGGTCGCTGAGCTATTTAGCGATTTGGCGCTGCCGACGCCAACGGTGTTTCCATCTGAACCAGTACATTATCGGCTGCGCGCTGAGTTTCGCCTCTGGCACGACAAAGGCTCTGCCTACTACGCCATGTTTGACCCTGCAGAGCCCAAAGTACCCGTTAAAGTAGATCAGTTCGCCATCGCCTCCAAAGCTATATATGACTTGATGCCAGTACTGCTGGAAAAGCTCAATAGCCAAGACACGTTGAGCAAGCGGCTTTTTCAAGTGGAGTTTCTTAGCACCCTAAGCGGCGACATGCTGGTAAGCCTGATATATCACCGTCGCCTAGATGAAGAATGGGAATTGCTAGCGCGAGAACTTGCCAATAATTTGAAGATTCAAATCATTGGTCGCAGCAAGAAGCAAAAATTAGTTATTGATCGCGACTATGTCCTTGAAGAACTGCAGATCGACAACAAACCCTATCTCTATCATCAATATGAAGGTGGGTTTACCCAGCCCAACGGCAAACTAAACGCCACAATGATTAGCTGGGCAAAAGCTCGCGCCGGGGAGAATGCCCACGCTGATTTACTTGAGCTTTACTGCGGAAATGGCAATTTCACAATCCCACTGGCAACGCAATTTCGAAAAGTGTTAGCAACCGAAATTTCGAAAACGTCAGTGAAAGCCGCCCATGAAAATTTCGCGCTCAATGAGGCGACCAATATTGAAGTATTGCGGATGTCGAGTGAGGAGCTTAGCTCGGCGCTTAATAAAGAACGCGTCTTCCACCGTTTACGGCACATAGATTTAGACAGCTATAACATTAATACCGTATTGGTAGACCCGCCGCGCGCTGGGTTGGACGACAATACTCGCCATCTCATTAGTGGCTTTGCGAATATTTTGTATATCTCATGCAACCCAGAAACGTTGCACCGAGACTTACAAATATTAAGCCAAACCCATGCCGTTGAAGCCTTCGCTCTTTTCGACCAATTCCCCTACACTCACCATATGGAATCTGGTGTATTTTTAAAAAGAAGGGTCAAGTTATGACAGTGAAGCTAACCGATGTAGAAATTAGCAATGCACTTGAGCAGTTGCAGGATTGGGAGCTGACAGACGGAAAATTATGCTGCGTGCTTGAGTTTGACGACTTTATCAGCGCCTTCTCTTTTATGACTCGGGTGGCAATTCGAGCTGAAAAAATTGATCATCACCCCGAATGGAGTAATGTTTATAAAACGGTGTCTATTGCCTTAACCACTCATGATGCTGGAGGGCTTACCGCTAAAGATCTAGCTTTAGCAGAGGCCATAAAAATCGAGTTCGGCCGTTAACTAGCGATAGTCTAGGCTGTTTTGACTGGTGAAATTAATAAAAGTCCACCCCAAGTTGCTGCAGGTGGCGACTCAGATAATCGTCGAGTGTGGCAATATCCTCAGGGTGAACATCCAAAACCGCCAAACCTAACTCTTTGTATATTTCGGCACGGCGCATGCGCGCTGAAATAGCATCTGAATGCTCGTTCGCTCCCCAGTATTCAAGGCAGACAGCGCTGCCCGGCAAATAAAAGTCACTGATTTGCAATTCATCAACTGGAAGCGGTCGATAAATACGATAGCGAATCCCAGCTAGATAAAGCCATTGCGCAATATGCCAGTGCTCACGGTTTTTACATATCACACCGTCCAAGGCGACCCAGCCAGATGTCTTGCCTTCAAATAAGTCATCGCTAGCTTGCTCGTCTAGCCGACACTGCTGCAGTAAGCGAATATATGCCTCGCGCCCGCGGATATCTTCCGGCCACAAGACATAACTCAAACTGCTCTGCTGATTTTCAAAAACCTGACCACCCAGTGAACTACCCGCCGCCGTCAGTTCCCAGCCACGGGGGCTGGCTTGCAGCCAGCCAAGCTCAACAAATAGCCGATTAAGCTGCCGCCCGCTGAGTCCTTCCACGCGACCTAGCGCCGTTGCAGACAATAGCTTATTACTTTCCATCGCCTTAAATAGTTGATGGTCTAGTAAGTTTGGAGGCCAAACAATATAACGACCATAGCGCTTACTGCTTAAATAGCTTCCTCCCTCAAACTCGCCCTTGCTAGTTAGCACCCAACCGTCATCGATTTTGCGTATCCAGCCGTAATCCTTAAGGACCGAAAATAGCTGCTGAACAGGTATTTCGCCCTGCTTGGCTAAGGCTGAAGTAGAAAGCTTGTCTGACGACATTATCCCTCCACCTACACTGGATATCTTGCGGCTAGACCTTGGTAAACATCATCGGCAAAGTTGAGCGATTGGATGTCCGCGCTGGCTAAAATATCAACCAAGTGAACATTGTCCTCCTGGCCCAGCCATATTTTTATATAACTGCCGTCTTTATAGCCATGGTCTTGGCGGAAGAAATTCAACACATTCTTACCAACGTACTGTTTATAAAGGTCGTCAAAACTGAGTTCGGCCGCTGTTATCAGGTCCCAGAATAAGGGCACCGAAAACCCCTTAGTCCGCAAACAATATTCAGCCAAAGCCTCGGTGGCTTCTAATACGCCTAACCCTGCCCCGATATGGCCCTCAAGAGAGACGAGTATGTCATCCGCCAGCGTCTCAATATTAACGCCCTTTTTAAATAAGGCGCTCATGCCGAAGTGCCATATATCGACAACTTCGAGCTGAACCTGCGCCAAATCTGGTTGTTGCTTTTTCCACCACTTGTAGCCGTAGTGATCCATAAGCTCGCCACACTCAATCCAAACCGCGCGATACCAGGCATTGCCTTGATTCATCCAATCGCTATGGACTTTGCTATTCATACGGTTCTGCAGATCCAGCATAGTAATAAATGCTGGCCGACGCGTTGAATCAGACACTATTCTACCCACCCATCAAAAATCTGAGTGCACATGATAAACAAGGGTGAGCTATTAAGCAGCACTATTTGGCGCTTAATAAATTAGATGCGTTTTAGTTCAGGGAATCTAGTTAGACAGGTTTTCACCCAGCTCAATGAAATAGTTCAACAAATCAGCGCTAAAGACTTCTCGGCAATCATTGCCCAAGCGATCACCGATACTATCGGGGATCTGCGCCAAAAAATTTGGGCCATAACTCAAGCGACGATCCTGAAGGCAAAGTCGAATAGTTGATTGGGGGCCATGCACCGAGTAATACCTAGATTCTAAGGGCCGGCTCTTTTGCATATAACCCATATTAGGCGCAGCGCTGCTGATCAATGGGGTATAACAGGGACAACTTTCGACCGTTGGCAAAGTCCATCACCTGCAAAGATTTACCGGCCAATAAATGGCTCACAACATTGCTGGGAATAGATGGCAGACATATAATATTGCAGGGCGCAGCGGCATCTGGAAACAACAGCATCAGATCGACAATGTCAGATACCCCGTCAGCACCATACCCTCTCGAGCATAAGTGTATCTCAAGGCATTGCAGTTGCTCAGGCAAGATATTGTCTACCGCGAGATGCCTCACAGTGTCTTTACTATCAAAACCAACTAAGTAACTTGCTACCAGCATCACAGCTCTCATTCAGATCTATTAATGAAAGCTATTATGCGCCTATGGAGCGGCCAAACTATCCGGTAATTTACCTACCGAGCCTAAGGCACGCATCGCGTTCAGCAGCTTATTGACGCACGTCACGGTCATTGGAGGGAATAAGCGAGTCGTCACTGCTACGCCAAGGATTAATATCCAAACCGCCTCTGCGGGTATAACGGGCATAAACCGTTAATGATTGCGGCTGGCAGTATTTGCTAATATCGCTAAACATCCGTTCAACACAGTGCTCATGAAACTCGTCGTGCTCTCTAAACGAGATAATATAGGCCAGTAATTGCTCACGGTTGATCTTTGGCCCTCGATATCGAATATCCACACGCGCCCAATCTGGCTGTGAGGTTACCGGGCATCGTGAACGTAATAAATGGCTGTACAGTACTTCGCTAACAAGCTCGTCACTTTCCAAAGTCAGTAATTCCGCCATCGGAGCATAAACGGTCGGGCTGATATCCAGCTCATCTAAACACTCACCCTCGGGTTCAGCGACCCGATAGGCCTGAGCCCAATGTGTTGGGGTATAAACGGCAACCTCAACATTCGCGCCGCTTGCCAGTGCCAGATCGCTTGCAAGGGTTTGCCTAACAGTCTCAGCATCGTCAATACGCGACTGGTTAAAGGAATTTAAATACAATTTGAAGGATTTTGACTCGATGATATTAGGGCTATCAGCGGGAAAACGGAATTCCGCGCAGGCTACTTTAGGCTTGCCAGATTTACTCAACCAAGATAATTCGTAGGCATTCCAGATATCTAGGCCACTAAACGGCAGAGCCGATGTCGCGGCTATCCCCAAGCCATCACGCCCCTCCTGTCTTGCAATGGCATGCAAACACGAAGGATCGTATTGATCGGGATAGCTGACTTTTTCACCTAGAGGCCCATGGCCACTGTTCTTGGTCACCTAACCACCTCACTACTGACGCAAGCGCGTGCCGCTAGACAAAAGATGTATACAGTAAGCGTATGCCGCCAAGGTAAAACCACCAACCATCAAAAATGCGGTAGTGACATTAACATCAGACACACCTAGCACCCCATAGCGAAAGGCGTTGACGATGTACAACATGGGATTTAGACGCGATACCCCCGCCCAAAAATCGGGTAATAAATCGATCGAATAAAAAACCCCACCAAGATACGTGAGCGGCGTTAATACAAAGACCGGCACAATGGATACATCATCAAAGTTATTCGCAAATACGGCATTAATAAAACCAGCCAACGAGAACATAATCGAGGTCATCAAAACAATGGCGATTGTTATCCATACATGCTGAATATGTAGGCTGGTAAAAAACATCGACAACATCGTTACAATCAATCCAACGAGTAGACCTCGGGCAACTCCACCAAGCACAAACCCCCATAACACGGTGTTATTCGACATTGGCGACACCAATATCTCTTCCACAAAGCGCTGAAATTTGGCGCCAAAAAACGAGGACACCACGTTGGAATAGGCATTAGTGATTACCGACATCATAATTAGGCCCGGCACCACAAATTCCATATAGGAAAAGCCGCCCATCTGGCCGATACGCGAGCCTATCAGGGCGCCAAAGATCACAAAATACAACGACATCGTAATGGCAGGCGGCAATAAGGTCTGCATCCATATACGAAGAAAACGTCGAATTTCTTTGCGGACAATGGTGTAAAAGGCAACCCACTGCTCTGCTAATGTCATTGAATACTCCGTCTGTTACACGCCGGCGAGTGCCCGCGCTAGCAAAATAAAAAGTGCGGTTTACTTTGGCGCTAGCAAGGCCACAAATAACTCTTCCAAGCGATTGGATTTATTGCGCATACTGGTAATCACCAAGCCCTGCTTATTTAGGGCGGCAAACACCTCGTTTAATGAGGTGCCCTTTTTCAACACCAATTCCATCATATGTTCGTCGACGTAGCGGACCTCAAACCCCTCTATCTCTATATCAGGTGAAATCACATCCCGGGTATCAAGAATAAAGACTTCTTTATGGAGCTGTTTTAGCAAGGCCTTCATACTGGTGTTTTCAACAATCTGACCGTCATCAATAATGGCGATATGACGACATAAACTCTCCGCTTCCTCAAGGTAATGGGTAGTGAGAATAATGGTTGTGCCGCTGCGATTAATTTCAGTCAAAAATTCCCACATTGAGCGCCGCAACTCGATATCCACACCCGCCGTTGGCTCATCAAGAATTAATAACCGTGGCTCGTGGACAAGAGCGCGAGCAATCATCAAGCGCCTTTTCATGCCGCCTGACAACATACGTGATGCGACTTTACGCTTATCCCACAAACCGAGCTTCTTAAGGTACTTTTCAGCCCTTTCTCCGGCAATAGCCCTATTTAAACCATAATAGCCTGCTTGGTTTACGACGATATCCCATACGGTTTCAAAATTAGAGAAATTAAACTCTTGGGGCACCACACCGATCTCGCGTTTCGCCGCCGCCAAATCCGATTGAATAGAATGGCCAAAAACAAAGACATCACCCGCCGTCTTTTTTACCAGCGACGACACAATCCCAATCGTAGTCGACTTTCCGGCACCGTTAGGGCCAAGTAGCGCAAAAAAATCACCTTCGTTTACTTCGAGATCAATCCCTTTAAGTGCTTCAAAGCCATTGTCATAGACTTTACGCAAGCCTTTAATTTGCAGGGCAATTGCCATAGTATTCGCCTAAAATAGTCTTAGCCTAAAACAGTATTAGCCTGAATGATGGCTACTTAAATATATGGAACCAGCTTGGTCGGTTAGCCTTCATAGAATTGTGATGACTAACAATACTGAGAGCACTATTTGCAATGGCAAACAGCCGCTTTAAGCCGCTCATTTTGCCACGCTCACGCAGTGGAATACACTAAAGTCTGAAATCTAAAGGAAATGGAGCAACAGTGACAACGCGATTAGATTACTACCGCCAACTAAATACCGCACTTAACGAACTATGCGTAAAGATGGTCTATCAACACCCCACGCACAGCGAGGAAAGCAATAAAGAATTATTGGATTTGTTCGTAGAGCTAGAGCGTAGCTTCGATAGCAATGGTGATTATGCCCTTATAGGCCAACAAATTATTACCCGTATAATCAGCCACTACCCAGACATTACCCCTCAAATTCACCGCGACTTGCTTTGGTTCTACGGCGGCGATTGCCTGCATTTCTTAGGCGATGAAGAGATACAAAAATACCAGGACCTAGAAGAACGTTACTACGAGCTCAACAATAATGATGACAGTACCTGCTACCGCAACCTTAGAGCTCAGGCGTTTAATATGCATTAAATCGGATTAGCCTGTGCAACTATTGCTATGACTTACGACTGGGACCCCATAGCCAAAAGCTTTAGAGAAGAACCCTGCTTAAAACCTGCATCTAAAAATCAACCTTATGAACTAAACTCACTATATAACAGGCGAAAAAAAAGCGAAGCAGACGCTTCGCTTTTTAGAATTTGGAGCGGGAAAGGAGGCTCGAACTCCCGACCTCAACCTTGGCAAGGTTGCGCTCTACCAACTGAGCTATTCCCGCAAATTCCGGTATTTTGTCATTTCAAAAATAGACAACACCACCGTACAGTCTTGATAGGAAACACCTTCTAATTTTGCCCTATCAAGCCGGGCAGCATCTTAGAAAGTTTTCCTCACACTGTCAACACCACCGTGGCTGGCATTTTGTGACAGTTTTCTACGCGCTGTAACGTAGAAATTGGCGTCCCCTAGGGGACTCGAACCCCTGTTACTGCCGTGAAAGGGCAGTGTCCTAGGCCACTAGACGAAGGGGACGCCGCGAGCCTCTCAGGGCAATATTGCTGTCCCTGAAAGAGGGCGCAATTCTAGAGGGACTCCCCCACCCCGTCAAGGCCATTTTGGCACTAAATCACGGAAAAATAGCAAAAAAAAAGAGAAGCATTTCTGCTTCTCTTTTAACACTGCTGGCTACGCCAACAATGTGAAATAATGGCGTCCCCTAGGGGACTCGAACCCCTGTTACTGCCGTGAAAGGGCAGTGTCCTAGGCCACTAGACGAAGGGGACGCCGCAAACCTTCCAGACTCCGAGTCACTTGACGTCTGAAAGTGGCGCGAATTCTAGAAACCTTAGCGCCTGCCGTCAAGTCGCTTTTCACAGTTAGTGCAAAAAAAGCAAAAAAACCTCTCGAATCGACTACTTAACAGCCAGATCGACCAATATTCACTCAGTTGAATCATCAAGTCGCAGCGAAAGTGAGTTAATACAGTAGCGCAATCCCGTTGGCTGAGGACCATCTGGGAAGACATGGCCTAGATGGGCATCACATCGAGCGCATACAACCTCTTCGCGAACCATGCCATGACTGACGTCGCGATTAACACCCACAGCCTCCTCGGCAACCGGACTATAAAAGCTAGGCCAACCAGATCCGGAGTCATACTTAGTTTCAGATTCAAATAGCGCCTGACCACAACAGCGACAGACATAGCTGCCCACCGCTTTTTCGTCGCAATACTCACCAGTAAATGCGCGCTCAGTCCCCTTTTGACGGCACACATAAAACTCATCTTCAGTAAGATGTGCGCGCCATTCCTGTTCAGATTTCACTAATTTTTCCATGAATACCTCTCCACCTAGTCGCCCTCAAGCACGTATACTTATGCGCTGGATCTATTTTACGCGTTATAAACCAACTTAGTTTATACCGCTGCAAATAACACACAAGATGAATTGCGCGGGTTAGCAGTGCGGTATACTGCGCCCTGAATACTGAAACGCCGGTTTGCTGCCGGCTAAGAAGGCGGGACATGGGCCATCATTTAAAATCGAAAAAACTCAATAACGTCTGCTACGAAATTCGCGGGCCCGTGCTTCAGCGCGCCAATGAACTCGAAGAAGAAGGCTACCGTATTCTCAAGCTGAATATTGGCAATCCCGCAGCGTTTGGGTTTAATGCCCCCGACGAAATCATTCAAGACGTGATTAGAATGCTGCCCGACAGCGAGGGCTATAGCGATTCTAAGGGTCTTTACAGTGCTCGTAAGGCCATCATGCAAGAGTGCCAAAAGATCGGCATTCCCGGTGTCGGCGTCAATGATATTTATCTTGGCAATGGCGCCAGCGAGCTGATTAGCATGGCGACTCAGGCCCTGCTTAACCAAGGCGACGAAGTCCTTATTCCGGCGCCAGATTACCCGCTCTGGACTGCGGCAGTATCGCTGTCTGGTGCGACTCCGGTGCACTACCTCTGTGACGAAGATAATGGCTGGCAGCCGTCTATCGAAGATATTGTTGGTAAAATCACTGCAAATACTAAAGCGATAGTCATTATAAACCCCAACAACCCAACGGGCGCTGTCTACAGCCGTGACATGCTAGAGCAACTGGTTGCGATCGCAGAAGCGCACAACTTAGTTGTTTTTGCCGACGAAATTTACAGCAAAATCCTCTATGACGACGCGGTTCATATCCCCGTAGGCAGCCTAAAGGCAGATATTCTTTGCTTAACGTTTAATGGTTTATCAAAAGCGTATCGACTTGCGGGCTTCCGCAGCGGCTGGCTAATCGTTTCCGGCGCCAAAGATCGCGCCGGCGACTATATCGAGGGACTTAATATCCTCTCGTCTATGCGGCTATGCGCCAACGTGCCGGCGCAACACGCAGTACAGACCGCGCTCGGCGGCTACCAAAGCATCAATGAGCTAATTCTGCCTGGTGGACGCCTGCTAGAGCAGCGCGATCTAGCGTATAAGATGCTCAATGAGATCCCCGGCGTAAGCTGCACCAAACCGGCAGGGGCGATTTATATGTTCCCGCGCCTAGACCCCGAGATGTACCCGATACATGATGACGAGCAACTGGTATTAGACTTACTGAATCAGGAAAAAATACTGCTAGTCCAAGGCAGTGGTTTTAATTGGCCCCAGCCAGACCATCTTAGGATTGTATTTTTGCCAAACAAGCTGGATCTTGCCGACGCGATCGAGCGCTTTGCCGAGTTTCTAGGCGCCTACCGCAAGCAGCTTGCAGCAAAAAGGCTAGCCTAAAAGCTTGTAAGACCACAGCGACTCTTCGCTGTGGTCACCCCTCCCCTCACTCAACTCAAAGTTGATAGTGCAGCACTTTTAGCGCAGCGTCCGAATCCGCCTCAGGAAAATCCGGTCGCCCGGTAAGCCGCGACACAAATGTGGCAGATGGACAAAACGCAGCCATAGTCTCCTCTAAAAATCGCTGCCCCAAATAGGGCGCGTTCAGGCACACTAGTACGTCGCCCCCATTGGGCAATAGGGCCGGAAACTGGCGGACCAACTTGCGATAATCTTTAAAGGCATTAAAACTACCTTCCTGTCTTGACGGTGGATCACAAACCACAATATCAAAGGGTCCCAGCTTTTTGAGACGCCCCCACGACTTTAAAATATCGTGGCCAAGAAACTTCACTTTTGCCGACTTCAATACCGGATTGAGCCTATGGTTTTCCCGCCCCTGAGACAGCGCCGGCCAGCTGGTGTCGATATTGAGAATAGACTCAGCACCGGCCTGCTCGGCCGCCACGGAAAAGGCGCAGGTATAAGAAAATAAATTCAGAATCCGCTGCCCCGCCGCCCGCCCAGAGAGCCATAATCGAGTGGGCTGCATATCCATAAAATAGCCAATATTTTGCTTGTTGTTTAAATCCAGCACAAACCTATTCGCGTCTTCAACGGCATATAATTTTCTAGGAATAATTCCCCATAAACAATACGTTGAAGGTGTCTTATCATATCGATTCTGAACTATAGCCGCACTACATACGCCTGCAAACTGAAGCTCCAGGGCCGCGCAAAATTGCCCCCAGAAATCCGCATCGGGCTCGCGATATAACACAATCCACAACACTGGCTCAAAGTAGTCCACGGTAAAAAAATCATAGCCTGGAAAGCACTGTCCGCGACCGTGGAACAAGCGTTGAGCGCCTTTTTCTGGCGATAGTGCCCACCCAGAAAAACCCGTTAAGTTGTTGAAGTGGTTAAGCTCAATCACCGCTGGCACTCACTCGGTACATCACCACGTCGCGGTAGCCCGTGACAACTTGAATATACCCCTGCCACTCAAGATCTAGTGACGGATCGTTACTATCAACCAGCAGCGGACGGCCATGTAATTGGCTTATCTTGGTTTTAGTGGCAATAACAATGAAATTATCTCGACCGATCTCGCGAATTACCGCGGGTGTTAATTGCTGATTCCCGCGACCCAGAATATGCCCCTGACCACCAATTGCGGTAATAACCGCCTTTACAGGGCCACTATGGCTGGCGATAAGCGCCGTTATCGCCGACGCACTCAGATCGCGACCCCGCAGCGTAGAATCACAAACTGCGTCGAAACCCAGCAGAGTATTTTCCAGCCCCAAGGCCGCCATAACAGCTGCAGTGGTACTGCCCGGCCCCATGATGTATAAAGTTTCTGGATCCATGGCCTCAATAATGTGGTCCGCGATATCAGCCAAGACCAGCTCTTCTTGCTCTCGCCCCCCAGATTTTACATGCTGTAAAAATCCACCAATACTGGGCACCAACAATTCGCCAAAATACTTAGCTCGGACGATCCCAGCTCGGAATGCCTCCTCATCAATATCGCGCACTTCTTGCTCACCGAGTTCAACCAAACCCCCAGAAACCAGCTCCAAGATAATATCTGCGGCGCTCTCTGGGCTTACCGCATACACACCTGAGTGCATCTTGACGCCCGCAGGCACGCCTAAACATGGCAGCTTAGTCCCAACTGCGCTGCAAATATCGCGGGCAGTGCCATCGCCACCAACAAATAACAGCACATCCACACCCCTATCCAAGATCGCTAAGGCAGCATTTTGGGTGTCAGAACAGGTGGTCTCACTCGGGTTGGCGGCATTGCCGACGGATACGAACGGCAATGCCGCCACCTTTAAATCGGAACTACCTATGGCCTGGGCAGACATAGGTCCTGAAAAACCATAAACGGTAATACCGCCAACATTGCACGCGGCAATTCGCGCTAAACACCGCAATGCGCGGGCAGTAGATCGACCAAGATCACCGTCTTGAACACGACTTAAATCAAGGCCGTCACTACCCTTCATAGCGATAGGCCCGCCTAGGCCGGCAAGCGGGTTTACTACTAAGCCAAGTTTAAACATTCCACCCTCTAGAAATCGGCAGCTAGCAAGCCACTAGCTGGGAAACGCCGCAGACAGCAAATTAGTCGTCTTAACGCCCGCTTTGCAGGGCGCCAAGTACCTTAGAAAATTCAGGATTAGTCGCAGTGAGGCCGCTAAATGCTAATTCACGACGAACGGGGTAATTCTTGCGTAATAGATCAAACTGCTGACCGCGGTCTATCGCATCGATAATTCTCCGAAAGCGCGCGGCATCAGACTCGACGTCATAGACCGAGGTCACGGCTCGCCGAATAAAGTCGGCGACATTAGCACCATCACAACTCACTGGCTTTACTTTGGCCATATTGGCGGGGATAGCGAAGGGACTTAGACTTAGGCCCAAAAAATCTGCCAGCTCAGCGGCGACCATTTTTAGCCCCGTCAGTTTGCCATCTGCGCTGTAACCCGCAATATGCGGGGTGGCAATACGACAAGATGAAGCCAGCGCTGCGGGGAATTCAGGTTCGCCCTCCCAAACATCAAGAACCAAACTGATATCCGCTCGTTTATCGCGCAATGCCAACAAAGCCTCGGTGGCAATTACCTCGCCCCGACCGGCATTTAACAAAACGCCATCTTTGGGCATGGCAGCCAGCTGATCAGCGTTGATCATGTGGTAGCTCGGATAAGGCCCGTCGCGCGTCAAGGGCGCATGCAGGCAGAGCAGACTACTCTTTAAAACGTCATTCAAGCTTGTCAGACCAGGAGAGCTCGCAGGATCCAGCAAAGGGTCATATGCACGCCACGCTATCCCCAGCGCGTCTAAGCGCCTAGCTAAGCGCTGTCCGACATTGCCGAAGCCAACAATGCCTACCGACTCTCCCATTAATAAGCGCTCGAGTAGATTATCGATTCGGCAAATCGCACTCATCACATAATCCACCACTGACTCCGCATTTGAGCCCGGCGCATTGCAAACTCGAACCCCTGCAGACCCAAGATAAGATAGATCGAGATGATCAGTTCCTATGGTCGTCGAACCCACAAATTGAACGCCCGTTCCGGCCAGCAACGCCTCGTTGACTTTGGTGACAGAGCGCACAATAAGGACCTCGGCATCGCCAATATCAGTATTAGATAACTGCCTACCGCTTATCTGCTGGACGTCGCCAAACTGCGAAAAACACGCCACGGCTGCAGGGATATTTTCATCAACTAGGATTTTCAAGCCTTACGGGCCTCCAATATTTAGGCAAAAAATTACATGACATTCTACGCAAATAAAAATAAATAAGTGATTGATTTAAATCTACTTTAACTTTCCCAGCGTGTAATAAGAGGCATCAGTGGCGTGCCCCGAATCGAAGTGCTTTCGCAGAGCGCCCCAAAAGCACGCCGCGCGCGGCGGCAGTCCATTCGCAAGATAGTAATGAACGGTTTGCCATACCGCTAACTGAAATGGAAATGGATCAATATCATCGCCACCCAAGTTGTCGAGGCTAACACGAAATTGGCGCCCAGCCGCGACACTAAATAGCCATTCAATCGCTTGCGGCCTGACCTCTACCGATTCAAATATGCGCTGTTGCGCCGCACCGCGACCATCGGGTTCATACCAATAGCCATAATCGACCTGCTGCCGCCGCTGCGCCCCAGCAATGCACCAGTGGGCGGCCTCGTGGAGCGCGCTCGCCGCGTAGTCAGACCGAAAAATGATTTGATGGTAGTCACAACATGAATCGGCAGGGAGATACAGAGGCTCGTCGCCCCCAGCCACCAGGCGGGTTTGCATGTCGCGCCAAAAGCAAGATTCGAAGATTGAGCAGATTATGTCGGCGTCAGCCCGTCTATAGGGAGTTGCCAATAGAGCATCAGGCATTTCGCAGCAAACCCTCTTCGCCAAGAATCGGCTCAGACAAAATACTCTCATGGCGCATCAGCATTTGCATGTAATCCGCAGACAAAAAATCGCGCCCTGCCAGCAGGTGCTCAAGATAGCTGCTTTCAGGCAATAAGCTATCGTTGACAAATGCAGGATTAGCCACGTAGATCCAGCTTGAACGCGGGCCAGTAGCGGTCACAACATAGAGGCACTCTCGGCTATAACGCACGGGAGTTCCCTCATAGTGATCCATCAAATCTAATTCATCGGCCTTGGCCAAGGTATACAGGACACCCTCGACCTGACGATTACTGGACGGCTTAACATTCGCATAGGCAACGCTGGGCCGGCAGTGCGACTGCTTATTAAAAACCAGTCGAAATCCCGGCAAGGTGGCCGACTCAGCCTTTACAAAGTCTAAGCCCCGCGCCCGCATACGAGCAGGATTCATATTAGAGCCATAAGCAAAATAGCAAGAAGTCATTAGCAAACACTTGGCAAATCGATAAACAGGGAGTAATTTTAACAGAAAGGGACATCGCCGCGACCGAGTTTAGGGTCACTCGGGTTTCAAATACGCTATTCCTTGAAAGATTTTGCGCTTGTGAGGCAACTCAGCACAAAATCTGCCGGCAATGTACCGCCCGCTGCGTGAGGAATGATTTATGGCTCCACGTAAGAACGGCAAACCTTCATCCGCGAAGATAATTCCCTTTCCTCTGCGTCATTCGCGCGAAGAGCAACACCGGATCCTGCGTATTTCGCCTGAATACGAGGGGCTTTGTCTGCTGTACGCGCATCACGCGCTGAGCCGTGAAAAACTTTACGCAGTAAAAATTCTGGGATGGGCACGCTTGGCCGATGGCCAAAGTGTTGCGGTGCTACCTTGGCTCAATCGGGTTCATCGCTGCATCGACCTCAACGATCCCGAATCCGGCTTAGCCCAGGGCTATTATGACCCCCGCAGCAGCCGCCATTTTAACGACACACCCCCGCACCATATTGCCGCACTAGACGCCATGAGCCAGTACCCGCAAAGCGCTAGCGAAGCTATTGTTCAAGAAATACCGGATCTTATCGGCAGCCACGCCGCGCTCCTCGGCGATGACCAGCAATTTGTACTAGAACCGGTGATTAGCTGGCAACTCCATAATGACGGCAAACTCCAGGCCATGGTTGCCGATTTAAGTCTCGCGTCCCACTCCCCTATATTATCCAGCGACAAATGCCTATACGCCGCCCAAGGCCAAGCCAATTTCAGATACTTCTTTCAATACCATATTGCCAATCAAATTAAAGCGGGCGGCCACATTGCGACGCGAGCCCTAAGCCAGTTATTAACCTAGCAAGAAACACTTAACGCCGACGCGATTAGACCTTTTTGACTAAGTAGCGGTATTTCCCGGCACTGTCTTCCTGAGCCAATAACTCGTGACCGAGAAAAGTGCAAAACTTGGGAATATCCCGCGTTGTTGCCGGATCAGTGGCGACAATTTCGAGGACATCGCCGGGGGAAATATCGCGTATTTTATTGTGCAACATCATGACCGGTTCCGGACAAAAAAGTCCGCAGGTATCTAGAGTGTGATCTGCCACTATTGCCAAACTAACTGCTCCAAATTCTAAGCATCTGCATTGCTGCGTAATATCCAAACTGCCGCATTAAAGCGACATTAGCCCTTTGCTATCACCGTCCAGCTTTCAGTCTCAGGAGTGAATACAATGGCGGCCTTATTGCTTTCTAAGGCGCGCCGCAGCTGACTGATTTTTTCCTCTAGACTCACTTCATTTTCGCCGTAATCGGTTCCGTCACGAGTCACCATTTCTTCCAGCATGCCCTGAAGCGCGTCAGGGCTGAGTTTTTGCCAGGGAACTTCCACGTACTCATTCATGAACGGGTTTCCCAAACTTAAGTGTCATGCGGTCACTCTCCCCGATGGCTAAATACACGTCACGCTCCACATCACCTAAACGCAAGCTCGGTGGCAGGGTCCAAACGCCTTTGGGATGATGGTGATTATCTTTGCTATTCGCGTTGATTTCACTGCTATCTAACAATAAAAATCCAGCAGATTCCGCCAGCGCAATGGTCTGCTGCTCAGACACATAACCGCTTTCAACCATCGTTTCTAATGACGCGTCAGCGTCAGCCCGATGCTCAACAACTCCCAAAATACCGCCGGGCTTTAAAGCCTTATAAGCCGCGGCAAAAACATCCTCAGCAACCCCTGCCTTTAACCAATTATGGACATTGCGAAAGGTGAGCACTTTATCAGCTGTGCCCGCGGGCGCGATATCCGTATACATTGGTGCTTGCAGCGTGGTGATCGCCACTTTGCCATAGACGTCCGGTCTTGCAGCAAGCTTTTCCTCGAAACGAGATCGAGAATTGACGTAGTACTTAACGCCACTGTCTTTGGCAAACTGGGCAGTATAGAGCTTGCCACAATCCTTCACGATGGGAGCAAGCACTTCTGTATACCAGCCGCCACCGCCGGGCCAGAGCTCGACAACCGTATCGCAGGGTTGTACGCCAAAAAACATTAGCGTCTGCAGCGGATGGCGATAGACATCGCGAGCGCGATTTTGCTCACTTCTATGATCTGCATCTAGCACTTCTGCCCACATCAAATCAGTGACCGCCGGCGCGCCGAAGGCGGCCCCGCAAAATAATGACAAGGCCAAGACTGGCAAAGCACGTAATTTCATTTTTATTCCCTCTATGTAATTGCCAGTTATTACGTCGCCTGCTCGGCAATAAATACCTGCACACGTTCGACCTTATCAGCCATAGTTTGTTCGCGGTCAGATCTAGTAGCAATTTTTAACTGGCTAGAAAGTCGCGGCGCGCCCATTTCATGCAGGCGCACGTGGCAGCGTTTGACCGCCTCCATGACCGTCTCCCACTCACCCTCTATATTGGTGCCATAGGCATGCAGCTGATGTGACAAGCCCATGCCGGCAATGATTATTTGGCACTCCGCGATATATGGCGTCAAAGACGCCTCTACATTTAAGGGTGTTATGCAAAAATCCACAATCACTTTCATGTCACACCTCTAAGACTGTCTGCCCTATTACACTCGTAGTATGCTCAGTCTATAATCTAACGCTACCAATATATAAAAAGGACGCCGCCGTGAACAACTCTCTTGTCTTTACTTTCTTAGGACTAGACCGCCCTGGGCTGGTTGAACGGCTCGCTGACATTGTCGCCGATCACCAGGGGAACTGGCTAGAAAGCCGCATGACCCAACTCGCCGGCCAATTTGCAGGTATCGCACGTGTTACGGTTCCGGAAAGCGAAGTCGACGAACTTAGTAACGCCCTGTTAAGCCTTAACATTGAAGGCCTAACCATTAACATTCAGCCCGGTCAGCTTAAAACAGTTGAATCGACGCCAAAAATTTGCAAACTGCACATTCTTGGCAACGACCGTCCAGGCATTGTTAGAGAAGTCAGCCGCGCCTTAAAACAACAGCAAATTAATGTTGTAGAAATGAGTTCTAATGTCACCAGCGCGCCCATGAGTGGCGACGCTTTGTTTGAAGCTCACGTTGTTGCCGAAATGCCCATGGGATGCAATGTTGACGAACTTGAGGACAGCCTTGATACCATCGCAGAACAACTTAGCGTTGATATTGTTTTAAGCTAGCGCTGCGCAGTTTAGCCACGCAGCTTATTAACAGTAAACACCAGCGCTGCTGCCAGCAGCGCTATAAATCCGACGCCCAAGACACAAAGCAACAAATACTCCGCAATGTCTTGCCACGGCACGTCAAAGCTCCACACCGCTGAACACACCAACATCATGGTTGCCACCACTGCCAGCACCGGCGTTCGGTAGCGCTTATAAGCCTTTATATACTTATTTACCACGTAGATTTCACCGTTTTTTCTCGCGTTTAAAGTACCTAACAGGCCTCACCCTAAGGTGTCTTCCCGCACCCACTCGCAGCGTAGCTTACCGCCGCCCTGACCTGGCACATGGCATTCATCTTCTGCCTGCCAGACAAAGGTGTGAGTTCCGTTATACGCTGTTTGCAAATGTACGGTTGCGGTAACCCAGTACATTTTATGCAGCATTTTTTCAAACTGCTTTAGCCACTCATCCCACTCATGTTCAACAGCCTTATAAGAGCTACCAAAGTGAATCACATCGGTTTGGCAATCGCCAAAATCAATGGCCGGACGAGGAGCAGAAAACATCTCTCGACACAGCAAAGGCCAGTCTTCAGATGCGGGTAGTGACGCAGTCACTAGTTGATTATTGTCACGCCGCTCAGTTACATCTGCCTTGCTACGAGCAAACAACATATCTGTAATACAACCGTAAACCACCGATTCCTGCGCCATAGCTATGCCTAAATTATTAAGTCTGCGTGAGTCTACAAAAGCTATTGGCCATCGGCCAGCTATTTCCAGCCACGGCCTAAGCCTTCGCCTCTTCGTTTGCTGGCAAATGCAGATGACGCCAGGCTATCGCAAATCCGATTGCCGCGGCGACCGCCGCCATGGTGAAACACAAGACGCTGCTAAAGTCCCAGGCCCAACCACTCAATACCGCACCAGCCGCGCCGCCTAAGCCGAAACTTACGCCACTATACAAGGCCATGCCCTGCCCCTGATGCCCAGCAAACGACTGCCTGATTATCTCGATACCGGCGGCGTGATAACTGCCAAAGCTAGCTGCATGTAGACATTGGGCGAAAAATAACACCGCTGGATATTCGACAAAATAGGCAATCAGCAACCAGCGCAAACACGACAGCGCCAAACTCCACAGCACAATATTCCTTAAGCTATACGCCGCTAAAACTCGGTGCATTCCCAGAAAAAGCAGCACCTCTGCGATCACACCTAGCGACCAAAAAACACCAATTGAGGCCTTGGAATAAGACTGCGCCTCAAGATAAATACTGAAAAACGTGTAGTAAGGGCCGTGTGAAAGCTGCAGGAAGAAACTGACCGCAAAAAAAGCCAATACCGCCGGATGACTCAGAATTCGGCCTAAGGCTTGGCGCTGATGGGTATTGCTCTTGGCCACCGGTTTTTCAGAAACCAGCAGACTAGCTAACCAAATGCTAGTGAGCAACACGGTAATAATATAGAGCAAATGAACTATTGGGTATCGGTCTAGCCACCAACCAACGGCCAGAACCGCGGCGATAAAACCAACAGAGCCCCACACTCGAATCAGACTGTAACGTCCGTAACGCCCGACTAAATGCGATAGGGTGACTACGTCAAATTGGGCTAATACTGCATTCCAAAAAAAACTATAGGCGACCACTACAGCCGCCAACCACCAAAAATCCGACCGCAGGTAAACGCCACTAAAGGCTACTATGGCTAAAAAAGCACCGTAGCGGATTATGCGGCTGCGATAGCCATAAGTATCCGCCAACCAACCCCAGAGATTTGGCGCAACCACCTTTGTGGCCATGACCAGCGCGGACAGGATGCCAATGTCTTCTGAACTGAAACCAAGGGACTTGAGGTATAAGGCCCAGTACGGAGCCCAGGTTCCCAATAATGCAAAATAGCAAAAATAGAAACCCGATAGGCGCCAATACGGCACTGAAGCTGCCATAGCAGCTTACGAAGTGGCAGCAGGAATGACAGGCGTGGTGGAGTGTACATCAGCGTTTTGCGCGCGATTTCGCAGTAGATGATCCATCAGCACAATCGCGACCATCGCCTCCGCAATAGGGACCGCGCGAATACCAACACAGGGGTCGTGACGACCCGTGGTAATGACCTCAACTGCCTTGCCTTCCATATCGACAGATTTTCCTGGCAGCACGATGCTCGATGTCGGTTTTAAAGCTAAGTGAGCAATTAAGTCTTGTCCGCTGGATATGCCACCGAGAACACCACCAGCGTTATTAGAGGTGAAACCCTCGGGGGTCATTTCATCACGATGAGTACTTCCCAGTGCGTCTACGCAATCAAAGCCGGCACCAATTTCCACCCCTTTTACCGCGTTTATACCCATTAAGGCATGGGCAATATCCGCATCTAAGCGATCGAACACCGGTTCTCCTAAACCCACCGGCATACCGGTGGCCACGACCGTCAATTTCGCCCCTACAGAATCACCAGATTTACGCAATTTCTGCATATATTCTTCCATCTCAGAAACTTTACTGGCATCTGGACAGAAAAAGGGATTGGTTTCCACCACACTCCAATCAACATCGCTTATCCCAATCGGGCCGAGCTGGGAAAGATAGCCACGCACCTCGATACCACAGCACACCTGCAAATATTTTTTAGCTACCGCGCCGGCCGCTACCCGCATCGCTGTTTCACGCGCCGAGGAGCGACCACCGCCGCGATAATCGCGGGTGCCATATTTTTGCTGGTAGGTGTAATCGGCGTGCATCGGACGAAAACGGTCTTTGATTTTGCCGTAATCTTTGGAGCGCTGATCGGTATTTTCTATCAATAGACCAATAGACGTACCGGTGGTTTTTCCTTCGAACACACCCGACAGAATTTTTACCACATCCGCTTCGCGGCGCTGAGTTGTGTAGCGCGAGGTGCCTGGTTTGCGACGGTCCAAGTCCAGCTGCAAGTCCTGCTCAGAAATTTCTATACCCGGCGGACAGCCATCAATAATGGCACCCAAGGCGAGGCCGTGGCTC
The DNA here is from genome assembly GCF_040892595.1 of Zhongshania sp. R06B22. Classification (NCBI taxonomy): domain Bacteria; kingdom Pseudomonadati; phylum Pseudomonadota; class Gammaproteobacteria; order Cellvibrionales; family Spongiibacteraceae; genus Zhongshania; species Zhongshania arctica. The sequence continues at coordinate 2,179,213 of NZ_JBFRYB010000001.1, read as the reverse complement.
TCACCGAAGGTGGTGACTGTGAATAATTTACCGATGCTATTACCTGACATGAAATTTCCTGACGCTACTTTAAATGACACTAAACTGATGAAGGATTATACGGCAAACTGCGGAAACAGTCAGAAACTCACGCGAAACTGTCAGCATATTCAAGCAATTGTTCACGGGTCATAACAAACACGCCATGCCCGCCGCGCTCAAACTCAAGCCACATAAATGGCACCGCTGGGAATGCCGCGTCTAATGCTATACAGCTATTACCGACCTCAACGACCAAGACGCCCCCCGTGGTCAGGTGATCTGCGGCGTGACGCAGAATTTGCCGCGTGATATCCAAGCCATCAGGACCAGACGCCAAACCTAGGGCGGGCTCGCGATGATATTCAGCGGGCATAGCTGCTAAATCTGCGGAATCGACATACGGTGGATTACTCACAATAAGATCGTAACGCTCACCCGCCAACCATTCAAAGACATCAGACTGCACCGCACGCACTCGCTCAGATAGGTCATGACGAGCAATATTTATGTCGGCGACATTAATGGCATCCAGCGAAATATCTGCAAGATCGACACTGGCATCCTCAAACTGATAGGCACAGGCAATGCCGATACAACCGCTTCCCGAACAGAGGTCGAGAATACGTTGAGGGTAAATACCCGACAACCACGGTTCGAAATCCTGGGCGATTAGCTCGGCTATTGGCGAGCGTGGCACCAGCACTCGCTCGTCCACATAAAAAGACAGCCCTGCAAACCAAGCTTCTCGACTTAGATACGCTGCAGGAACACGCTCATCAATGCGGCGCTGAAGCAGCGTCAAGACCGCTTCGCGCTCAGCCATCGTTAAACGCGCATCTAATAAGTCCGGTGAAAAATCAAAAGATAAACTTAAAACATGCGAAACCAAAACCCGTGCTTCGTCGTACGCATTATCAGTGCCATGGCCAAAGAACAGACCAGCGCGCCCGAACTCGCTAATACCCCAGCGAAGATAGTCGCGAATGGTCAGGAGATCACTGCTAATATTTTGTTTTTGGCTCACGACATCATCCAATACATAAAGAGATAATTTTACACGACCCAGACGATTATTCCTGCACTGTTTAACAAGGCTCTTAAAAGCGTTTGTTCTGGACACTGCTTTACTCGAGATCGTTTGGAAAGTTAACCTGGGTTTGCTACCATTCGCACCCCAATACGCATGAAGGATAAAAAGTGGAAAAGGCGTTTGCAGATATTATTAAACAAATCGGCGAAGATCCTAGTCGTGATGGGCTATTAGATACGCCAGCCCGAGCAGCGAAAGCGTTTGAATTCTTGACAGAGGGCTATCGTCGCAATGTTAAAGAGGTCGTCAACGGCGCTCTGTTCGAGTCCGACTGCAATGAGATGGTTGTGGTGTCCGACATTGAACTGTACTCGCTATGCGAACACCATTTGCTTCCCTTTATTGGCAAATGCCATGTTGCCTATATTCCCCGGGGCAAGGTACTCGGCCTTTCAAAAGTGGCCCGTATCGTCGATTTGTACGCCAGACGTTTACAAATCCAAGAAGGTCTAACAACTCAAATTGCGAATACTATGATGGACGTAACAGGTGCTGACGGGGTTGGCGTCATTATCGAAGCCCGCCATATGTGCATGATGATGCGGGGAGTTGAAAAACAAAACTCGGTAATGCGCACCAGCGCAATGCTGGGAGCGTTTAAGACAAACCAAGCCACTCGCACTGAGTTTCTGTCACTGCTGACTTTATAAGCTCAACGTCAGTGGCCCACTAACATGGTTTATGTGGGCCTTAATAGGCACTTTTTGCTCACGCCTAGCACTCAAACCTCACCCACTACCTGAATACAGAAATTCCATTATCCAAGCCGCTATCTGCGATGATTGGCCTTCCATATGACAGTGGTGATGTCCGTCAATTTCCCGCACACTAAAGCGACTCCCTATATTTACCGGCAAGGTAGCAAGCCACTCGCCAAACCCTTGCTTAGCCAAAATTAACATAGCCGGCGCGGCAATCGCGTCGATAGCAGCCTGCAGTTGTTCAAGGCTTAATTTCACCGGCGATGCTAACTTTAGCCGTTTATCACTGCGCCAATAATAGCGGCCATCATCAGCCTGAACAGACCCTCGCGCCACTATCAATGCCGCCGCAACCGGAGCCATTGATGTTGCTTTACACCGGGCGGTGACAGCGGCATCAAAATCGGCATGACCTTTATCGCCTCTTGAGCGACTCGTTTGAGTATAATCTTTAAGATATTTGGCCATTTGGGCTGGGAAATTAGTAGCCGTTTCCGGCGGCGGCAATAAACCATCTAGACAGATCAAATGGCGTATTCGCTCAGGAGTAGCTGCACTGAGCAAGGCCGCGATAATGGCTCCGCGCGAATGACCTAGCAGAGAAAACTCCTGCCAGCCCATCTGATCAGCCACTGAAACAATGCAGCGTAAATCATCCCAAATCGCGTAGTCCCCAGATGGCGGTTTGTGATCACTCAAGCCGTGTCCAGGCAGATCTAGGGCTAAAATCTGTAAACTAGGAAGTTGTTCAGCGAGAACATCGAAACTCGCCGCATTGTCCAACCAGCCGTGCAAAGCAATAACAGGAAATCCAGAGTCGTCTCCCCAGAGCTTAGCCGCAATGTTTAAACCCTCAACATTAAAGCTCTTTTCAATAGCTGAACGAGAACTCACCGGCCGTTGTGATCGTAGTTAGGGTAATGACGCAGCCACTCCAAATTCCCACAGCCTTGCGCAAACACCTCGGCGCGAATCAGAGCCATACTTGCCGGCTGCATTCCCCAATAGCTCTTATTAGCACCACCGTGCCAATAGTCTATGGCGTTACTTAATAAGGGGTTATGGGACACAACTAGCAGGCGCTCACCGCGAAATGTCGCCAACATAGCCTCTAACTCAGATTGCGGCGTATCGGGGGTTAATGATGACTTCAAGCGCGACTTAAGCTGCCAATCGCGATTTAAAATTGCCGCAGTTTGCACTGCCCGTCGATAGGGACTGACCCATAATTCGTCTGGCTGCCATCCACTACACCCAATCCAATCTGCTGCAGCGCTGGCTTCTTGCTGACCTAGAGGAGTTAACTCCCGCTCGATATCCGTCTTGGTATCCCACGACGCCGAGCCGTGCCGTACTAACAAAATTTCCATATAACCCATTACGTTATTTTATGATGAACTCTACGTCGCGGCTCTGCTCGGCGCACATCATAGTCCCTATGACTTCACCCACCTCGCGGCCATTATAAATAATATCGTAAAGACCATTAACCAATGGCATGTAGATATCCAAGGCTTCAGACTGCTCTTTCATTAACCTGAGGGTATTAACACCCTCGGCCACCTGACCAAGACTTGCAACCACCTCATTAAGGTCTCGCCCCTGACCCAGCTCATAACCAACACGATAGTTTCGGCTCAGCGGTGAAGTGCAAGTGACAAACAGATCGCCAACCCCCGCCAAACCCATAAAGGTCAGCGGGTCAGCGCCTTTTATTACCGCGTAGCGACTCATTTCTGCCAGACTACGAGTAATCAACATACTAATGGTGTTGTGACCGCAACCCAAGGCCGCAGCCATACCGGCTGTAATGGCATAGACGTTCTTCAATGCGCCAGCCAGTTCAACGCCGTACATATCGCTGCCAGCGTAGACACGGAAATAGGCGCACTGCAATATATCCTGAATAGTGATATTGAGTTCAGGATCATCACTCGCGATCACCGTACCGGTAATCATTCTTGCGGCTAGCTCTTTCGCCAAATTAGGGCCACTCATAACACCTAAGCGAACCTGAGGAAGCTCTTCTCGCAACACTTCACTCATTAATTTATTGGTTTCGAACTCGATACCCTTGGTGGTGCTGACCAATATGGTACCCGGCGCCAAATGGTCTGCGAGCTGGCGGGCGACTTCTCGACTGGCCTTACTGGGTATGGAAAAAAATACCGCATCGCAACCGGCCACTGTTTCTTGGAGATCGGTGCTTGCTCGTAAGGAGGGATTTAGCGGTATTCCTGGCAGGTAAACTTCATTAGTGTGCAATTCGTTAACTTCTTTAACGCGCTCACCAGTTCTCATCCACTGACAGGTATCATGGCCGTTATCCGCCATAATATTCGCTATCGCAGTGCCAAAGCTGCCACCACCAAGAATCGCGACTCTATATTTTTTTGTCATACTCCGTTGAACCCCTGTCTTATTTATTGGGAGTTTATCACTGCTGCATCGGACTAAAACAAAAAAGGCGGCTTTCGCCGCCTTTTTGCTGCTTATTTATGCGCTAAGTTCCAACAACAGCTTATTTAACTTATGAACATAGCTGGCTGGATCTTCAAGTTGCGCACCTTCAGCTAGATGAGCTTGGTCGAACAGCACATCAACCAGGTCTGCGAAACGATCCTCATCACTTTCTTTATCCAGTTTAAGCACTAAAGGATGCCCTGGGTTCAGCTCAAAGATAGGCTTGCCAGGCGGTAAGGCTTGGCCAGCAGCCTCCATCATTCTGCGCATTTGTGCGCCCATATCGTCTTCGGTCACCACCAAACATGCTGGCGATTCGGTTAAACGACTGGTAACCCGCACACCTTCGACTTTCTCAGCCAATACGGTCTTTACACGCTCAACAAGGTCTTTGTGTTCTTCGGCCAACACCTCTTGAGCTTTTTTCTCTTCCTCATCTTCCAAATCACCGAGATCCAATTCGCCGCGGCCAACGTCCAAAAAGGACTTGCCATCAAACTCAGCCAAGTGGTTCATCAACCAATCGTCAACACGCTCGGAAAGCAACAGAACCTCAATACCCTTTTTACGAAATACTTCTAAATGCGGGCTGCTGGATGCGGTTTTATGACTTTCAGCGGCCACATAATAAATTTTGGCCTGACCTTCTTTCATGCGTGACACATAGTCTTCTAAAGAATGCGTCTGCTCGACCTTATTATCGTGAGTCGTGGCAAAACGCAGCAATTTGGCAATTTTTTCCTTGTTACCAAAATCTTCAGCGGGACCTTCTTTCATAACTTGACCGAAGGCTTTCCAAAATTGCTGGTATTTCTCTACGTCATTTTTTGCGAGTTTGCCCAACATATCTAGCACGCGCTTGGTAACCGCACTCTTCATGGCATCTACAGCAGGATCTTGCTGCAAAATCTCACGTGATACATTTAATGACAAATCATTGGAATCGATAACACCTTTAACAAAGCGCAAATACAGCGGTAAAAATTGCTCTGCATCGTCCATAATAAATGTGCGTTGAACGTAGAGTTTTAGTCCGCGGGCCGCATCGCGATTCCACAAATCCATGGGCGCTTGACCGGGCAAATATAACAAGCTGGTGTACTCTAGCTTACCTTCAACCTTGTTGTGGCTCCAACTCAGCGCAGGACTAAAGTCATGGCTCACGTGCTTATAAAATGCCTGATATTCGTCATCGGCCACGTCACTGCGCGAGCGAGTCCAAAGTGCAGTCGCACTATTTACCGCTTCAAATTCGGGTACTTTTTGCTCTTCACCTTCTTTGGCAACAGGCGGTGTACTCAGCATCTGCACCGGAATACTAATGTGATCTGAGTATTTTTTGATAATTGAACGCACCCGCCAATCGTCTGCAAATTCAGTATCTTCTGCGCGCAAGTGCAAAACCACGGTGGTGCCACGATCTACTTTTTCGCAAGATTCAATTGAGAAATCGGCTTCACCGGTAGATTCCCAGTGCACCGCTTCCGCTGCGCTTAAACCGGCGCGACGGCTAAACACTTCAACTCGCTCAGCAACGATGAACGCAGAGTAGAATCCGACGCCAAATTGACCGATGAGCTGCGAGTCTTTTTTACCGTCTCCGCTGAGGTTCTTCAAGAACTCGGCGGTACCTGAACGGGCGATGGTGCCCAAATTGCTCACCACCTCGTCTCGAGACATACCAATACCATTATCGCTAAGGGTTAAGGTATTGGCCTCTTTGTCGAGGGTAATGCGAATGCGTAATTCTGGATCGCCCTCATACAGGCTGCCGTCGCCCAATGCTTCATAGCGCAGTTTATCAGCGGCATCTGAGGCGTTTGAAACCAGCTCTCTAAGAAATATTTCTTTATTGCTATACATTGAGTGAATCATTAGCTGAAGCATTTGTTTCGCTTCAGTTTGAAAACCCAGAGTTTCTTTTTCTGCTGTCGACATTGTTGTTACCTTTGTTCAAGAAAAATTTAGTGTGGCCGCAGCGTTAGCGGTCAGTGTCTATAAGATGGGGCCATCACTTATTTTTTCAAGACTAGGTACTACGATTATCAGGCAGCACCCGCGATATAATAGCCAGTGCGTCAACGCCCTCGGGCAAACACCCATAGACGCCCTGCCCACCACTTAATCGAGACCGAATAAATGCGTCGGCAACCGCTTGGGGGGCTGAGCTAATCAGCAATGACGCTTGCATGGTTAATGCTAGCTGCTCAATCAAGTAGCGGGCGCGAAACTCAAGATTATTTGAGCTTGAAAAAATCGCCTTAAGCTGAGCTATAGCACTGTCTAGCAATGCATAGCGACCCGCCGTTTTAGCCATTTCAATAAACCAGCGGTCTAGCACAGCCGGTGTTTTCTGCAGTGCCCGCAGCACATCTAACGCCTGAATATTTCCAGAGCCTTCCCAGATCGCATTAATAGGCGCCTCCCGATACAATCTTGGCATAATGCAATTTTCAATCACGCCGTTACCACCGAGGCACTCCATGGCCTCATAGGCATGGCCGGGCGTGCGCTTACAGATCCAAAATTTACCCACCGCGGTCCCTAAGCGCATCAGCAATTGTTCTGCGGGATCGTCCACCTTATCAAGGGCAGCAGCCATACGCATCGTCAGCGCGAGCGAGCCCTCTACTTCTAGCTGTAAATCTGCCAACACATTCTGCATCAACGGTTGATCAATCAAGCGTGCGCCAAACGAAGAGCGTTGTTGGGCATGATTTACCGCTTGCGCAACCGCTTGGCGCTGTCCGGCCGTAGAGCCAACCATGCAGTCAAAGCGGGTTAATGCCACCATTTCGATAATAGCGGCCACGCCACGCCCCTCTTCACCCACCAACCAGCCCTGCGCCTGGCGCAGCTCTACCTCAGACGAGGCATTAGAGACATTGCCCATTTTATTTTTAAGGCGCTGGATATGCAGGCCATTTTTAATGCCATCCTCACGCCATCGCGGTACTAAGAAGCAACTCAACCCACCCTTGGCTTGAGCCAGAATTAAAAACGCATCACACATGGGAGCAGACAAAAACCATTTATGCCCGTTCAAAACGTATAAGGCACCATTGCCAGACTCGCTGAGCGGCGTCGCCACGCTAGTATTTGCCCGCACATCAGACCCGCCTTGCTTCTCGGTCATTCCCATTCCGATAGTCACGGCGTCCTTCTCAAAGTACGGCACGTTCTCAGGCTGATAAGCATTATTGAGAATTTTGGGAAGCCAAACCTCCGCCAATCGCGGACTCAATTTTACAGTAGGTACAGAGGCAAACGTCATGGTTAGCGGACAGCCGTGACCGGCGTCAATCTGCGCCTGCATATAGCTTAGCGCTGCGCGCTTAAGGTGGGTGGCCTTCGGATTTTCTCGCCAAGGTCCAGAATGCAGTCCCTCGCTCAGAGCCATATCCATTAACTGGTGATACGCAGGATGAAACTTAACAAGATCGATACGATGTCCGACACGGTCATGACTGTCGAATTGAGGCTTGTTTTCATTGGCCTCGAAGCCCCACGCAATCACTTCTGCGCTGCCACATCGAGCGCCGTAGGCACTTAGCTCAGCAGTATCAGTTAAACCGAAATGGGCTAGGATTTCTCGCAGCGGGATATCACAGTTGAATACATTATAGTTCTCTAAAGCACCAGCTTGATTGAAGACCTCGTGGGTCTCAGCAGTCACCCCAAACGCCGGATCAGAATTATTTTGAATCAACGACATCACTCTCCCCTCATTTCAAATTACGCTACGATTTGTCGGCCGTACTGTCCACCAAACCCACAGCCCTTAAACAAAAATCTCGCAACGCGCTGGTTGTTTGTTCGTTACAGCCCGGATGGACCAATGGACCCAATAGACTCTCTGCCATTGCTCCCACCAAGGCCGCTGCCGACAGAGACGGAAGTTGAGGCGCCAGCACACCGGTTTCCACGCCCTCAGAAATCACCGCCTCAAAAAGTGCTGAATACCTTTTACGATACTGTAAACGTGCTAAATCTACCGCTGGGTCTACTGGCTCAGCGATAAGCGCCCAGGCCAATTTAGGCGCAGCAAAAGCACGTTGCGCAAAGATTTCCGCCGCCGCAGCCAAACGAATAGCTACAGGGCCCTCTGACAATAGCGCGATCTGCACGGCTTCCACCTCGCGTATCGTCGCGCGACGGAAGACCTCGGTGCTCAACTCGTCTTTGTTGCTAAAATAACGATACACCGTGCCAACCCCAACCCCAGCCACAGACGCCAAAGCTTGAATCGTTAAGGCGCCAAAGCCGCCCTCTCTCACCAGCGATTCAGCGGCGTGAAGCAAAGCAGACTTTTGTGCGGCCTTTCGCTGCGTCACCAAGGGCGTTTCGCGGTATGCCATAAGGACTCCATAAACTAGCAAACAAGTGAATCATCATTCACTTGTTTGGGCAAGGTCTTAATTAGAGGTAAAACAGGTAAGCGGAAACCAAAAAAGGCGGCCGAAGCCGCCTTTTTCAAACACAGTACCTAGAACTTACCAGCCGGTAATTTCCTTAAGCGCTTTGCCTATATCGGCCAAAGAGCGAACTGTTTTAACACCAGCATCTTGCAGCGCTGCAAACTTCTCATCTGCAGTACCCTTACCACCAGAGATAATCGCACCGGCATGCCCCATACGCTTACCAGCAGGTGCAGTAACACCAGCAATGTAAGATACAACAGGCTTGCTTACGTTTGCCTTGATGTAAGCAGCCGCTTCTTCTTCAGCAGTACCACCAATCTCACCGATCATGACGATCGCTTCGGTCTGTGGATCATTCTGGAACATTTCCAAAATATCGATGAAGCTAGAGCCTGGAATTGGGTCGCCACCTATACCTACACAGGTAGACTGGCCGAAACCATAGTCAGTAGTCTGCTTAACGGCTTCATAAGTCAAAGTACCTGAGCGCGATACAATACCTACTTTACCTGGCAAGTGAATGTGACCGGGCATAATGCCGATCTTGCTTTCGCCTGGAGTGATAACACCAGGACAGTTTGGTCCGATTAAACGCACACCCATCTCGTCGCACTTCACTTTACATTCCAGCATATCCAAAGTTGGAATGCCTTCAGTGATACAAACAATTAGTTTGATACCAGAAGTTGCAGCTTCGAGGATGGAGTCTTTGCAAAATGCGGCAGGCACATAAATAACTGACGCTTCTGCACCAGTAGTGGCCACTGCATCTGCAACGGTATTGAAGACAGGAAGGCCCAAATGCTCTTGACCACCTTTGCCCGGTGTTACGCCACCGACCATTTTAGTACCGTAAGCTATGGCTTGTTCAGAGTGAAAAGTACCCTGTGCGCCGGTGAAGCCCTGGCAGATAACTTTAGTATCTTTGTTAAGTAAAACGCTCATTATTTACCCTCCGCTGCTTTTACGACTGTTTCAGCCGCTTCAGTGAGGCTGTTAGCAGCGATAATATTAAGACCGCTTTCTGCAAGAATTTTGGACCCGACATCTGCATTGTTACCTTCGAGGCGAACAACAACAGGAATCTTTACACCCACTTCCTGGACTGCACCGATGATACCGTCAGCGATCAAATCGCAACGTACAATACCGCCAAAAATATTTACCAGAACCGCTTTAACGCTGTCGTCTGACAATATAATTTTGAATGCTTCAGAAACGCGTTCCTTGGTTGCACCGCCGCCTACGTCAAGGAAGTTAGCTGGCGCACCGCCGTGTAATTTAACAATATCCATGGTACCCATAGCCAAGCCTGCACCATTGACCATGCAGCCAATATTGCCGTCCAGTGCCACGTAGTTCAATTCAAAACTAGCCGCGTGCGCTTCGCGAGCATCTTCCTGAGAAGGGTCATGCATCGCCTTCAATTCAGGATGACGATACATCGCATTGCTATCGACAACCAATTTGGCGTCTAGGCAGTGCAAGTTTCCTTCGCTAGTAATAACTAGAGGGTTAACTTCCATCAGGGCCAAATCTTTGTCTTCGAACAATTTAGCCAAGCCCAGAAAAATATGAACAAACTGCTTAACCTGAGTTGGATTCAAACCCAATTTGAAAGCCAATTCGCGGCCTTGGTATGGCTGAGCGCCCGTCATCGGATCAATAATTGCTTTGAGAATCTTCTCTGGAGTCTCTTCTGCAACTTTTTCAATCTCAACGCCACCTTCAGTAGATGCCATGAAAACGATACGACGTGAAGCGCGGTCTACTACCGCACCCAAATATAATTCCTGATCGATATCAGTACATGATTCAACCAAGATTTTAGAAACAGGCTGACCATTCTCATCGGTCTGATAGGTTACTAGGTTTTTACCCAGCCACTTTTCAGCAAATGCCTTGATCTCGTCTTTGCTGGTAACTAGCTTAACGCCGCCAGCTTTGCCTCGGCCACCAGCGTGAACTTGGGCTTTAACAACCCATTTGTCACCGCCAATTTTATCAGCTGCAGCTGCAGCTTCTTCCGGGGTATCACAGGCATAACCTATAGAAACAGGTAGCCCATATTCAGCAAACAACTGTTTGCCCTGGTACTCGTGAAGGTTCATGTTGGAATTACCATCTCGGTCTGTGGAAGTGTTAAGCGAGCTAGATCCTGTCAGTGACTTGGCCCGCTTCCTCTGCACATTGCCGTAACAACGCAAAGTCGGGATGCGTATTTTCCCGAATTTCGCGCACTACCGCAAATCTATTTACGCTTCTTGCGATTTGGCATGTGGATAGCTTGCCCATTTACCGCCAGTGCGGCCTCATGAACAGCTTCGGAAAGCGTCGGGTGACTGAAAACAGTCAAACCAATATCTTCCGCCGACGAGCCAAACTCCATAGCGATAACAATTTGTTGTACTAAATCGGCCGCACTATTACCAATGATATGGCAGCCAAGAATACGATCAGTGTTTTCGTCGGCGAGCATTTTCACCATGCCAACTGAATCATCGGCAGCAACCGCACGACCAATGGCCGCAAACGGGAAGGTGCCCGCTTTGTAAGAAATACCATCGGCCTTTAATTGCTCTTCTGTTTTGCCCACACCCGCTATTTCGGGATGAGTGTAAATAACCGATGGAATACAATCGTAGTTCACGGTGACTTTGTGGCCAGCAATACGCTCAGCGACCATCACACCCTCTTCTGATCCCTTATGCGCGAGCATCGGGCCGCGAACAAGATCGCCTACTGCAAAGATTCCCGCAGCGTCAGTTTCGCAGTAATCATCAACAAAAATAAAACCGCGTTCATCAAGGTTTACGCCGCAATCAGGAGCAAGCAAACCGCTGCTAAAAGGTTTACGGCCAACACAGACGATCAATTTATCGAAGGTTTCGGTTTTTTCTTCATCATTCTGGGTATAGCTTACCTCGACCTTACCTTTGACAATTTTCGTCGCGGTAACCCGGGCACCCATTTTTATATCTAAACCCTGTTTTTTAAAGACTTTTGCCGCTTCCTTAGCAATCTGCCCATCTACCGCTGGGAGGAAAGTGTCCAAGGCCTCTAGCATGACAACTTGGCTACCCAAACGCGACCATACACTGCCAAGCTCTAAACCGATAACGCCAGCGCCAATCACACCTAACTTAGCGGGCACGCTTTGAAACTCTAATCCACCGGTTGAATCAACGATAATATCTTGATCCACTGGCGCGGGTGGAATGGCGACCGGAATAGATCCCGCAGCAATAATGATATTACCCGCGTCCAACACACTGATGCTGCCATCGGCCGCGGTTACTTCTACTTTCTTGCCCGCCAGCACCTTGCCAGTTCCTTCAATGGTTGTAACGCCATTGGCTTTGAACAAGCCGGCAATACCACCAACCATCTGATCAATAACCGCGTCTTTACGCTTGATCATTGCAGGAACATCCATCGTTATCTCGCCAGTGCCAATACCATGCACCGCAAAATTATCTTTTGCTTCGTGGTATTTATAGCTGCTATCAAGTAAGGCTTTCGATGGGATGCAACCCCAGTTTAAACAGGTTCCACCCAAGGCTAATTTGTCGCTTTTGTTGTGGGCTTTTTCAATACAGGCTGTTTTTAAACCAAGCTGTGCAGCGCGAATCGCTGCGACATAACCCGCGGGACCAGAACCAATTACTACCACATCAAATTTCGACATCAACAACACCCTGTTCTTTAATTTGTGAAGGACCACCATGCGCAGGCCAAGCACATCTAAACGGTTCCCGCGCCAATGTTCACGGCGCGGCCATCAGCTCGATTAAATTTCTAGCAGAATCCGTGCTGGATCTTCAATCAAGTCTTTAATCGCGACAAGAAATTGAACCGCGTCTTTACCGTCAACCAAGCGGTGATCATAAGACAGCGCCAAGTACATCATGGGCTGAATAACCACTTCTCCATTCACCGCCATTGGCCGATCTTGGATTTTATGCATACCCAAAATAGCCGTTTGTGGCGGGTTTAAAATAGGCGTAGATAACAATGAGCCAAATACCCCACCGTTAGTGATGGTAAACGTACCGCCGGTCATATCTTCTATAGAAAGCTTTCCGTCTTTAGCGCGCAGGCCATACTCACGCACTTTTTCCTCAATCTTCGCCAAACTCATATTTTCTGCGTCGCGTAGCACCGGCACAACCAAGCCTTTCTCGGTAGACACCGCCACGCCGACATCTTGGAAACCGTGATATACCACGTCATCGCCATCAAGCGAGGCGTTGACGGCGGGGAAGCGTTTAAGTGCTTCGCAAGCCGCTTTAACAAAAAAGCCCATAAAACCTAAGCGAGTGCCATTATGCGATTTTTCAAACAAATCTTTGTATTGACTACGCAGATCCATAACCGGCTTCATATTTACTTCATTAAAGGTCGTCAACATCGCCGTGGTGTGGGTTGCTTCAAGCAAACGCTCAGCGATACGCTTGCGCAAACGCGTCATTGGCACACGCTTTTCCACTCGCTCGCCCGCAGGCACGTCAACGACTGGAGCGGCAACGGGCGCCGCCGCAGGTGCTGGCTTAGCGGCAGGCGCCGAGGCAGGCTTGTGGTTAACAACGTCTTCTTTGGTAATGACGCCGCCTTTGCCAGTACCTGTAACTGCCGCCGCATCGATGCCTTTTTCATCCAGCATTTTACGCGCAGCCGGACTAATTTTAAGATCAGCGCTAGCCGCAGGCGCCGCTTCTGACTCTGCTTCCGCCGGCGCGGCATCCGCTGCGCTCGCCGCCCCACCTTCATCAAACAAGGCAAGAAGTTCATCACTCAGAACGATCTCGCCCTCGCCCTTAAGAATTTCCTTTAGCACGCCGTCAGCGGGTGCAACTACTTCTAATACGACCTTATCGGTTTCAATATCAACTAAAGGCTCGTCACGTGACACGGCTTCGCCGACTTTTTTATGCCACGTTGCAATAGAACCATCGGCGACTGATTCCGGAAATGTTGGCGCTTTTATATCAGTACTCATCACTCTTCCTGTCAATTAATGTCGCTGTACGAGACAGTCTCTAAAAGTTGATTAAAACTCTACAGTTTTAATGCCTGTTTAATAAATTTCTCTTGTTGAGCAAGGTGCAAAGCCATATATCCAGCCGCGGGTGACGCTGAAGGCTCTCGCCCAACATAACCCAACAGTAGGTTTTTCTCAGGCTTAAAGCTACGAATTACGCGAGTCATCCGGTGACGACTATTATACCAAGCGCCCTGATTACGGGGCTCTTCCTGACACCAAACCACTTTTTTAAGATTTGGATAACTAGCAATGGCATTGCGTAAATCGTCGTAGGGAAAGGGATACACCTGCTCGAGGCGAACCAAGGCAACCGAATCTTTGCCGTGTTCGCGACGCGCTGCTCGCAGGTCGTAATACACTTTACCGCTACACAGAACCATCCGTGTGACTTTTGACTTATCGATATCATCAGTCTCATCAATCACGTTTTGGAATTGACCCTGAGTTAATTCTTCTATGCTTGAAACCGCTTCTTTATGGCGAAGCAAACTCTTAGGTGACATTACCACCAGTGGCCGACGTAAAGGCCGAATCGCCTGACGGCGCAACATATGATAAACCTGCGCGGGTGTGGACGGCACGCAAACTTGAATATTGTGCTCAGCACACAGCTGCAAGAACCGCTCTAGTCGAGCAGATGAATGCTCTGGTCCCTGCCCTTCATAGCCATGTGGCAACAGCATGGTCAGACCACACAAACGGCCCCACTTTAACTCACCACTGCTTATAAACTGATCGACAACAACCTGCGCACCATTGGCAAAGTCACCAAACTGAGCTTCCCAAATGACCAGAGAATCTGGCTGTGTTGTTGAGTAGCCATATTCAAAGGCAAGCACAGCTTCCTCTGATAGCAATGAGTCGAAAATTGAGAAATCTGGCTGGTCAGCAGACATATTCTGCAGCGGAACATAACGACGAGCATCTGACTGGCTATGCAATACCGCATGACGATGCGAAAAGGTACCGCGACCGACATCCTGACCCGTTAGGCGTACTTTGTGCCCCTGCTTTAGCAGCGTGCCGTACGCCAAAACCTCCGCAAAACCCCAGTTAATGGGCATCGCACCGACTGCCATTTTTCGACGATCTTCGTAAATCTTGGCGACTTGGCGCTGGACAACGATACCTTCAGGCACGGCGTTAACAAGTTCAGCAGTCTCTTTAAATAATTTTGAATCGATTGACGTGTCGCCAGCAACATCCCAAGCGTGACCAAGATACGGCGTCCAATCAACAAACAGCTCAGTGTTCGGCTGCATAACGAGACTTTTGGCTACGTGCTCACCATTATCCAGTGCCTGACGATAATCGTCGGCCATTTTATCGGCAAGTTCTTTGCTTATAATGCCTTCTTCAAGCAATTTATTTACGTAGAGCTCACGGGTGGTTTTCTGCTTACTGATTTTGCTATACATCAACGGCTGGGTGCCAGATGGCTCATCAGCCTCATTGTGCCCGCGACGCCGATAGCAAATAAGATCTACCACCACATCTTTCTTAAACTCTTGACGGAAGTCTGCCGCCATTTGGCTGACAAACAACACGGCTTCCGGATCGTCGCCATTAACATGAAAAATCGGTGCCTGAACCATTTTTGCTACGTCAGTGCAGTACTCAGTCGAACGTGCATCTTCTTGCAGGCTGGTAGTGAAACCAACCTGGTTATTGATGACGATATGCACTGTGCCACCGGTTTTGTATGCGCGGGTTTGAGACATTTGAAATGTCTCCATAACAACGCCCTGACCAGCAAATGCGGCGTCTCCGTGCAAAACCACGGGCACAACTTTATCGCCAATAGGATCGTTTCGACGATCCTGTCGCGCGCGCACCGAGCCTTCCACAACAGGTGAAACAATCTCCAAATGCGATGGATTAAATGCCAATGCCAAATGTACTTCACCACCGGAGGTCATCACATTCGACGAGAAACCTTGGTGATACTTAACGTCGGCAGAACCCTGATATTTGACCTTGCCTTCAAACTCATCAAACAATTCAGCAGGACTTTTACCCAAGATATTAACCAAAAGATTGAGGCGGCCACGGTGAGCCATACCAATAACCATCTCTTTTGCGCCATAAGATCCAGCGCGTTGAATAATGGCATCCATCATCGGAATTAAGCTTTCACCACCTTCTAAGCCAAAGCGTTTGGTACCTGGATATTTAGACCCCAAGGATTTTTCCAAACCTTCGGCGGCCGTTAGACGCTCCAACAAATGTGTTCGAACCTCAAGTCCAAACTGCGGCTGCGAACGTACACTCTCCATACGTTGCTGGATCCAAGTCCGCTCGCGCGTGTCGACGATGTGCATAAACTCAGCGCCGACTGAACGGCAGTAAGTTGCACGCAAGGCACCGTAGATGTCCTTTAAAGTCGCTTGATCTTTACCGATGTAAAGACTGCCAGTTTGGAAAGTAGTATCGAAATCGGCTTCGCTGAGCTGGTGATATTGCAACTCTAGATCTGGTACGCGGCTACGCTGCCATAAACCCAGTGGGTCGAGCTCAGCTTCTTGATGGCCACGTTGCCGATAAGCACTGACTAATTGAATAACCCGGATTTGTTTGCGTTCATGAACACTGATATCGCTATTGACTGGCCCATTACTGCGAATAGGAGTTTTTGCAAGTTGGGCAAAATGCTCTCGAACAGGCGAATGGGGAATATCGTGGATCGTGCCTTCACTGACGCGGGGAAGTTGCTGGAAATAGTCGCGCCATTCATCAGAAACGGCGTTTGGATCTGCGAGGTAGCTTTCATACAACTCTTCTACGTAGGTCGCATTTCCGCCAGATATATGCGAGCTCTTCCATAGAAGCTCCATCGAATTTTTCTGCATTCCTGTCCACCTAAAAATAAGGGAAGTGGTCGCGTGAATGATTATTGCCCGATAAGGCCCTTTTCACCCGGTGTGCCCTTGCAGCATTCAGTGTACGCCGCAGAACCGACTTGCACCACAGGGAAGGACGCTTCCCTACCGTACGCTTTCACTCATATAGTGCCGGTAAGCACCGAATTGTATTTTATTTTGCGCTGCTCGTCAGCAGCGCTTTAGGACTAACTTTATGCAGAGTTTTATTTCTCGGCCTAAGCCGAGAGAATATTTACGTTGCTCTGCTTAGCAACATATTCCGAATATGGCCAATTGCCTTTGTTGGGTTTAAGCCCTTAGGACAAACATTGACACAGTTTTGAATGCCGTGGCAACGGAATACACTGAACGGATCATCAAGATCACTCAAACGCTCTTCAGTTGCAGTATCGCGACTGTCCGCCAAAAAACGATACGCTTGCAACAAACCGCTTGGACCAATAAAGCGATCCGGGTTCCACCAAAACGACGGGCAAGCTGTTGAACAGCAGGCGCAAAGAATACATTCGTACAGACCGTCCAACTTAGCGCGATCTTCAGGAGACTGAAGACGCTCGATGGCAGGTGCCGGTGTGTTGTTTTGTAAGAACGGCTTAATCTTCTCGTATTGCTTATAGAAAAGAGTCATATCAATGACAAGGTCACGAATTACCGGCAAACCAGGCAGCGGACGCAGCACAAGCTTATTGCCACCTCTGCCGTTTTTAAGCGCCTCGGAAATCGGCGTAATACACGCCAAGCCGTTTTTACCATTAATGTTCATGCCATCCGAGCCACACACACCTTCACGGCAAGAGCGACGGTAGGTCAAGGAAGCATCGTTACGCTTTAAGAGCTCAAGAACATCCAATACCATGATGTCCTTGCCACCGGTATCGAGTTCAACTTCCTGCATATACGGTTCCTGATCTGTTTCAGGATTGTAACGATAGAGACTGACTTTCAACATATCTGTTTTCTCCTGAATCAGTAGGTGCGAATTTTTGGAGCAAACGCTTCGCGCGTTTTAGGCGTGAAGTTAACCGCCCGCTTGGCAATAGTTTTATCTTTCGGGAAATAAACCGAGTGACACAACCAGTTCACATCATCGCGATCAGGGAAATCGTCCCGCGCGTGGGCGCCGCGACTTTCTGTGCGCGCCTCTGCAGCAATTGCAGTAGCTTCGGCAACTTCTAATAAGTTGTGCAGCTCAAGTATTTCAATACGCGCGGTATTGTATGTATTACTCTTATCTTCAAGCTTGGCATTTTCAATACGACCACGTAGATCGTGCAGCTTTTTGATGCCTTCTTTCATGAAATCACCGCGGCGGAATACACCGAAGTAATTCTGCATCACACCCTGCAGCTCTTTACGCAGGTCAGCAACTTTCTCGCTACCGGTTGCATTGTTAATTCGATCAAGCCGTGAGGTAGCCTGCTCAATCTCAGCTTCTGAAGCGTCGCGCAGGTCGATACCTTCGCGCAAAGCCTGCTCAATAAAGAGACCTGAAGCACGACCAAACACCACCAAGTCAAGCAAAGAGTTGCCGCCGAGGCGATTCGCGCCATGAACAGATACACAGGCAACTTCGCCACAAGCATAAAGACCCGGAATCACCGTGTCATTGCCATCTTCATCAATACTGAGCGCCTGACCATTCACATTGGTCGGAATACCGCCCATCATGTAGTGACAGGTAGGCACAACTGGAATCGGCTCTTTAACTGGATCTGCGTGGGCAAAGGTCCGTGATAACTCACAAATACCCGGCAAACGACTTTCCAGTACCTCTTCACCAAGATGGTCAAGTTTCAAGAACACATGATCACCATTGGGACCACAGCCACGACCTTCTAAAATTTCCAAAGTCATTGAGCGAGCAACAACGTCACGACCAGCCAAATCTTTGGCATTTGGCGCGTAACGCTCCATAAAGCGCTCGCCATCTTTATTGACCAGGTAACCACCTTCACCGCGGCAACCTTCTGTCACTAATGTGCCCGCACCCGCAATACCAGTGGGGTGAAACTGCCACATTTCGATGTCCTGAACTGGGAAGCCAGCACGCAGTGCCATACCAATTCCGTCGCCG
The DNA here is from genome assembly GCF_040892595.1 of Zhongshania sp. R06B22. NCBI lineage: Bacteria > Pseudomonadati > Pseudomonadota > Gammaproteobacteria > Cellvibrionales > Spongiibacteraceae > Zhongshania > Zhongshania arctica. Next base: position 2,160,517 of record NZ_JBFRYB010000001.1, on the reverse strand, counting down.
GTATTAATATGCGCGTTGGTAGTAGACGCATAAATTCGACCAGCGCCGCCAGTGGCGAATACCGTTGCCTTGGACTTCACATACACAACTTCGCCAGTCTCGATGCAAATGGCGATAACACCAACAACTGCACCGTCTTCGTTTTTCACCAAATCAGTGGCGTACCACTCATTAAAAAATACAGTATTGTGTTTCAGATTACCTTGATAAAGGGTATGCAGCAGTGCATGCCCAGTCCGGTCTGCCGCCGCACAGGTACGAGCCGCTTGACCACCTTCCCCGAATGCTTTCGACTGGCCGCCGAAAGGACGCTGGTAAATACGGCCTTCTTCAGTGCGCGAAAATGGCAAACCCATATGGTCTAATTCGAAAATAGCCTCAGGACCAACCTTACACATGTATTCAATAGCTTCCTGATCACCAATGTAATCTGAGCCTTTAACAGTGTCATACATATGCCACTGCCACTGGTCTTCAGGATCATCACTGGCGATGGCGCAAGTAATACCGCCCTGGGCAGAGACCGTGTGTGAGCGAGTCGGAAAAACTTTTGAAATTACTGCTGTTTTGTAGCCTGACTGCGCCAGTTGCAGTGCGGCGCGCATACCAGCGCCACCGCCACCAACAATGACAGAATCAAAAGAAATAGTACGAATATTAGCCATTACTTAACTCCAAAGAATCTGGATTCCCCAAACGAGGTACGTGAACAAAACAACAGCCGAAGCTGCCTGAAATGCCAAGCGCAAAACTGTGCCTCGACCGCCCATCATTCGCTCTGTTAGATAATCGGTAGACACTGACCACAGACCAATCCAAGCGTGCGCGACAATAGACAACACCGCAGCGGTGCTGAATACCCGCATGAAGGTGCTATCGAAGTATCCACTCCACTGTGCGTAGGTCAGATCTGACCCACTTACCAGCAGATAAAAACCAACCACCAGCATATAAGCCAGCAGTATCACACCGGAAACCCGCTGGATTAACCAATCGGACAAACCACTGCGACTAAAATTCGTTACTGAACCTACCATATCCACAACCCCGTCAGCACAACTAACACCGCCGTAACTGCCAAGACTAACTTCGCGCCAGTCTCACCACCTTTCATCGTTTCACCGATACCGGCATCCATTACCAAATGTTTCACACCAGCAGAAGCGTGATAACTTAAGGCAATCAAAACAGCCCAAATACTTAACTTGCCCCAGAACGACGCTAAACACGCCTTGGCCTGTTCAAAGCCTTCAGGGCCGTCCAAGCTTGTACCGAGGAACCAAAACAGCAGGGCAACGCCCGCCACGAGAGTTACACCACTAACGCGATGTAAAATAGAAGTATAAGCGGTTATCGGCAGCGAAATTGTGCCGATATCCAGATTTACAGGTCGTTTATCTTTCACGGTTTTTGCCACGCTTTTAATTTCAGGCCCATGTACTACGAGCGGTTTAAAGGGAGTGGATCAATCACATACCGAATTCTCTAATCCGGCATCGCTTCTTTAGGAGCAGGAGCATATAAACTCCCTGTGAAACGCCGCGCATTATAGGACCATCGAAGTCCAATTACAAACGCTTAAACATCGGTAGAAAGGCCTCAAAAAACTCCAATATCAAGGGCTTAAAGGACCATTTCGCACCATTATGGCGCCATACAAAACCTTAGCCCGGAGCAATGTGGCGCACAAAAAATGATAAACATTTATGTAAAAATCGTAAAAACCCAGCCACACTCGATATTTAGAATTCCATCCAAGCCAATTGCAGGCTAAAATGTATTCACCGTTGACAAAACATTTCAGCTCTCTATATTTGTCACTCCCGCGAACGCGGATCTTCCCGCTGTTACTCTTGGCAATACCTTGCCAGATGCTAGACACGGGAAGCTAACGCCACAAGCTATGTTAAAAAGTAACAGGAGCCCGTCCCAATGAGCGATAAGAAAGCAGTTCTGAGTATCGATGGAAAAACGCTGGACCTTAAAGTCCACTCTGGCACCATCGGTCCCGACGTCATCGAAGTCAGCGCCCTGACGGGTAACGGATACTTCACTTACGATCCCGGCTTTGTCTCAACCGCGGCCTGTGAATCAAAAATAACTTATATCGATGGCGATAAAGGTGTTCTGCTGCACGGTGGTTACCCTATTGAGCAACTCGCTGAACACTCTGATTATTTAGAGACCTGCTACCTTTTATTGTACGGCGCACTGCCAGACGCAGAGCAAAAAGACAAGTTTGTTAGTAAAGTTCGCATGCACACCATGGTCAACGACCAGATGAGCACCTTTTTCAAAGGCTTCCGTCGCGACGCTCACCCCATGGCTATCATGTGCGGCGTAGTAGGCGCGCTGTCAGCGTTTTATCACGACTCGCTGGATATTAAAGACGAAAAGCACCGTGAAATTTCCGCAATTCGCCTAATCGCAAAAATGCCCACCTTGGCAGCAATGACGTATAAGTACACCATTGGTCAGCCATTCATGTACCCGCAGAATCATTTGAGCTACTCAGAGAACTTCCTGCACATGATGTTCGGCAATCCCTGCGAGCAAGACAAAGTAAATCCTGTGCTCGCCAAGGCAATGGACAAAGTCTTCCTCCTGCATGCAGATCACGAACAAAACGCGTCAACTTCAACTGTACGTCTTGCCGGTTCTACCGGTGCAAACCCATTTGCGTGTATCTCTGCTGGTATTGCAGCCCTTTGGGGACCATCTCACGGCGGCGCCAACGAAGCAGTATTGGACATGCTCAGTGAAATTGGCGATGCCTCACGCATTGACGAGTTCGTGGCTAGAGCAAAAGACAAGGATGATCCATTCCGCCTAATGGGCTTTGGTCACCGCGTTTACAAAAACTTTGACCCGCGCGCCAAAGTCATGAAGCAAGCAGCTGATGAAGTGTTGGCTGAGCTAGGCTTAGAGAATGACCCACTACTGGCCATTGCTAAACGTCTCGAGCAAATCGCATTGGAAGATCAATACTTTATTGACAGAAAACTATACCCGAACGTCGATTTCTACTCAGGCATTATTCTTAAAGCTATTGGCATTCCAACCAGTATGTTTACCGTTATATTCGCACTGGGTCGCACCCCAGGCTGGATTGCCCACTGGAATGAAATGATTAGTGGCAGCTACCGAATTGGTCGTCCTCGCCAGCTTTATACAGGCCCAGCACAGCGAGACTTTGTACCATTAGATAAGCGCTAGAAAATAAAAAAGGCCGCTGATGCGGCCTTTTTTTTAGTTCTCTGATCAACACCTGTCAGTCCACATTGAATTTGTAATACACGACCTAGCGCGTTTTATACTCAAACCCCATCTCAGCGCCATCAACTGACTGTCCATAGCTACTAATATCGCTATTTTTATCGAATTCAGTGCCCTCTTTCATCCGCAGCTTGGTTTTCATTTTAAAACGCGGCTCCTCATCGGTCTCGCTTTGGTCAAACCAAGCCTCGACGCCGTAGCGGCCTTTTTCAGAACCACTCATATCGGGCACGTCACCGTGAACGCCGGCAGGCAGACTCAAATCCAAGGCTTGCGGGCTTTCAGGCGGCGTCGCTCCCTTGGGTTTTGATCCCTCCTGCTCAGCCGGCATCTCACTCTCGACCACACTCCCAGTATTTACAGCGCTCACATCCGGGGCGGGCACAGCCCTGCTGGGCTCCATTTTGTCGCCGCAAGCAATAAGCGTTGAGCATATTAAAATCACACTAAAAGAACGATACAACATACTGAGAAATCACCTAATTCAAATACCATCACGCTAGCCTAGTCCGATTGGACAATAGCGAAGGAAAAAAGTCGCGTATACATTGGCTGACGATTTTATACGACAATAAGCCAAGGAAGATCACATGAGCAGACTGGCCGGCAAAGTAGCCATTATTACTGGCGCCGCACGCGGCATGGGCGCCGTCACCGCCCAATTGTTTATTGACCAAGGGGCCAAGGTTATCCTCGCAGATATTCTTGATGATGCCGGAGAAACACTTGCCACATCTCTGGGCAATAACGCACGCTATGTTCACGCCGATGTTTCAAGCGAGCTTGACTGGCAAAAACTAATAAGCGCCGCAGAGACATTCGGACCGCTGAATATCATCGTTAATAACGCGGCCATTTTACATGCAGCCGCTATCGCAGACTCCGATGCAGACGACTATATGCGGGTTATAAAAATTAATCAGCTAGGCACCTACCTCGGTATTCGCGCCGCTATTGCCCCCATGAAAAAAGCCGGTGGCGGCTCGATTATCAACATCTCATCCATCGACGGCCTGCAGGCTAAAAATGGTTTATCTGCGTATGTATCTAGCAAATGGGCGGTGCGAGGACTGACAAAATCCGCGGCGATTGAACTAGGCCCCTACAATATTCGGGTCAACACTGTTCACCCCGGCGGAATATTTACCGCCATGCACGGCGCTGAGGGACAAACTGAACCCTCTGAGCAAGATAATGAGTTTTATGTGAATCATGCATTGCCGCGAGTGGGACTCCCAATCGAGGTCGCCAATATGTCGTTGTTTTTAGCATCAGACGAAAGCAGCTATTCTACCGGCGCGGAATTTCTTGTCGATGGCGGATGGCAGGCGGGCCTTAGACTGAGCATGCTGCCAAGCTCTTGATGATATAAGGCCTGACAAACAAACACTGGAAAGCTAACAAAGGGTCTTCTATATTAGGCCTGTAGCCATGTTTTATCTGCGGAGGACCCAATGGACACCGAATTACATACAATGAATCTACTCTTTGACCAGCTTGGCCTGCCAAGCGAAGACAAAGAGGTTGAACGCTTCATTGTACGCCACCGACCACTACCCAGAGACTTGCTAATACATGAAGCGAGCTTTTGGAAACCAGCACAAGCAGGTTTTTTAAAAGAATGCCTAGATGTTGATGCCGAGTGGGCAGAGCTCGTCGATGAACTAGACGCACGCCTGCGCTATTAGCGCAGGCAATGACCGCCGCCGCTGCTAGCCATTACCCTCACCCAGCCCTACATAAGTAATTTTAGGGTAAGACACCCACTTAAACATCTGCTGATGGCTACAAATCATACACTTATGCGGAATTTCACCCGTAGAAGGGTTCATGTCTCCCGCACTCACCATCATACCGTGTCCACACTTATCGCAGACATAATTGACTTCTATTGCTTGAACTGGCCGTTTAATTTCAGGCATTGCTAATGTCTCGTCTTATAGCGGTCCGGCTCCATTATTGGGCGCGGGTTGTGCAGATGGAGAGTTAGGCTGCGCGGCTTGAGGCGGCTTGGCTATCCCTTTCTTGGCGCGCTCCAACTCCTTTTCCACCGAATTAATCATGGCCGACCAGCCTTCAATTAACGCATCGTTAGCACTTTCTATCAAGCCACCCAAGGAGTTTTGCTGAATTTTATCAATCTCGCCTTTGGCACTATCAATACGCGCCTCAATACTATTAAGTCGCGCCGACAAGTCCATTAACTGGACATTCAAGCCTTGGCGGTAGGCTTGTTGATCCCGATACTGCCAGTATTCAAAGCCAGCCAAGGCTAGAAAAATCACTGCCGCGAGCAAAACACCAAGTGACGATTTCATTTTTCACTCCCACCTCAGACAAACACACAAAAAATTAGAGCTTGTTAGCTAAAGACATTACTATGCTATGACAAGGAAACATAGGCTTCAATTTTACTGTACAACAGCGAATAAGCACCGCTCTTTCAGCTTCGGGATACTATCAAAAAAATGAAACTGCAGTTACTCCTTACCGGCAATGAACTGATGGCCGGCGATACTATAGATTCCAACTCAGCCATGATCGCAGAGCTCATCACCAACTACGGCTGGCGTATTGACAGAAAAACCACCGTAGGTGATGACCTCCCCTTACTTGAAAATCAAATTCGCGACTTGGCTAGCGACTCCGACGTCCTTATTATAAACGGCGGCCTCGGCCCCACTGTAGATGATATGACCTCACTCGCACTGGCAAACGCTACAGGAAACGTTATCACCGAGCACCCTGATGCTCTCACCCATTTAACCCAGTGGTGCGAGCAACGAGGTTTTCGCTTAAATGCCGCCAATCTTAAGCAAACCATGCTGCCCAAGGGCTGCAGTATTATTGCCAATGCCCGAGGCAGTGCGGTGGGCATAAAACTTAAAATCGGCAGTTGTCTTGTGCTCGCCACGCCCGGGGTACCCAGTGAATTACGTACCATGATGAGGGATGAAATTATCCCGCTGCTAGACGCCCAATTTGCCTCTGACTACATCCAAACTCAGCGTTTAGCTGTTTTCGGACTCGGTGAGTCGTCCATCCAAGAAAAGGTTAATACGCGTTATCCCGATTGGCCAGACGATGTTGAACTTGGCTTTCGCGCTTCCATGCCGGTACTCGAGGTAAAGCTCACAACCCGAGGCCAAAATGCCGGCGAGAAGATCAATGAATGGCGCGGCAAGATTATCGAATTAATAGATGACCACCTGCTTGGCGATATGCCCTTAAGCCTGGCGCAGGCGGTTATTGCCGCCGCCAAGGCAAAAAATCTAAGCATTGGCACGGCAGAATCATGCACCGGCGGACGAATCGCCGCCGAACTCACCGGCGTCGCGGGCTCATCCACGGTATTTCCCGGAGGTATTGTTAGCTATTCCAACGCCATAAAGCAGCAACTTTTGGCGGTGTCAGAATCGAGTTTGGCTAGTGACGGCGCAGTTAGTGAAGTGGTTGTAAGGCAAATGGCACAGGGCGCACTGCTCGCGTTAGGCAGTGACTTAGTGGTTGCCGTCACCGGCATTGCCGGACCCGATGGTGGCAGTGAGGATAAACCGGTAGGCACGGTCTGGATTGCCTGGGGCAGCCAAGACGACCTCAGAGTTAAAAAATTCTTCTTGCCCGTGGACCGCAGTTTATTTCAAACCTTAGTTACAGCCCTAGGCTTAGATTTACTTCGCCGCCATATACTAGATATACCAGGCTTACCGGAACTCATGACGCGCCGCAAGGCCTAGTAGATCTAAGCTAGCACACTGATTGGCTTTAGGCTTTAGCTGCGAGAGCGTCATCAAGCCACTGCAGCAGCATTTGATACGCGCCGTTAATCATCGCTACAGCCTCGTCGTCACTTACGCCCTTGGGCTCTGCCCGGCCGTACCAGTCGACACGGCTGCGAGCGCCGTCGAGCTCGGTCACTTTTGCATTGGCTGAGTAATCGCTGACAGGCATAGGGACACCGCGCGGAATATTGTATGAAAAACTCATGGTCGATGTATCTTGCGCAGTCAAAACCTCATCGATTGGATCCATGCCTTTGATATGCAAACGCCGCGTCATACCAACACCGCTACCAAGTAATTCAATTTTGTCTATTCCCGGCGCCCAGCTGAGGTCACCAAAGTCTTGCAACAAAGCCCAAACCTTGGCGGCGGGAACGTTAAATTCTCGAGCTAAATGGGTTTCTACCATAATAGTTACTGCCTCATCATTATCATTATATCGGGCATGATGCCCCATCAATAAAAATCTAACCTCACCCGAACGGCCTAGCCTCTATAAACTTTTAGCAATATAAACAATCGCTAATTGGCGCCCTCTTTAAAGACTGTTACTCTTTAATCAAGTAACAAACCATTAACGTAAAACTGCATAATAATAATGCAGCCCCCGTCCGGAACAACATTATGAAGGCTTCATCTGCCACACCTGTACTGCTCTTCAGTATGGATTCAGATCAATTTTGGGCTGCGCCAACAACAACCGGAGGCTTAAAAGCCTATTACCAAAAATACGGCATTTGCAGTGATCAATACCAGATTGAGCTGGTCCATTTCAAAGATGAAACCGCCATCACCGATTGGCAAACATCTTGGCAAGAAATCTATTTGCCAGCGATAAAAGAAGCTCTTAAAAACGGCCAGCAAGCGGTGATCGGGTTCAGCATGTACACATGGAATGCCGCTGAATTTCTCGACCTTATTCATCAGATTAAATCTGAATGCCCTGACGTGCTTTGTATCGCGGGTGGCCCACACGTACAGCAGGCTGAAGACTATCTGGGTGAAGATCCTATCGATATTATTATTCTTGGTGAGGGTGAAACAACATTTAAAGAAATTTTAGATGGCCCGACCCCCGATAACTGGCCGTCGATCAACGGCATCGCCTATTTAGAAAACGGCAGCATTAAAAAAACGCCTGAGCGCCAACGCAGAAAATTCCTAGACGAACTACCGTCGCCGCTGGACGCCATTGAACTAAGCGATGCCAATGGCAAGCCACTTTATGACTCCATATCCTATGAAACCAGTCGCGGCTGCCCCTTCAAGTGCGCATTCTGTGAATGGGGAACCGGTGCTATTGGCTCTAAAATGTATCAGTTTTCAATGGACAGAGTTCGCAGTGATTGGCATAGAATCGTCGACGCAGGTATAAAAGATATATGGCTCGCCGATTCAAACTTCGGCGCCCTCAAAGAAGATTTAGAAAAAGCTCAGCTGATTTGTGAGCTAAAGGAAAAAACCGGACTACCCAGCAGCTTTGCCACCTCGTGGTCAAAAAAGCATAGCCCACGGGTGCAGGAAATTGTTCTGTTATTGCATAACAATGGATTACTGCCTCATTACCAATTAGCACTTCAAACACTCACGCCCTTGGCTCTTGAACTTAGTAATCGACAGAATATGGCAGCGAATAAATATGAGCCAATTGCTCGTCAAATGGCAGCGGAGGGAGTACCTATTGCAGCGGAGCTTATTTGGGGACTTCCCGGTGACAACCTTGCTGATTTCGAAAACAATTTAGACCAGTTACTGAAGACCTTCCCCAACCTCAATATCTTCGCCTACACCTTACTGCCAGGCACGGAATTTTATCGAAAACGCGAAGAATACAAAATTGAAACTATTCCAGTTGCGGGTTACGGCAAGGCAAAGGGAGAGTATGTTGTTGCCTGTCACACCTTTAACCGCGATGAAGGTATTGAAGGGTATTTCCTCATTACCGCCCACATTCTTTTTGCTCATGGCCACCTTATTCCGCTAACCATTCGCTATCTAGCATTGCACGACGGTATCACTACGGCGCCACTGCTAAGGGCATTGCTACGAGCGGTTTGCGCAGAGTATCAAAGTGACATGCCTAGCCTTACGCTACAAGAGCGTATGACCGTCTATGAAAACAGAGCGACGATCTTCACCACTATATTAAAAGACCCACAGCGCCTTTATGGCTTGCTAGAATCAGAAATCATTGATTATCTAGAGCGCAGCGGCAACACATCTTTAACCGCAGCAAGCCGCCGGGTTCTCGCCCTAGATCACGCCTTATCGCCACGTTGTGGCGACGCGACGGAAATCGACTATGAGTTTAATTTCGATGCTATGAGTAGCAAGGCGGCGCTGGATTGTCTGAGCGTACCAAGCGTCGAGGATCTAAGCACGCAGATCAGTCAAACGCTTTGTATCAAGAGTCCAGGCGGTGTTGGCAGCATCTTAAAAGACCCTGACGGAGGCGCATGGCTCCGAGGGGAAATTCAACACCGACAGCCGGATATTCAGGCTGTACGTATTGTTCACCCCAACGTGAAACCGGCGCAACCGATGCAGTAAGGCCTGAACAAAATCAGCCAAGCGCCGCTCGAATTTTAACTGCCGTAGCGGCAAGCGCATCGTTGTCAGCGCGTTTTGCGTTGCCAATATTTGCATCGGCCATATCGTTGATGGGCACCAAATGAATATGGGTATGCGGGACTTCCAAGCCAATAATCATCATGCTGACGCGCTGGCAGGGAAAAACTTTTTTCAAGCCTTTTGCCAACATTTGCGACACTGTCATTAAATGAACTGCCAATTCCGCTGGCAGATCATCCCAGTGATCGATCTCCTCTTTTGGAATAAGCAATAGATGTCCTTCCTGGATCGGTTCAATCGTTAAAATTGCAAGCGCATGCTCATCTTCCCAAACTCGGTGTCCGGGTAGCTCGCCCTGAATGATTTTCGTGAAGATACTGCTCATTGTGCCTCCGTGGATTTATAAATAGCATCAATTTCATTAAATATACTTCGTAGACTTTGCTCTACCGCCGCGCGCCCGCTCAGCTGATACTTAGCCCCCACACTCGCCCAGCTTTCGCTAAACAATAACACTGACAACGCCAATTCAGCACCCGAAATAGCGCGCAAATCAACACCACAGCATATACGCATTAAGCTGGCAGCGACCTGCTCAAAAATCAATTCAGCCTTGCAATAGCGCTGCATCTGGCGCAGATCCGCAGCCGACATCTCATTATGCCGTGAGCCGCTAGCAAGGATCTGCACAAGTGTATCCGCGCTAATTTTCGAATGCACATGCCGCACCGTCAAAGGTAAATCATCCAACAGTCGCTGCTGCATTTGATTAAAATTCATATCCACATTTGACTGCAGCGCTTTGGCAACGATAAGTGAATAAGCCCCACTCGATGTATCTCTGCGACTTCCCAGCCACAATGGTAGAAAATCATTCCGCCGCCAAAACTGGACCACCTCTGCAGACGCCGCAAAACTCGATGACAGATAGGCGCCACCCATGCGGCGACTATGCTCCTCTGCCGCCGCCAGTAAGCGGCTAGCTATACCTTGCCGACGTAGCTCTGCCGCTACGGCAATACGGTTCACTCGAAAACTCACACAGCGAGCATAAGCAGCCTCTGCATTAATATGAGCGAGTCGCTGGGCTACCAAGTGGCCTTTTGGCCGGCGTTGGCCGGAAACAACTGCGGCGCTTAGATCATCGCTCAATCCACCCTCTGGCAATAATTGGCAGACGCCGATAACGCCGTCATCACTTTCAGCAACAATCACTACGCAAGATGAATCTATTAAATACTGCAGGTCGCGGGGCGACGTTTGATAATGAGCTTGCACCAGCAGGCCAAACACTTGGCTCAGAATGGCTTCCTGCATAAAATCATCTCGCTTAAGCACCCGCAAATGAACGGAACTCGATTCGCGAGGTTTACTGACTTCTGCACCCAATAAGAAAGCCTCGTATAGCCACCGCTCTAGTGGATCATCCCCTGCCCAGCGCACCGGCTCCCGCAATTCAACACGACGCCATTGGGGACGCTCGCGGTCTAAAATATCTTTGAAGCGCGTATCAAAGCCTCTACCACTGCCTTCATAGCCATGTACTGTGGTAGAAAACACAATTCGTGGCTGGGTTTGCAATAGCTCATGCAAAATTCCAACAGGGAGTGTCGCAGCTTCATCAACGAGCACTAAATCCCAATGTGCTGTCGCGCCAAGTTCGGTTGCCGGTAAAAACATTAGCTCGCAGTCACGAAAGTGGAATCCGGCTTCGCTAAGCTCCCCATCAGGCAACAGCAGTTCCACTTGCCGAAACGCAGCTTCAACTGCACCGATATTCGGCGCGGTAATCGCGACTCGCCGACACAAGCCATTCTGAAACAAGTCTGCGACGGCGATGCCGAGGGATGACGTTTTACCTCTACCGCGATCAGAGCGAATCACCAGCGGCCGCTTAGCTCTGCCGCTAGCTACCCTAATAATTGCATCCACTGCAGCCCGCTGATCGGGGGTCGGCAGCGAAGGCTGCCAAGGTTGCAGCACAGCGGGCAATTGAGACCGAAAGGCTCTACTCGCTAATGACCGCTGGCTAAACCCGTAAACACCCGAACGATCTGCGACCTTAGACAAAATACGCTTTAGAAAAAATGACTCAGCATCATCCTGCCCCGCATCGGATTTACTCTGAAAATAGCGCGGCCATTGATCGAATTCTGGGCAAAGAACAATCAGTAGCCCGCCAGCAAGCACGGTACCCGCTGCCGCCAACCACTCATCAACAGACTGTACCGAGTACGCATCGATAATAACGGTACTAAATTCTCTGCCTAAGTATTGCTTTGCGGGTTTAGGCGACAGGCCGGCAATAGCCTTATCTGCCAGTAACAAACATTCCTCATTACCCAGACCTAGCGATCCGAGCTGAGTTTGGCCCCAAGAGGGCTCTCCGCCAAAAAACAATAAATACCGATGGCCGTTGTGTTTACCGACAAGGCCAAGCTGCTGAACAAACCCACACAACTCAGCATGTATCATCGCCGCGACACACTCATGGTTTAGTAGACGGATATACCGGCGCTTCCGGCATAAGGAGATGAAGAATGACGCGGTCATCATTCTCATAAATCGCAGCGGCTTCTGCCCCAGCGTAGTGTTCTGCCAAGGTGATTAGACGTTTTTTAATATCAGCAGCACTAATAAAAGCAACCATAATACCAGCGTCAATAAAGCCTTCTAAACGGTACAATAAAGCTGGCGGAATATCCAAGCCCTCAGCTTGATCGCTGAAAAAAGTGGTCAGCCTGGTCTCCAACTCCGCCAGATAATGCTCAGGCACTGTCACGTCGAGCCCCTTTCCTTTTGAACCAGTACCCAGGGTGCAACGACGACCGCCCATACCTCACAATCTTCAGCTAACCAGTTAAGAGCGACTTCTTCAGTGGCTATTTTTAACTGCTCGTCCTTCATCCATGCTGAGACTGCCGCGGCATCATCATTTGCCACAGCAGCTGCCGCAGCAATAAGATCTACGTCTGGCCCGACTACTAACACTGCTCCCTGAGCATAAAACCGCTGTAAATCCTTCCACGGAATTCGAGACGTTTCGCGGTTTAATTTTAACAATAGGTCTGAAGATTCGTCTAAGATCACGCAAATACCTTATTCATTTTTATCACAACAGATAGCAACATAATGAGTCCATATTTAAAAAAGATGACCACATTACGCTACTTTAGACTGGGCCACTTGATGTCCCACGGCGATTGACAGTTTAACAATACTGGCTGCAAGGCTCCATCCGCAAAAGCCTCTCCATCGTGGGGAATACACAGGTATCGCCTTTCGCTACCCCGAAAGTGAAAGCGCAAGGCCATTGCATGCAAGTACATTCGATCGCTGTCTTGGGTACTTGGTCCATAACGGCGATCGCCCAATATAGGAACCCCGAGACTTTTCATTACCACCCGCAACTGATGTGTTTTGCCGGTATGGGGTTTCAGTAAATATGCCCGCCGCCCATCTTGTATGGCAAAACTAAAGAACTGAGTTGTCGATGGGTTGCTTCGCGTTCGGCTAAGTAAGTAGCTACCACTGCGGCTCTTCTTTATATCGCCAACAACCATACCCTGCTTTTTGATAGGTTTGCCATCAGCGAGCGCGAAATAGAATTTCTCTACCTCTCTAGTTGCGAATAATCGACCAAACTCAGCCGCCGCAAGAGGGTTTTTTGCGATTAACAGCAAGCCCGAGGTCGCATCATCAAGACGGTGCACCAAATGCAGGCTCTCGCCAGGAAAGTCAGCGTGCAATACGTCAATCAAGCTCTGGGCATGCTGATTACGATGTAAATTAACACCCGCGGCTTTATCTACGACAAGGTAGTCCTCGTTATCTTCTATGATTTTATACCGCAGATATCGATCATTACTTATCAAACTTTTAATCAACTCGGTTTTTCTTAACACTATCAGTGTTTTTCAGAAGTAGCTCACGCAATACATCGATTTCTCTTAGTAATTGTTTATCCGCGCCCGTAAATTCCATTTGCAAAACTAAATTTTCAAATTCATCCTGATCACCGCAGTGTGCGTGCACATCAAGTAACTGCATTTTAAGACTAATATCATCGTTGCTGGCGATATCACGCTCTAAAATCTGCCGCGCTCCCACATAATCCCCCATGGCCATACACGCTGAGGCGCGCGCCAAGGAGTCCTTAGCTTGGACAGCGGCCGAAGCCGACCAACTCTCATCAAAGTCAGGAATATCAAGCGACAAGAATGCCGCCTCATCATTCAAACCACCTCGCTGCATCAAAGCGTCTTCATCTAAATCTGCAAAAAAATCGTCATCAATATCAGCGAGACTGGCGCTACCGAGCTTGCCCTCTTGCAGGGACGCCCTATCATTCAGATCAACTTTGGTGTTGGTTTTTAGCCCATGAGCATCCGGCTCTGTCGCTTGTATAGCGGGTGTTAAGATCGTTTTTTGCGTGCTAACCGGGCTAGCTTCTAATGCAGTAAAAACATCCTCAAAATGATCCTGAACAAAGGCTCGATCCGCTTGTGCTTTAGCGGCTACCGCAGCATTAACATCTGCCAAGTCACCCCTTGAGATCAAATCATCGCCGTTCGAGACAGTGACCTCTCGGTCTTGCCTATAGCGAATTAGTAATAATAGACCACCAATAACCGGGGCCAGCCACCAGAGCCATGACCACGAACTCGATGTCGTGTTGGTGATCGCAACCGCAGAGAGCTCAACGTCGGGGGCTGCAGCTACGCGGCCTTTATCATTAGGTTCGGCACCAGCTGCAATGTCATTGTCTTCGCTAAGACTAGTATTCATCGACGTGCTGACTGCGGTGGGCTCGCCCACAACCACGCCGTCATCTTGCGCAAGATCCGCACTAGCCAAGCCATCTACCGACCCTACAGTCTCCGCGCTATCGAGGAGCTCGCCCAGTGGCGGTTCAAATGAGGCGGTATCTGATGCGGCGGGAGTATTTAAAATGGCAGCTTGCGATTGCAAAGTTTCAAGCTGCGTTTGTAGTGACAGTAATTTCTCGGTCATTAGCGCAATATTGGCAGAGACATCCGCAACCTGATTGCGAACATTACTTAAATTTTGCTGCAACAACTGGCCTTCAGTCATACCATTGCCAGCAGGCTCTAGAACTACGTCGGTTTCACGGCCGAGTACCCGGTTTTGCCTATCAGAACCTGGCGCTCCGGCAATGTCCGCAACCGCGCTGCGCACCTCTGGAACCGGTGCCTGCTGCAACTGGCTGTCAACAAACGCCTCTCCAGAGGTGCTGCCCCTTTCCAGGCTTTCAAACAAATCGAGGGTAACGCGCTCTTTTAATAAATTTTTATTACTGCGAATAAACGCGCTCGGATTATTACGAAAAAGTCGCGTCATCCACTCGTTGCTTGTTCCGCCCTTTGCCCGCGCCGCCCGCCTCGCAACACTCCATAAACTGTCACCGCGTATCGTGGTATAAAACGCAGTGTCGGCGCTGATAGTTTGCTGCTTATCTGTTGCGGGACGATTTACCGAGCGAGGACTCAATCCTGGGGTAACACTGATATCGGTCTGTCCGTTCAGGCGTGCCGGGCTAGCGATGGTCGAAGGAGTATTACTGATAGCTACCGTGTTTAAGTTGGCAGTGTTAACAGAGACCGCGCTCAGGCTTTCAGGCAAATCCAGCAGGAACGTATAAGCTCGACTTAATTGTCCGCCAGGCCAACGTATATTTACCATAAAATGGAGATAGGGCTCATCGACAGGCTTGCTGCTGCGCAAGTAGATAGTACCCCGACCCTCTTCCCCCACTTCGCCGACAGCAGAGAGATTACGGGTATCCACACTAGCTACTTCGGCACCCGTACCGGGGTCAGTCACAGGCTTCAGCGTGACCCGCACCTGTTCGCTACCGATGCCTTCAGCACCAAAAATAGGAATTCGGGCAAACAAAGGTTCGCCAAGCTTTGAATCCAGATTTGCCGCACCCAAGCCCAGGGCCATCGCATCTCTAGCCATGAGCACCGCCACACATAACGGAAGCATGGCAGGTAGTTTGCCGAATCCCATAATATAACTCTCTAATTTCTTAGCATTTTGAGGAAAGGCTCAAACAACGTGAATAAAAGCCTCGCGGCGCAAACAAACAGTGACTATGGTCCATTAAACGCCCGCAAATAGGCGAAAACAATCCCAAATTTGAGCTACACCTTTCAAATATAGCCTAATATCGCAACTAGACCACCCTTGTGTATAAGTTGTACAAGCAAAACTAGGCTAGCGTAAAGTTTTCCCCAATTAAGGTGAATAAGCTTGTGGATAAGCATGTACATAAGAGCCTAAGACAGGGTTCATGGTGCACGGGTGAATTAGCCTGATTTTTAACCAAACTGTCATATTATTTTTGTTTTTTCCATGACTTCTCTAAAAACGACAAAATCAGAATAATGAAGACCATCACAATAGCCGCACACCAATAAGGATAACTCGGTGAAATACGGTATAGAGCGCCGCCGACTAAAGGTCCGAACATAAATCCCAGGCCAGCAATCGCGCCTATTAACCCCGCTAAGCTACCCTGCTCGTGTGACTCTACCGCCATTGTTGCACTTGCGGTGAAAGAAGGTCCTGTCAACCCCATACCAAATCCAAACAAAGCCATAGAAAGGTAGAGCATCCACAAGGCGCTAGCGTTAGCCAATAGGACATATGACAACAACATAAACGGCAAACCAAACCGCAATAAGCGCATCGGCAAGCCACTATAACGTCGTACGACTAGAAACTGAGCCCCCAGAATAGCAACTGACGACACCACCATCGCACTTGAAAATAACTGCGCAGCGCGAACGCCATCCACGGCTAAGATATCCTGAAAATAAAATCCTAAAGTTTGCTGTACCATTCCCAGCAGGCTAAAAATAGCAAAGCCAACCGCCATGAATAAGCGATACCGCGGATCAAAGTAGGATAACTTTAGCTGCTTCTTTCCGCTGGTATTTGAAACTGGAATAGACGGTAAATACCGCCACACCAAAATACCGACAATGAGTGACACCCCGGCTTGAATATAAAGTGGCGCCAGATAATTGATACTCACAAACCACGCTAATGCGGGTCCGAGCATCACCCCAAGCTGATTAAATGCCTGGAGCTTACCCATGCCTTTGGTACGTTCATGCACTGAGGTTACGTCTACCATATACGCTGCTGCTGCAGGATGAGTCGGCGACATCACTACAGCATGAAACGCACGACTGATGATTAGGCAGCTAAACAGCGCTGTGCCCATCATTACCCCTGACAAACCCAAGTAGGCAACGCCATTGAACGTTAAAGTACCAATGACATAACCAAATAAACCCATAATAATGAGTGGTTTTCGTCCCCAACGATCACTGAGCCGCCCCCATATGGGAGCGGCAATAAAAAAAGCGAATGCTGTCAAGGCAGATAAAGACGTAATTGCCATCTCTCGAGGCTCAATCACAATGTCGGAAAAAGGCAGCTGGAACACCAGCAAATCAAGATGCAGTTCTCGCCCTAGCATGGGTAAAATGGCAAACACGACCGTTTGCCCCATGCCGACACTCATCATGGCAAGGTAAAGGCTAAACATGGCCTTAAAACCAGGTTTGGCAACCGTTGTTGCAGAATCACTCACTTACCAACACCCCCTCAGGCGTAAAAAATCGCTAGAACTAGCTGTATAAATTTGGCCTAAAACAGATATCAAACCCAAGTGCGCACAGGAATATTCCGTGAGTGAACTCGCATATATTATTGCTATTACTGTGAATTTTTAGAGACTAGCGAGTGATAGTTTAACACGGCAAAACACTGCAATTGGACAAGACGCGGTATCCAACTGAAATCTCGTCATGATTGTTTTGTAGAGAAGCTCAACAACATCCTCTTAGTATTGCCGCTGTATCTCAATAGTAAGCTTCTTTAACAGGGTATTGTTACAAATCTGCGCTCTTGCAAAAAGGTCCTATACGTTTATTAAGATAATACTTTAACCCCCAGCTTCCAAAGCCGATTTATATCTTGGCATACCATCGCGACAATATAATTACGCAATAAATAAAAAATCCTTTAACAATAAGTGAAGCGCCACTCCATAAAAATCACCTAACTATCGGTATACTTATAAATACCAGACAAAAAAGACAGGCTTAAACTGATGAACAATGCAAACCCCAGCCCCCCGTTAGTTCAACGCTGGCTGAATAGGCTTGAGGTAATTGGCAACCGCCTGCCCAATCCGGTGCTGTTATTCATCTATCTTTGTATTGGTATTATTGCGATATCGGCTATAGCCGATTTTTTTACGATCTCTGCCGTGCATCCTGTCACCAATGAAATCATTCCTGCTAAGTCATTGCTCAGCAGCGACGGTGTCAAATGGATGGTGGCCAATACGGTTGGCAACTTTATTCATTTTGCTCCGGTTGGCTCAGTGTTGGTTGCGATTTTAGGTATTGCGGTTGCAGAGGATTCTGGCTTGCTGGGTCACACTCTTCAGCGCCTGGCCGCTAAGGCACCACCACGCTTACTAAGCAGTTTTGTGGTATTTGCTGGAGTCATGTCTAGCATCGGCTTTGACTCCGGATACGTTGTACTGATCCCGCTAGCCGCACTGATTTTTCGCGCTGCTGGTCGATCTCCCCTGGCGGGTATAGCTGCGGCTTTTGCTGGTGTTTCTGGAGGCTATAGCGCGAACTTATTACTTGGACCTGTGGATGCGATCCTCTCGGGTATCAGCACCGAAGCCATTGCCTTGGTCGCTCCCGACCGTCAAGTCTTAACCAGCGCGAATTATTACTTCACCGCAGTTTCAACAGTGTTTATTACCGTCATCGGCGCATGGGTTAACGAAAAGATTGTCGAGCCAAGGCTATCTAAACCAACGACAGCCTCTGAGGAATCAAGCGAAAAGCTGCTTAATGATAGCCCCGCATTGAAGGCCGCGATGCGAAGAGTAAGCTTGTTTAGCATTGCCTTTATCGGACTCTTACTGTGGCTGGTCATTCCTGACAGTGGGCTACTCCGTAACCCAGATCCCAATGGCCTGGCAGCCCTACCTTTACTCAATGGAATTGTGATATTTATCGCGCTTTACGCCACCATTAGCGGTTTAATATTTGGCTACACCACTGGAAAATATCAACGTCATCAAGACTGGATCGCGGGCATGGAGACTGGGATTAGTACCTTATCAGGCTACATGGTATTGATGTTTTTCGCCGCCCAGTTTGTCAATTATTTTAACTGGACCGGCCTGGGCGCGATATCCGCCATCAATGGCGCAAACTGGCTTGCAGGACTGGAGTTGTCAAAAATCAGCTTGTTACTAGGGTTTATAGTTATTAGCGCCAGCATCAATCTATTAATCGGAAGCGCTTCGGCTAAATGGGCCTTGATGGCACCTATTTTTATTCCAATGTTATTTTTACTGGGAGTAGACCCTGAATCAGCGCAGATGGCGTATCGAATTGGCGACTCAAGCACCAATATTATTACCCCCTTGATGCCCTACTTTGGTGTTGTGGTGGCCTTTATGCAAAGCCACGACAAATCTGCGGGAATGGGTACCCTAATCGCATTGATGCTGCCCTACTCAGTCATATTTTTTATTAGCTGGTCGCTGCTACTCAGTATATGGTTAGCAGCAGGTTTCCCCTTGGGGCCAGGCTAACATTTGATTCTAGCAAGCCTCAGCGCAGCCATGAATGAGGCTTAGCCCTCTTGCACGGTCGCTGTCATTTCATCAATATTAACATGGCGAACGTTCGCACCTTTGACCAAGTAAATAACGTGCTCGGCGATATTACGAGCGTGGTCGCCCACTCTCTCTAATGACCGTAAAGCCCACATAACTTGCAGTACAGAGGTAATGGTACGCGGGTCTTCAATCATGTAAGTCACTAAGCTGCGCATTGCCGTGCCGTATTCTAGATCGACGGCCTTATCTTCTTCAGCAACTTCCAAGGCCAAATCAATATCAAGGCGCGCAAAAGAATCCAGCGCATTTCTCACCATGCCCGACACATGATCACCAATATGCCTAATTTCCAAAACGCTACGTGGTAGACCACCAAGCTCGGCTAATTTAATGGCGCTATCCGCCACCTTACTAGCCTCGTCACCCATACGCTCAAGATCGCTTAAAATCTTGCTGATTGACAATACCAGCCGCAAGTCGCTCGCCGCAGGCTGACGACGCGCCAAGATAATTGTGCACTCTTCGTCAATCGCAACTTCTAGGCTGTTAACGAGCTTGTCGCCCTGCTTCACGTCTGACGCTAAGCCCGTATCCAGATTCATAAATGCATTGGTTGCATCGGCAACCTGCTTTTCGACTAAGCCGCCCATCTCCAGCATCCGAGTCTTAATATCATCTAACTCGGTATTGAACTGCTGCGAAATATGATGCGTATGTGATATTTTTTCTTTCATAAGTCATCTCTCAAAATCTGTCACCAAACCTTAACCATAGCGACCGGTAATGTAATCTTCGGTTTGCTTGTTACTGGGGTTTGTAAAAAGAATATCTGTGTTACCAAACTCAATTAGCTTACCCATATACATAAACGCCGTATAGTCAGACACACGCGCCGCTTGCTGCATATTGTGGGTAACAATCACAATCGTATACTTATCTTTTAGCTCGTAGATCAGCTCTTCAATTTTAAGTGTTGATATAGGATCTAAGGCCGATGCCGGCTCGTCCAACAATAATACTTCCGGCTCTACCGCAATGGTGCGCGCAATAACTAAGCGCTGTTGCTGACCACCGGATATACCCAGCGCATTGTCATGCAAACGGTCTTTAACTTCATCCCACAGCGCTGCACCGCGCAAGGATCGTTCGACGACTTCATCGATTACGCGTTTCTTATTAATGCCCTGGATCCGCAAGCCGTACGCTACATTTTCATAAATAGATTTTGGGAAGGGATTCGGTTTTTGAAATACCATACCAACCCGACGCCGCAAGGTCGCAACATCTACACGCTTATCGTAAATATTCGACCCATCCAAGGAAATGCTTCCGTCTACCTTACAGCTATCTACCAGATCATTCATACGATTAAAACAGCGTAGTAAGGTCGACTTACCACAGCCGCTAGGCCCAATAAAGGCGGTGACTTTTTTACGTGGAACAACCATATTAATGTCGAATAAGGCCTGTTTCTCACCGTAATACAAATCAATATTGTCTACGGTTAAGGTAATATCTTCGTCATGGATAGTCTGTTCCACACGATTTCGTCCCATTGATTCCATATTGATAGCGTGCGCCTTTGCCGTTGATTTGTCACTCGTCATAAATTTCGCTGCCTTATGCTTCAAGTAGTCCGCGCTTACATTTCCAGTGATTTATATTTATCACGTAAACGGTTGCGCAAGGCCACCGCACTTAAATTAAGCAAGGCAATAATAACAACTAGTAACAAGGCCGTGGCGTATACCAACGGTCTTGCCGCCTCCACATTCGGACTTTGAAAACCAACGTCGTAAATATGAAAGCCCAGGTGCATAAACTTCTGATCTAGATGGAAATAAGGGAAATTCCCATTTACAGGTAATGATGGTGCCAGTTTTACTACACCCACTAACATTAAAGGTGCGACCTCACCTGCCGCTCGCGCCACAGCCAATATCAATCCCGTCATCATGGCTGGACTGGCCATGGGTAATACTATCCGCCACAGAGTCTCAGCCTTGGTTGCGCCTAGTGCGAGACTACCCTCACGTAAGTTCATAGGGATACGCGCCAAGCCTTCTTCGGTCGCAACAATAACCACAGGCAAAGTTAACAGTGCCAGTGTTACCGATGCCCATAATAAGCCCGGCGTACCAAAAGTCGGAGCTGGCAGGGACTCAGGAAAAAAGGCTTTATCCACCTCTCCACCCAGGAAATAGATAAAAAAGCCAAGCCCGAAAACGCCGTAAACAATGGAGGGGACACCGGCCAAATTATTTACGGCAATACGAACTGTTCGTGTCATTAGCCCCTGTTTGGCATACTCACGCAAATATACTGCCGCAACGACCCCAAACGGTGTCACCAGTACCGACATAATCAGCACCATAATAACCGTGCCGAATATGGCTGGAAATATACCACCTTCGGTGTTGGCCTCTCGGGGTTCATCACTTAAGAACTCCCAAAATTTATCGCCATAAAAACCTATTTTTTGAATCAGGCTCATGCTGTTAGGCTGATAAGCATGCACCACTGTAGAAATACGTTGCTCTTTTATCTGTCCAGATGCCGTCGCCATCGTGAAACTGTCCCGATGCCACTGCCGGTACAAATCTGCAAGCTGACCTTGTGCAAGCTTATACTCCAGATCTAACTCAGCGCGCTCGGCCGCCATATCGGCTTGCATCTGTAGACGACGATCTTCCGGCACTGCAGTATCAAGCTCTAAACCGCGCTCTTTTATACGCAGTCGTTCGATACGATAATTGATTGTGCCAATATCTTTTTTCTCTATTTTTTTAATTTGCTGATGAATCTTAGTTGCTCGCTTCACTCGCGATTGAAATTCATCCCAAGCATCACCATTGTCAGTGCTCGCAACAAGCACACCATTTTCTTTAACATTTTGCAGAAAACCATAAAAATTGCCCCATTCACGCCGTTCAATAACAACCGCGTCCTCTGGGTAACTAATATCATTTAAATAGCGAGTGATCACCCATTTAAAATCCGCGCCACTGACGTCACGATTACCTAACTTCACTAACTGCCGTTCAACGAAGGCATCGTCAGTGTCGATCTTAAATCCAGCGCTCAATAACTGCTCAATAGGCACCGCTTCTGATTCAATCTGTTCGGCCAAAACCGCTACTGACGTTTCACTCGGCAGATCATATTGGGCCTGCATTACAGATGCTGGCCAGAAATGTCCCAAACCGCGAACAGCTAATAACAGGAGCAAGCCGATAACAGCCAAGGTGCTTACTGTTACCGCGGCGGCATTCATCCAAATCATAGGCTCGCCGCGCTTACACCACTCTTTAAACCCTTGCTTGTTATCATCGTGCAATGACATGACTTAACTTCCCGTTTTTCTTACTCTGGCGAACCAGTAAATTCAGTAACACGCAATTAAAGATTCCCATATCGCATACGTAAACGTTGGCGCACTATTTCTGCAACGGTATTGACTGCAAAGGTAAACATGAACAAGACAAATGCCGCTAAAAACAGTACCCGATAATGGGAGCTGTCTACTTCGGTTTCCCCAATTTCAACGGCAATATTTGCCGCCAAAGTCCGCATTCCCTCGAAGATATTCGCATCCATAATTGGCGTATTACCGGTTGCCATCAATACAATCATAGTTTCGCCCACGGCTCTGCCCATGCCAATCATCAAGGCCGAAAAAATACCAGGGCTGGCGGTAGGTATCACCACGCCAACTAAGCTTTGCCATGGCGTTGCACCCAGGGCTAAAGATCCATAACTAAGATGCTTGGGCACCGAAAAAATCGCATCTTCAGCAATCGAAAAAATAGTTGGAATAACCGCAAAGCCCATTGCGATACCAACCACTAAGGCATTACGCTGATCAAAAGAAACCCCAATATCGTTGGTCAACCACGCACGCATATCGCCACCAAAAAAGGCACGTTCTATTGGTGCGCTAAGCTCTACACACCCCAACACCACTGCCAGCACCAAAGGAACAAGCAGCAGCGGATGCCAACCGTCTGGAACCCGACTACGGAAGGAGGACGGCAATTGTGACCACGACCAGGCGAACACTAAAATACCGACGGGAAGAAAAACAAAGAGCGAGAATATCGCCGGTAAATTTTTCTCAATAAACGGTGCAAGCCACAAACCCGCGAGAAACCCCAAAATAACAGTCGGCAAGGCTTCCATTAATTCGATTAAGGGCTTGGTCTTGCGACGCAGCGCCGGCGCCATAAAGTAGGCGGTATAAATAGCGCCACAGATTGCCAGTGGTGCGGCAATCAGCATCGCATAGAATGCGGCTTTTAATGTGCCGAAGGCCAAGGGAGCAAAACTATATTTTGGTTCGAAATCATTATTAGATGCTGACGACTGCCAAACGTAGTCCGGCTCGGGATAGCTCTCATACCAAACTTTGCTCCACAAGGCTGTCCACGACAATTCAGGGTGTTCATTGTGCAAGGCAAAGCTTGCAAGTTCGCCCTCACTATTTTCCACTAAAATTTTGTCGGCACGCGGCGAAATTGCCATCGCGCGAATTGCTCCAACATCGAGATCCTCGCTCAATAATCGCCGATGCGACGTGGTGTAAAACAAATCGAGCCTGCCTTGGTCATCGACGCTCACAAAGCCTTTGCGACGATGTTCAGTCACCAAGACAGCACTGCCACCGTCGGGAATATCGAACTGTCGAACCGGCTGCAGCTTATAGCCAGACTCGCGCTCCTTGTCTCTTACAACAAACCACTGGCCCACCGCGCCATGGTCGCTAGCAACCAATAAAGAAATACCACCTAACAAAAATCGCGCCTGACTCAGTTTACCGCTATCAAAAAGATAGCCTCGATCCGTAATCGTCTGCTCTGGCAGATCGATTAAGCGAAAACCACCGTCAGCGGCCAATACATAAAGCCATTGCTGGCCAGGACCAATTAGCACCCGGCTGGGGATAATATCCAAATCAGGTAGTGACACATCTTCTTCACTTAAGGTGACTTCCTCGCTGAGAAAGTCCTCTTCCTTAACCCAACGGCGCCCCAATAATTGGCCGTCCGTAACACCAATTATCATTAAAGCGTCATCGCTATCGCTGATTGCAACCTGCTCAAGCGGGCGCCCTGCAGACAATAGAAAGGCCTTGTCACCATAAGGGAAGCGGAGCACGGGAGTAATAAGGCGCTCACCGTCTGGGTAGCTAGTTCGGTAGTCATGCTTGGCAATGAGCACTTTGCCGTCGCTCAAACCCAGTGCAAAAATACGACTCTCTTCGGACTCCAGTGCAAAACTGAGAATATCCGCCCCCTTCAAGGGCAACTTCGCTTCAGATAGTAAGTTACCATCGCTTAAGCGAAAAAATTCTGCGTCACCGTTACCTCCAAGCCGAAAACTAATTTCGGCTTGCTCTTCCATCGCAAGATACAAGGCAGGGGCAATGCTATTGGTCTGGAACTGGGTTTCTGACTCAATCGATGCAGGCTGAAACAAGGGCATGATTTCGTAAAGAAGATAGAAAAAGATGAGCAATATTGCGAGCAATACACCGACGCCGCCAGCAGTGATGGTTGCTGTAGCTATACCATCTTTCACTTGACGCCACTTGCGATAGGCGGAAGCGGTAGCTCGTACCTCGGATTGACTCATTTTTTCTAGCTCTCGGAAAACTCAAAAATACAATATGGCCATTCTTTTACGCTCTAATGACTGCTGCTGGGCTAAAAAATCCAAACCTATAATTGACGGGTTCTTGATCACCAGCACAGTTAACTTATAGCGCGAGCTTAGCCCTAATTTTCTCGGCAACACCGGCCGGCAGGGGAATGTAGCCATCTTTAACAACAACTTCTTGCCCCTGCTTAGATAGCACTAGCTTCACAAATTCACGCTCTAAAGGCGCCAGTGGCTGGTTGGGCACTTTGTTTACGTAAACATACAAGAAACGTGACAGCGGATACCTACCCGCCGTCGCATTATCTGCGTTAGCTTCTACAAAACCGCTTTTATTATCTTTTGCGAGCGGAATGGCACGTACGCTGGAGGTCTTGTAACCGATGCCAGAATAACCAATACCATTAATTGATGTGGACACAGATTGCACCACAGATGCCGACCCCGGCTGTTCATTCACGCCGTTCTTAAAATCACCTTTGCACAGTGCTTTTTCTTTAAAGTACCCGTAAGTACCAGACACCGAGTTACGACCAAACATTTGAATATCGCGCGCCGTCCATGCATCGCGCATTCCTAAACCACCCCAGGTGTCGACATTATCGGCGTGACCACATTTATGGGTACTAGAAAATACCGCATCCACCTGCGCCATTGTCATCCCGCTAATCGGGTTATCTTTATGTACAAAAATAGCCAATGCATCAATCGCCACCGGAATAGCTGTTGGCTTGTAACCGTATCTTATTTCAAAGGACTCAATTTCCTTATCTTTCATTTTGCGGCTCATCGGTCCAATATTCGACGTAGCCTCGGTCAAAGCTGGCGGCGCCGTTGACGAACCCGCGGCTTGAATTTGAACATTAACATTGGGATAGAAGCGCTTGAAATCTTCGCCCCATAAAGTCATCAGATTTGCCAGCGTATCAGAACCTACACTAGACAGATTACCGGACACTCCCGAGGCGGTAACATAGTCTGGAAGCGCGGCATCAACTTCTGTCAACGCCACAGCAGTCATCGACGTTAACACCACAACGCTGCCAGCCAAATATTGTTTAATGTTCACACACCCACTCCCAAACTCATCAATTACTTCCACGCAGCCACTCTATAGCCCAATTATGACAAGTTTGTGACGGCTAAAAGGGAAAAATACACTTTTATTACAAGGAGACTGGCACCGCAGCCGACCTAGGGAAGACACAACTAAACACACTACCTTTATCTGGTACGCTGCGAATACGTAATTCGGCGCGATGCCTAATTAATACGTGTTTAACAATCGCTAAACCAAGCCCCGTGCCGCCGGTATCTATAGAGCGGCTTTGATCAACACGATAAAAGCGCTCAGTAAGGCGCGGAATATATTGTGGCTCTATACCTATACCCGTGTCTTCCACTTCGAAATAGGCGTGGTCATCATCCTGATACCAACGCAGAGTGATCGTATCGTTTTCCGAAGTGTAGCGAGCAGCGTTGACTGCTAAGTTTGAAAACGCACTACGTAATTCATTAGCATTGCCGCTGATCGCAATAGTGTCGTCACATTCAATAACAACTCGACGAGCGCCTTTTGCGGCTAACTCACACTCCTCTCTAATCATCTCCATTAAGGATCGCAGTCGAATAACCGCGTCGTCACCCGCCTTCGGCAACGCCTCTAGACGCGACAGCAGCATTAGATCCTGAATCAGCATATGCATACGCCGAGACTGCTGTAGCATCTGACTTACCGCGCGATCCCAACGCGGGTTGTCGCCACCGTGGTCTGCGAACGTTTCAAGATAACCATTTATCACTGTAAGCGGGGTACGCAGCTCATGAGAAACATTGGCAACGAAATCTTTGCGCATCTGTTCCAAGCGCTGTGTTCTTGTCACGTCACGGGCAAATAGCAAACGGTTGCGCTGACCAAAGAAGCTCAAGCTAATGCTAAGACTCAAATTACCATTAACCGGCGACATCATTTCTAAAGGCGCTTGATAATGCTCACCCTCAAAATAACGCAAAAACACCGGGCTTCTAATAAGATTAATCAGTTGGCGGCCAGTATCATCAGCCTTCCGCAAGCCCAGCAAGTCATGGGCGGAGTCATTACACCACTCGATATTGCCCAACGAGTCTAGCATCACGACGGCATCTGACATTGAAGCAAATGACGAGTGAAGGTAGTCAATCATCGCACGTAATTTTGCGGTATTCTGCGTTGCATCGCGCTGCATATCATAAATAACATCAAGAACCTGCCCCCACATACCCATTGCCTCCGGAGGCTCTTTGTCTGCACCGCTGTAGAGCCAGTCTGACAGGTGCTGCAGATTCCTTAACAACCATGCACACGCTAGTAGCGCCGCGACAAATAACGGCCAAATTCCCAAACCATAGATTTCGCATGCCCCAGCCACCGCCGTAATAGGTAGACTGATGCGCAATAATTCTGTCTTCCAGTTGTAGTAACGCATTAATTACTTTCGCTAGGCGCGGACACCGGTGGTAGAAAAGCGGTAACCCGTGCCTCTCACTGTTTGGATTAACAAACCGCAATCGCGCTCTTCTGTTTGCAAGGCTTTGCGAAGGCGACGGATGTGCACATCGACGGTACGCTCTTCAACGTAAACATTACTCCCCCAAACTTGATCGAGTAATTGCCCGCGGCTATAAGCACGTTCTTGGTGGGTCATAAAAAACTTCAACAATCTGAACTCTGTTGGCCCCATTTCCAAAGGCTGGGTGTCGACAAAGACGCGATGGCTGCCAGGGTCCAATTTTAAGCCGCCGACCTCTATCGTCTCTTCCTCTTCACGACTGCTCGAACGTCGCATTATGGCCTTAATTCTTGCCATCAGCTCCCGTGAGGAAAATGGTTTGGTGATGTAATCATCGGCACCAACATCTAAACCTTGTACCCGATTGTCTTCATCATCTTTAGCAGTGAGCATAATGACTAATTGATCACGCGTGAGCTGATCTCTGCGTAAACGACGCAACAACTCCAAACCGCTGGTAACAGGCATCATCCAATCTAGGAGCACTAAATCTGGGCGCTGATCAACGATAATACCGTGTGCATCCTGTGCATTACTTGCCTCCAGGCACTCATAGCCGGCTAGTTCAAGCCCAACACGGATCATTTCCCGAATTGCAGCCTCGTCGTCGACAATCAGTATGGTGGTCGCTGTCATCCCTCTACCCTTTTTGAAAAATATTTGTAAGCAGCATTAAAACGACATTTGGTGACAATTTTATGACAAGCAGCTTTTCTGTGGATTAATCAAACACCACGGTCTTATTACCAAGCACAAGTACACGATCTTCCAAATGGTTTCGCAGCGCCCGTGCCAACACCGATTTTTCTACGTCTTTGCCGAGCCTAACTAGGTCGTCTTTGCTGTGCCTATGTGACACTCTGATGACATCCTGTTCAATAATCGGGCCTTCATCAAGCTGCTCCGTCACATAATGACAGGTTGCGCCGATGAGCTTCACGCCTCGATCAAAAGCCTTCTGATAGGGGTTTGCGCCGATAAATGACGGTAAAAAACTGTGATGGATATTAATCATTCGGCCCGTGTATTCGCGGCAAAACTCAGGCTGAATAATTTGCATATAGCGCGCTAAGACAACGCAATCAGCCTTATAATCGCCGGTCAGCGCCATGATACGAGCGTGCGCGGGGGCTTTATTATCGGCATCTATCGCAACGTATTCGAAGGGAATACCATGCCACTCCACCATGCTCCGCAGGTTTTCGTGATTAGATATCACACAGGGAATATCGCAATCCAACTCACCGCTGTGCCAGCGATGTAAGATATCTGCAATGCAATGAGAGGCGTGACTGGCCAAGATGACCACTTTGCGCTTCACCGAAGAATCCACCAACTCCCACTGCATACCGTACTCTGCGGCGATCGGTGCGAAGGCCGAACGACAGGCGTCCACCCCCATACGCAGCGAGTCGGCGCGAATCTCGTTGCGCATAAAAAACCAGTTGTTCTCGGCGTCTGCGTGGTAGTTTGCCTCGGTTAGCCAACCACCTTGATCAGCGACAAACTGGCTAACTCGCGCCACAATCCCAACCCGGTCTGGGCAGCTAATTACCAAACGATAAGTGTGATCCATGAAACCTGCCTAGTCCTTCTCGTCAAACATTAAAAACCTTAAGTCGCTGTTATGCCTTATTCAAAATACCACGCAAAGCCTGCGGCAAATCAGCGGGCAACACCACGGTTTTAGCATTCGTCGAGGTTGATAATTTCACCAGTGCATCCGCGTATTTTTCACCCAAAAGATACAGGACAGGCAAGTCTTTATCACCAACGGCCTCTGAGACTAGGGTTATCGCCGCGCCACTTGCTTTTGCCAACACCACTTGCGCTTGAGCATCGCGACGAGACGCCTCTAAACGACCATCCGCCTCCAGAATTGCAGCTTGTTTTTCACCCTCGGCTTTCGTCACTGCCGCGCGACGCTGGCGCTCTGCAGCGGCCTGCTCTTCCATTGCAGACTGCATTGTCATGGACGGATTGATATCCTGAATTTCCACGGTTTTAAGGGTGATACCCCAATCGGAAATATCATCAGAAATTGCCGCTTTTAATTTGGCCTTAATTTGGTCCCTAGATGACAGCGCTGAATCCAAGGCCATTTCACCGATAATAGAGCGCAAGGCTGTTTGGACCAGATTCTGGATAGCGAAAATATAGTCTTCTACGCCGTAAACCGCTTTCTCCGGAGACACAATATTAATGTAAGCCACCGCGTTAGCGATGATGACCGCATTGTCTTCGGTTATCACTTCCTGCGAGGGGATATCAAGAACAATATCTTTGGTGGTTAGTTTGTAAGCAACGATATCGATATAGGGAATAATAAAATTCAAACCTGGATTTAAGGTCACATGGTATTTACCCAAGCGCTGTACAATGTGTTTATAACCTTGCGGCACGGTGCAAACACCTTTTGCCAGGGTCACCACCACGAGTATTGCCAACGCCACTACAACTGCCAAGCCTTCCATCGTCTATCTCCATCAATGAGCTATCTTTTCAAACCGATTCTTTTGGTGACTGCACACCAGCAATAGCGAGCCTCACTATAAGCGAGTTACCAGACACATCTTCAACCGCCACCCGGTCGCCAACTGAAATTGGATCGCGACAGATGAACTCCCACTCATCGCTACCCAGCATAGGAATAGAAAACCGCAGCGTACCGTGACCAAACTCTGAACCCAACTTAATCACCATGGCTTCCTGACCCACCACCTGCTCACGGGACATGCCAGACAAGGTTTTATTTTTCATTTTCGGATGCACAAATTTGAACCAGATGGCCAAATCAATCACCGACATCACCACCCAAACAAGCAGTTGAACGCTGAATGGCATATCGATCGCCGCCATTATCAGCCCCACTGCGATAGCGCTGGCGCCAAACCAAATCATCACAAAACTGGGAACAAAAATCTCACTCGCCACCAGTAACATACCAAAAACCATCCAATGCCAGTACGCAATATTGGTGTTTAACCATTCCATTTTATGCCCCTTTGCAAACCGCCCATTAACATGACGCCTATTTATCAATCATTTCTTAAATTATTCAAGCACTTACTGCGCGATTTTATATTTTCGTACCAGGCCATTCAGGCCAGCAAGAAGTCAGATTATCACGTATAATGCCCGCTCATTCAGAATTCTGCGTCCGCACCATGTCATCAGTTATGCAAACTCCAAAAGTTATATTCAGTCACCGCCCCTATTGGGCGGAATGTTTCGGCACCGCAAATTACCTCCCAACCTCTCGCGAAGAGATGGACGCCCTCGGTTGGGATAGTTGCGACATCATTATTGTGACCGGTGACGCCTATGTCGATCACCCTAGTTTCGGCATGGCAGTTATTGGCCGCGTATTGGAAGCGCAGGGCTTCCGTGTCGGGATTATTTCCCAGCCAGATTGGCAGTCAGCAGAGCCTTTCAAACAACTCGGGCAACCCAATCTCTTTTTCGGTGTTGCTTCTGGCAATATGGACTCAATGATTAACCGCTACACAGCGGATCGCCGCCTGCGCCATGACGATGCCTATTCACCGAATAACGAAGGCGGCAAACGGCCTGATCGTGCAGTTATCGTCTATTCGCAACGCTGCCGCGAAGCCTATAAAGACACCCCTATTATTATCGGCTCCATTGAGGCCAGCCTTCGCCGCATAGCGCATTACGATTATTGGAGTGACAAAGTACGTCGCTCAGTACTCCTCGATTCACGCGCAGACATGCTGCTATACGGGAATGCTGAACGAGCAATTATCGACGTTGCCCACCGCCTTGGTCGCGGTGACGCGATTGACACGATTACCGACTTGCGCGGCACCGCATATGTATTAAGAGATATCCCCGGCGGCTGGACGGTCATCGATTCAGCAAGCGTTGATCAACTCGGCAAAGTGGACCCCATCACCAGCCCCTATGTAGATACTAGTGCGACTGAGAGTTGCAAAAAGAATGAAGACGAGCCCAAGGCCGTCGAAGAGGTTCAAGCGGTCCGTATTATAGACCCATTACAAGCGCGCAAAATCGGTACCGACGCAGCAAAGACTGTTATCCGTTTACCAGACTATGAGCTTGTCAAAAAAGACCCGGTAAACTATGCGCACGCCGCCCGAGTTCTTCACCTTGAAACCAATCCGGGCAACGCCCGCGCGCTCGTTCAGCGACACGGTGACCAAGAAGTATGGCTAAATCCACCGCCAATTCCGCTTACCACCGAAGAGCTAGACTGGGTTTTTGAATTACCTTACCAGCGCAAGCCCCATCCTGTTTATGGCAATGCGAAAATCCCCGCCTATGACATGATTCGATTTTCGGTCAACATCATGCGCGGCTGCTTTGGCGGCTGTAGCTTCTGTTCAATTACCGAGCATGAAGGCCGCATTATTCAAAGCCGCTCACACGAATCTATCGTCAAGGAAGTTGAGAAAATCAGGGATAAAACCCCAGAATTTACCGGCGTTATCTCCGACTTAGGTGGCCCCACGGCCAATATGTGGCGCTTAAATTGTAAAAGCACCGAGATTGAACAACGCTGCCGCAGACTCTCTTGCGTCTATCCGGGTATTTGTAAAAGCCTGAATACCGATCAAACACCCTTGATTGATTTATATCGAGATGTGCGCTCTTTAGAGGGCGTGAAAAAAGTATTAATCGCGTCAGGCCTGCGCTATGACCTCGCGATAGAAACCCCTGAGTACGTAAAAGAGCTAGTGACTCATCACGTAGGTGGCTACCTAAAAATAGCACCGGAACACTCTGAAGAAGGCCCGCTTTCAAAAATGATGAAGCCGGGTATGGGCAGCTACAATACTTTCAAAGCAATGTTCGACAAATATTCGAAACAGGCAGGGAAGGAACAATATTTAATTCCATACTTTATTGCAGCCCATCCGGGAACTACCGATAAAGATATGCTTAACCTCGCCATGTGGCTTAAAGGCAACGGCTTCAGGGCCGATCAAGTGCAAGCGTTTTATCCCTCGCCAATGGCAAATGCCACCGCCATGTATTACTCCGGCAAAAACCCCCTTAAAAAGGTGTCTCGCAGTAGCGAAGATGTGGTTAGCGCGAAAGGCCTAAAACAGCGCCGATTGCACAAGGCTTACCTGCGCTATCACGATCCTGAGGGATGGCCTTCGCTTAGAGAGTCACTACTTAGCATGGGTCGCAAAGACCTTATTGGCTACGGCAAAAAGCACTTGGTGCCACCGCGTCAACCAATGAACTGGACGCCGAAAAAAGCTAAAGGGCGAAGAATCATGACCCAGCACACCGGCTTACCGCCGCGCGCGACAAAATAAAAAAATCTTTTTTATAGGTGCAAAAGTCTTTCTTTTGTGCTTTTGGATATGTATATAATAACCTTGCTGGCTTGGAATGCAGCTTGGTTTTATGTTTATAGCGCCGCGACGTCGATTTTAGCACCTCGTTCTATTTCATAAGTCCCTGCCTATCTCAGCTCAAGCACCAAACAGGCAACTAGTAGACGAGGAATACACGATGTCCAGAAGCACCGGAAAAGTAAAATGGTTTAACGAAACTAAAGGCTTTGGTTTTATTGAGCAAGACTCTGGCCCAGACGTTTTTGTTCACTTTAGCGCCATTGGCGGCTCAGGCTTTAAAACTCTGGCCGAAGGTCAAGCAGTAGAGTTTGAAGTCACTACCGGCCAAAAAGGTCCTCAGGCAAGTGACGTAACACTACTTTGATGTATCAGCGGCGGCCAATCAGCCGCCGCTTTCTTTTTATTTCCCCCAAAGCCCTCATAACCACCCTTAGGCTAAACAATCCCTACCAATAGCCGGGCTACTATTTATGCTCGATATACCAGCAATGATGAATAGGTTTTCCGCCCCGGGAAAAGTCTTCGTCCAAAGACCAGCGCGTTTTATCTTCAATTTTATAGTCCAGGCCTACCGTGTCATCTAAGCTAAAGTCGCGTTTATTGGTAGAAAATATTAGCAGGCCATCGGGCGCCAAGCAGCGCATGGCATCGTTAATTAATTCGCTGTGATCGCGCTGGGTATCCAATACATCGTCCATTCGTTTTGAATTCGAAAATGTGGGCGGGTCCAATAAAATTAGGTCATATTGGTCTTCACACGATTTCAACCATCTACGACAGTCCGCATGCTCAGTTCTATGCCTATCTTCACTGAGGCCGTTTAACGACAGATTACGCCGTGCCCACTGCAGGTAAGTCTTCGACATATCCACCGACGTGGTAAAACGTGCGCCGCCAACCCCAGCCTGCACAGACGCCACGCCGGTATAACTAAACAAATTCAAAAACCGTTTACCTTTCGCGCGAGCCGCAATATCTAAGCGCACTGGTCGATGATCGAGGAATAAACCGGTATCGAGATAATCAAAGAGATTGACCAAGACCTTGGCCTGACCTTCTTTTAACTCCATAAAAGAGTTGCGTGGCGCCTGCCGCTGATACTGGTCTTTTCCACGCTGGCGTCTGCGCTCTTTAATGGCGATATTACCCGCAGATACTGAAAACACCTGACTCACCGCCTCAATGACTTCTCGCAACCTGCGCTCTGCATCTTCTTCTGAGATAGTCACCGGCGCCATATATTCAGCTATATGAACAGCGCTGCCATAGCAATCCACGGCAACGGAGTACTCCGGCATGTCGGCGTCGTAGACGCGATAACATTCAATATCGTTCTTGTTTTTCCACTTGCTCAGGCGTTTGATATTCTTGCGGAGGCGGTTGGCAAACATCTGCCCACCAGCCGTTAGTTGTACATCAGAAACCGCACTTTTATCCTGCTGTTTAGACGCCTGATCACGCTCTATTACAACTGCATCTGCATTGATGTTAAACAACAATAGTTTTGCCGGAATGGTGCCATTGAGCAATTGGTATTGCTTATAACTTCTCACCCCCATGCGCTTACCAAGATCGGGGTTGCCAGTAAAGATCGCCGCCTGCCAGCCCATAAAATGCGCTGTCATCGCCTGACCAAGGTGACGGTATAAATGCAATAACTCCGCCTGTTCACCCAAGCGCTCACCATAAGGTGGATTGGTAATTAATAAGCCCTCAGGCAAGGTTCTATGGGTGGGCATAGCAAGTTGCGCCAGCTCGCGCCGCGACACTTTCACAAAGCGCCCCAAACCGGCATTGTCAATATTCTCTTCGGCCTGGGCAACCACTTTGCCGTTGGCATCATAACCGCGAATTTCCGGCCAATCACGGGCCATAGAGTTAGCGCGTAAAGTCTGCGCCTCCTCTAAAAGCTGCTTCCAGGCATTTTGGTCGTGACCGAGCCAGCCTAAAAAGCCCCAGCGACTGCGGAGTAAACCAGGAGCAATCTGCATGGCCATCATAGCGGCCTCAATAAGCAAAGTTCCAGAGCCACACATGGGATCGATAAGACCGCCACCGCGACTTGCCATTCCGGGCCAATCTGCTCGCAGCAGTAATGCCGCCGCCAAGTTTTCTTTCAGAGGCGCCATTGCACCACTGGTCCGATAGGCCCGGCGATGAAGACTTTCGCCTGACAAATCAATGGCAATGGTAATGTAGCCTTTACGAAGGCGAACATTGATCCGCACATCCGGGTTGTCTTTATCGATACTGGGGCGCTTCTCACCCTTGGCCAGAAAATAATCAACTATTGCGTCTTTGCTTTTTAGTGCACCAAAGTGGGTATTGCGAATTTCATCAGACTGGCCATTAAAATCAATGGTGATTTTGCTTGTTGCCGAAAAGTGCTCGCTCCACTCTATGGCTTTTACGCCGTCATAGATTGCGTCTGCATTCTCGCCGCGATACTCCGTGAGTACGAGCAGCACTCGGTTCGCCAACCGTGACCACAGGCAAACTCGATACGCAGTGGCGACATCGCTCACAAAGCTGATCGATCCTACCGACTCTCGCCCAACCTCTGCACCAAGCGCGGCAATTTCTGAAGCCAAGAGTTGCTCTAAGCCTTTAGGGCAGGTGGCAATAAAAGGGTGCTTTTGACTCATAAATCCTCTACCGGATACTAGTGATGAAAAATTTTAATATAATTAACAACAAGTTAAATTCTTATACGGCTTACATCTAAAGCCCGCAAAGCTTATAAGTAATAGGTCTTCGACGGAGAGTATAAAAGTTTGCTTTCATAAGGGTCCCATCGCGGTGCGACGCATCGCGATGGTGACAGAAAATCGGTTGTTGCGCGACTAAGCGATACCGTTGCGACATGTTGACTAAATACGTGGAGGCTAACGCCCTATGAGAAGACAGAAACGCGATATGACAGAAAGAGCATTTCAACGTGGTTATCAAGCCGGCATATCCGGTAGACAAAAAGACAATTGTCCCCATAGTCAAGAGCAACTTAAACAGGAGTGGATGTCAGGCTGGCGAGAAGGACGCACCGACCACTGGGATGGTATCGATACGGCAACCGCTCTTGAAAAACAGGCGACACACTAAGCAAGTAATCAAGCATTAACACTGACAACAAAAGGCCCTCAGGGCCTTTTGTTCGTTGTGAGCCAACAGACCTCATCCACCCACTCAATTACCGCGTTCTACGGCCTCGACCACCCGCAGGTGTCTCAGAGACTGGCATAGGTAATCCTGCCATGCCGTAAACGTCGCCAATGTCTTTGTCATCAAGCTCTGTCCACTGCCCCACTTTGACTTTGGAGGGGATGAAAACCGTGCCGTAACGGACCCGCTTCAATCGGTTAACTTGGAGCTCCTGCGATTCCCATAGGCGCCGCACCTCGCGGTTACGGCCCTCCATAATCACCACATAATACCAATGGTTGATACCTTCACCGCCGCCATCAACCACGTCGGTAAAACGCGCCAAACCGTCTTCCAATTGCACACCTTCTTTCAAACGTTTTATCACGTCCTCATTGGCATTGCCCATTACGCGGCATAAATATTCACGTTCAATGGTGGTTGAGGGGTGCATCAATTTATTCGCCAAATCACCATCGGTTGTAAACAATAATAAACCGGTGGTATTAAAATCTAAGCGCCCTACTGAAATCCAACGCTCACCCTGCAAGCGCGGCAAACGGTCAAATACTGAGCGTCGACCCTCGGGATCTTTACGACTACATATTTCGCCTTCAGGCTTGTTGTATAGCAATATACGCGGCTTGGCGGCGCCAGCATCTAGCCGCAAAGGCTTGCCATCGACTTGAATTCTAACCCCGGTAGTGACCCGGTCGCCCAGCGTAGCTGCCCTGCCATCGACAAGAACACGCCCTTCGCTAATGACCTTTTCCATTTCTCTACGTGAACCCAAACCTGCACGAGCCAGCACTTTTTGCAACTTTTCATCAGTTTGTATCATTAAAAATTTGTCTCGGGTGGGTATTCTTTATCGTAAACTTCATCATCAATTACGTCGCTGTCAGCGGCGCTTGCTCTTTGCGCTTCAGAATCTGTTTCCGTTTTGATTTCTAAATCTGCTTGATCAGTTTGGCTGCCCGCGTCTTCCGCAGTGAACTCACCAGTATCTAACTCCAACTCGCCGTTAAGATTATCCAGATCAGTAATTTCAGCTAAGCTTGGCAGCTCATCCAAATTACGCAAATTGAAGTAATCTAAAAATTTCCGGGTTGTGGCATACATTGCCGGTCGTCCTGGCACGTCTTTGTGGCCGACGATACGCACCCATTCGCGCTCTAACATCGTTTTAATAATGTGTGAACTCACAGCAACGCCGCGAATATCTTCAATATCACCGCGAGTAATCGGCTGACGATAGGCAATAAGCGCAATAGTTTCTAGCATGGCGCGAGAATAGCGCTGAGGCTTTTCTTCCCATAATCGACCAACCCAAGGAGCCAGGTCTTCACAGACCTGCAAGCGGTAACCACTGGCGACAACTTTGAGTTCGAAACCGCGGCCTTCGCAGTCTTGCCCTATAGTGTTGAGCGCATCCTGAATATCACCAGTCGTTGGGCGCTCTTCAGCACTAAATAACTCTGCTATGTGCTGCAGCGATAAGGGCCGCCCCACAGCCATAAGCGCAGCTTCTATAATTCGTTTTAATTGCTGTAAATCCGGCGTCATATAACTTTCGCTTTTACGTGAATTGGCGCGAAGGCCTCTGATTGGACAATTTCGACCAAAGACTCTTTGATCAATTCCATTATCGCCAGGAAGGTAACAACAACGCCTAAGCGCCCTTCCTCGGCTTTAAATAGGGTCACAAAAGGCACAAAGCTATCCGATCGCAATATCGCCAAAACCTGTGACATACGCTCACGTGTAGATAGTTTTTCACGCTGTATTTGATGGCTTTCAAATAAGTCGGCGCGGCGCAGCACTTCACCTAGCACTAATAGTAGCTCTTTTAAGTCTACATCAGGCTCGGGCCGCAGCTTGGTCAATGGCGGTGGCTCAATGACCACGGCGTAATTATCCCGGCCCATCCGCGGTAACTGATCGATATTTTCTGCGGCTTGTTTAAAGCGCTCGTATTCCTGTAGGCGACGAATTAACTGCGCGCGGGGATCTTCTTCATCGTCGAGCACGTCTGCGGAGCGTGGCAGCAACATCCGAGACTTTATTTCCGCCAACATGGCAGCCATAAGAAGATACTCTGATGCCAATTCAAACTGCATCGCACTCATCATGTTCACATATTGCATGTACTGCTCAGTAATCTGTGCGACGTTGATTTCGAGAATATCTAGGTTCTGGCGCTTAATGAGATATAAAAGCAGATCGAGGGGCCCTTCAAACGCCTCTAAAAATACTTCCAGAGCCTCTGGCGGGATGTACAGATCTTTAGGGATTTCAGTAAGGGGTTTACCCTGTACAACCGCAAATGGCATTTCGCCCTGCTGCGGTTGCAGGCGAATGGCTTTAAGGCTAACAATCTCAATGGCTTGCAGCGCGGCGCCCGGCACTGGCGGCTCCAAACGACCCGCCATTATGTCAGGCGAGGCCACTCCCGGCGCAGCGTTCGACGCTGTCCCAGGCTGCTCTGCAATGGGCTTTTCTGAAGGTTCATCTTGCACTGTTACTGAGATCTCACGATATCATCTACCAAGGGCGGGATTATACGTTGATCTTGGCGCCGGTCACAGCGAATCCTCAAATTGACTCACATCGCCCAAACCACGACGAATAACAACGGCAACATCGTCAACTAAATCCACAATGGATGTCGCCTCACTGCCGCAATATCCCCCATCAATCACAAGATCGATCAAATTACCGATGGTATCGCGAATATCGTAGGGGTCAGTCATCGGCAAGTCTTCACCGGGAAGAATCAAACTCACACTCATCAAGGGCTCGCCGAGCTCGGCCATGAGGTCCAAACAAATCTGATTTGCAGGCACGCGCAAGCCTACACTTTTCCGTTTTGGGTGGTGAAGGCGCTTGGGGACTTCTGGCGTGGCGCGCAAAATAAAGGTGTAGGGACCAGGAATATGCGCCTTCAACAGGCGAAACGCGCTGTTATCTACCTTGGCATAGGTACCAAGCTCAGACAAATCGCTGCACATTAAAGTGAAATTATGTTTTTCATCGAGTCTACGTATCGTTCTAACACGCTCTAGCGCTGACTTATCACCTAAACGACAGCCCAGCGCGTACGCGGAATCTGTTGGAAAGGCCACCACGCCGCCGGCACGAATAATATCTGCGGCCTGCTTAATTAGGCGGGCCTGTGGGTTTTCTGGATGTATTTGAAAAAATTGGCTCACTGCGTCTTCCCTAATAACTATACAAGTGGTTCTGCGCGCTGCCAACGCGCCCAAACTGGCTGACACGGAGCAA
Organism: Zhongshania sp. R06B22; assembly: GCF_040892595.1. Classification (NCBI taxonomy): domain Bacteria; kingdom Pseudomonadati; phylum Pseudomonadota; class Gammaproteobacteria; order Cellvibrionales; family Spongiibacteraceae; genus Zhongshania; species Zhongshania arctica. The sequence goes on along the minus strand of NZ_JBFRYB010000001.1, from coordinate 2,121,219 downwards.
CAATATCTGAGTTACAGCCAAGTTCAAGCCAGCTAGTAGCTTGGTGGAAATCACTACCCGCGGAAGCCTCGAATCCATAATCCATACACAGCTGTCGAAGGTAGTTCAAATCACTCGGTGAAGGACGGCCATTGCAGACCTCCAACCCCTCGCCGCCAGCCTCTTTAAAATCTGTCAGCATACGTCGCAACTTTGAATTCGTTAGCTTGTAATGCAACGGATGCGCTAACACTGCAACGCCACCGGCGGAGGTTATCCATGCGACGACGGCGTCCAGTGACGGCCACATTGCCTTAACGTCGCCAACCTTGCCTGCGCCTAGGTATTTATCAAAGGCCGCGGCCATAGTGTCAACATGCCCCGCTTCAACCATGAAGCGGGCAAAATCCGGGCGTCCTATCGCGCGCCCTTCGGCAAGCGCCGAGGCGCCGTCATAAGCGCCATCAAAGCCCAACTTTGCCAGTCTACTGCCAATTACTTTTGCCCGTTCGCCACGTGCCGCGCGCTGCTCTGCAAGCTCTGACTTTAAGTCGTTACTGCTAACGTCAATCCCCAGGCCAAGCACATGAATATTAACGCCTGACCAGGTGCAAGATAATTCAATACCGGCGATGAGCTGCATGTCACCCGCCATCGCGTCACTGATCGATTGATAGCCATCGATAGTGTCGTGGTCAGTCACCGCAAGCATTTTTACGCCGCATTCATGCGCCCGTAAAATCAACTCTTCTGGGCTTAATCTGCCATCGGAGGCAGTGGTGTGGGTATGTAAATCGACAATCACGCCAAATCTCCTGTTACGGCCTGCTTACAATAATTTGAGCAGACTCTAGGCTAGTGGTAAAAAATTAAAATGGGTATAGTGGGCGGCTTACGTCATCCACCCTTTACCGACAGGAAAACCAATGCCGGAGCAGGCAAGTACACCTCGAGCTACGCCTCAACGACACAGTGTTGTCGTCAACCTCTTGTTCAACATAATTATTCCAACCCTGATACTCACTAAACTTAGTGGCGAAGCCTATCTAGGACCTCGCTATAGTATCGTGATTGCCCTCGCCTTCCCATTAGGTTTCGGTATTTATGATTTCGTAAAAACCCGCCGCGCCAATGCTTTTGCTATTCTTGGCTTCATCAGTGTCTTATTGACGGGTGGCATCAGCCTGCTAGAACTAGACGCGGAATATATCGCCATTAAAGAGGCCAGCATACCCGCTATTATTGGCCTTGCGACGTTGGTGTCACTCTACACCCCCTACCCACTTATCAAAACCTTTCTATTTAATGACGAAGTCATATACACCGAGAAAATAAGCGCCGCACTCAAAGAACACAACAATAGCTCCATGTTCGACGCCGCACTTCGCAACGCGACCTATTTAGTCGCGTTTTCATTTTTCCTGTCGGCAACGCTCAACTATATACTGGCCAAGGTGCTCTTAGTCAGCCCACCGGGTAGCGCAGAATACAGCGCAGAATTAGGCAAAATGACGGGACTCAGCTTTCCTGTGATTGCCCTACCTTGCACCTTGGTCATGCTCGGTGCGCTGTTTTATCTGGTCAAGCAAATTGAAAAATTGACCGCACTCAGTTTTGACGACATTTTCAGAATACGCTAGGAACCCCTATGTTATACGCAGTAATCAGTGAAGACGTTGCCGACAGCCTTAGTAAACGCAAGGGCGCTCGTGCCGCGCATATTGCTCGACTTGAAGAACTGAAACAGCAAGGCCGCTTGGTACTTGCAGGTCCACACCCCGCTATAGACAGTGAAGATCCGAGTGAAGCCGGCTTTACCGGCAGTTTGATTGTTGCCGAATTTGGCTCACTAATAGAGGCCCAGCAATGGGCTGACATCGACCCCTACATTGACGCCGGGGTATACGCCAAAGTGACGGTTAAGCCCTTTAAAAAAGTACTGCCATAACACAGTGGAAATTGAACTAGTCTCGCAAGTGCTTTATCCTTGAATGTTAAATATTTAGCCCAGCTTATTAACGTGGAAAATCCAGTGAAGAAATCAATTATATTCGGCTTATCCGCTATCTTGCTTAGTCTGGCCAGCGCATCCATCGCCGAAACCCGTTATATCAGCGACAAAATTTACGTACCGCTTCGCGTGGGTGACGGCTCAAAGTACCGCATTATTCACCGCGGCCTCCCCAGCGGCGAAAAACTCGAACTGATAAGCAGCAACGAAGACAGCGGTTATTCGAAGGTTCGCACCGACAAGGGTGTTGAAGGATGGCTTCCCAGTCATTATTTAAAATCATCGCCCGCCGCTCGCAGCCAGCTAGAAGCCAGCAACAAGCAAATTAGTGAGCTAACGACTGCCAATAAAGATTTACGCGAACAACTGCAAAACACCACCCAAAACAGCCAAGAAACCAATAGCGTCGTCGAGGAACTTCAACTAGAAAACACCTCGCTGGCTGATGAGCTAGAAAATATTAAACGCATTTCAGCCAATAGTATTAAATTAGACGATGACAACCGCCGCCTGCTTGAATCAAATCAAATGCTTAGCAGCGAGGTAGACGTACTGAAAACCGATAACGCCCGCCTTCGCGAAAACAAAGACAATGAATTCTTTTTAAACGGCGCATTTGCGGTACTTATCGGCGTAATGGTGGCTCTAATTGTGCCCCGTATGATGCCTAAACGACGCTCCGACTGGACTTGATGATGCGATTATTATCCGCAGTAACGCTCATCGTATTCAGCCTGCTTTCGATGGCGGCTTTCAGTGAAGAAAACACTGCAAACCCTGTCGTCGTAATGCAAACCACTAAGGGCGATATTACTATTGAACTCTACCCTGACAAATCACCCGTCACTGTTAATAATTTTTTAGGCTACGTGAAAAGCGGATTTTATGACGGCACAATATTCCATCGCGTTATTCGCCGCTTTGCGGTTCAAGGCGGCGGCTTTACCCCAGACCTCATAGAAAAGCCCAACGGCGACAGCATTGTTAATGAATCGAAGTCCAGCAGACTTATCAATGATCGCTGGACAGTTGCTATGGCTCGAACCGACGACCCAAACAGCGCCCGCTCTCAGTTCTTTATAAACATGCGCATGAACCTTAACTTAGATGCACGCGCGGGTCGCGATGGCTACGCCGTATTCGGCAAAGTGATTGACGGCCATAACATCGTCCGCGACATTGCAATCAGCAAAACCCACACCGCCGGCGGCATGCAAGACGTTCCCGTGGAGTCGATTGTAATTATTGCCACAACAATTAAGTAAGCGAAAATATGGCGCCAAGGCGCGAGGGGTCATTTTGACTGCGCTAAGTATCAACCTGAATAAAATCGCTTTAATTCGCAATTCTCGAGACACTGAATACCCCAGCGTTGCGGTGCACGCCGCACGATGCATTGCTGCCGGCGCCAACGGGATCACCGTCCACCCAAGACCAGACCAGCGGCATATTCGCGCAGACGACTGCTACGAGCTCGCCAGCATGCTTAATGTCGAGTTTAACATTGAGGGCAATCCTTTTGCGCCAGCCACAAAAAGTGACCGCATTGGTGTAAGCGACTATCCAGGATTTATGGAAATTGTCCGCCTTACCAAGCCCGCGCAATGCACACTGGTGCCAGACACTGACAGCCAGCTCACCTCTGACCACGGCTTCGATTTGCGCAAAGACGGTGATCGCATTGCGCCTATAATCGCAGAACTGCAAGGACTCGGGGTTAGAGTTAGCTTGTTTATGGATCCGGACCCACTGCAAATACGCCTAGCAAAATCCGTCGGTGCTGATCGCATAGAGCTATATACAGGGCCCTATGCGGAAAAATTTGGTACCCCAGGGCAAGATACTGCGCTCAGCCAGTTTATTAGCGCCAGCGAAACTGCGGCCGAACTAGGACTAGGCCTTAACGCCGGACATGACCTAAATCTTCATAATTTATTTTTGTTCAAAAATAGTGTTCGCAATTTACTTGAGGTTTCTATCGGTCACGCATTTACCGTAGACGCCATTGAAATGGGCCTAGATAAGTGCATTAAAGCCTATCTAAGCTGCCTGAGATAATTGCTTAACACGCCCTACTGAGACCACAACTTGCAACTGGAACTTCTGGGCGCGAGGCAAGTAATGCCGACTGCAGTGACAGCCAACCCCTTCACCACTGACAAGCATAGCTGTACCAGCAATAAGCCGGTACCAGCGCATTATTCACAAAGAATATAATTTAATTAGCAAACTAGATAATGGTTGGTGTAATTAAGGGAATTGCAGAGCTAAAACACACAGCAATTAAGGCTGACGCCGTTGATTAGAAGCGAAGTTGCCAAGACTACTAGCGGTTAGGTTAGACGCGAGATGACCAGACTTCAGAACAAACAATCTGAACAAGCCACTCTTTTAGAAAGGTGCAAAAATATGGGGTGGCCGACGGGGCTTGAACCCGCGACAACAGGAATCACAATCCTGGACTCTACCAACTGAGCTACGGCCACCATTGGGGTAAAAACTGTCCTGTAAGTGGTGCGCCCGACAGGATTCGAACCTGTGACCCACGGCTTAGAAGGCCGTTGCTCTATCCAACTGAGCTACGGGCGCAAAACCGTCCGAACGTTGGGTTACGAAAAATGGTCGGGGTAGAGAGATTCGAACTCCCGACATCCTGCTCCCAAAGCAGGCGCGCTACCAGACTGCGCTATACCCCGTATTTCGTTTCCCGTGTGCCCCGTTACAGGAGCTGCGCATGATACGCAGACCTTTTTATCTCGTCAACGGTTTTACGTAAAATTATTAGATTGATTTGTTGGCCAGTGCTTAAAGCCCATGAGACAATAACACTCTAATTTAAATCACCTTTTTTTGCGAGAACTACCTGCATGACGGCTTTGATTCTAGACGGCAAAACACTGGCGGCAAGCTGGGAAGAACAACTGGCAAGCCGCGTGACGGCTTTAAAAAGTCGCTCAAATGGCCGCACGCCTATTTTAGCCACCATCTTAGTCGGTGACGACCCCGCCTCTGCCACCTACGTCAAAATGAAGGGCAACGCCTGTCGACGCGTAGGCATGGATTCAATGGCGGTAGAGATGCCTGACTCCACCACCACAGAACAATTGCTAGCGAAAATAGCCGAATTAAATATCGATCCCAATGTCCACGGTATTTTGCTGCAACACCCGGTTCCAGAGCAAGTGGATGAACGCGCCTGCTTTGACGCCATTGCTCTGCACAAAGATGTAGACGGTGTCACCTGCCTTGGGTTCGGCCGTATGGCCATGGGAGAAGATGCCTACGGCTGCGCCACTCCCAAGGGTATTATGCGCATCCTTGAACACTATAAAATCGCCATAGAAGGCAAACACGCAGTTGTGGTTGGCCGCAGCGCCATTCTTGGCAAACCGATGGCCATGATGCTGCTTGAGGCCAACGCGACCGTCACTATCTGCCATTCACGCACCACAAATCTGCCAGAACTTATTAAACAAGCAGACATCTTAGTAGGCGCAGTCGGTAAACCCGAGTTCATCAAGGCAGACTGGATCAAAGATGGCGCTGTAGTGGTTGACGCTGGCTACCATCCGGGCGGTGTTGGCGATATCGAACTCGCCCCGCTCATAGACCGCGTTAGCGCCTACACACCCGTACCCGGCGGTGTAGGCCCAATGACGATTAATACTCTTATCTTCCAAAGCGTGGATTCTGGCGAAAAAGCCATCGCCTAACACGGACAAGTAATATGGTAAGGGTTAATAAGCCACCGAAAAAAATTGGCCCCGCGCAAAAGTTTGCGCGGGTATTATTGAGCGAAGTTATTCAGCTGTACTTTTGGATAATGAACACCCTGCGCTTTAAAAACCACCTCGATATAGAGCAGCCATGCGTAATGGCGGTTTATCACGACGAGCTCATGCCCATAATTCACTATTTCCGAAACCAAGGCATCACCGCCATTGCCTCGCAAAACCATTTTGGCTACGCCATTGCCAAGGTTATGGAGCGCTATGATTACGAGGTTGCCCTCGGCTCACCTAGTCGCGGCGGCAAAGATGCGTTCTTCCAACTCTTAAGAGCGGCACGCAAAGGCAAAACCATCGCCTTTGCGGTGGACGGGTCTAGAGGCCCAAGACACGAAATGAAACAGGGAGCGATGATCCTCGCCAAAAAAACCAAACTGCCACTGTATTTAATTCGGGCAAGTTATGACGGCTGGCGAATTGAGAACTCCTGGGATAAATCTAAATTCCCCAAGCCCTTTGCCAATGTAAGTTTTACCTATGAACGCTTTGCCATGGAAGATTATGCTGACGAACCGGATATCGAAGTCGCCCTGCTGGCGGCACAAACCCAACTCAGCAACTTACAAATAGACGACTATCAAGCACCGTGAGACCGCCCTTCAGATCACTGCATCGCATTCTTACAGGCTTTTACATACTCTGCATAGCGACACTATCTCTACTTCCGGCAGAGGAAGCTATCGCGCTTAATATCTGGGACAAAGCCCAGCATTATGTTGCCTACGGTCTATTTATGCTGCTGGTTTTTCCGACGGCGAAAACCCATGCCACAAGACTGAAGCTAGCGGCGGGCGTTATTGGTTTTAGCGTGCTTATTGAGCTAGCCCAGTACTTCTCGCCGGGAAGGGACACATCCGCTAAGGATGCTATTGCCAATAGCCTAGGAGTCGTTAGCGGCTATTTGTTTGGCTGGTTGTTGTTAACGCTCTACCGGCTTGGCCACAACCGCGCCAAGCCTTAGCAAGCGTTTACCGTAATCGAAAGTCTCGCTACGAGCCTATTCTCGCCGCCAAGTTGTACCCTCGCGACTGTCTTCCAAAATCACGCCCTGAGCCTTAAGCGCATTGCGAATCTCATCAGCGCGTCCAAATTGGCGGTCTTTTTTAGCCTGCACTCGCTCTGCCATCATGGCCTCGATGTCTTCTGCGGCCATCTGGTCACCACTGCCCGACTGTAAAAATGCGTCTGCCGAAAGCTGTAAAATACCAAGTATGCCGGCCAGCGATTTTAGTGTAAGCGCAAGGTAGGAAGCGCGATCATGATTCGCCGCCTCTTTAGCGTTATTTAAATCCCGGACCAGATCGTAGAGCACGGCCAATGCAACCGGCGCATTAAAATCATCAGCCATGGCAGCATCAAACCGCTGAACATAGTTATCGTTTTTATCTAAGGCCGCATAAGGAATTGCGGCCGCCACTTCAAGTCCTTTAAGCGCATGATAGAAACGCTCCAAGTTCTGCTTGGCAATAATCAAATTGTCTTCTGAATAATTTATCGCGCTGCGATAATGGCTAGAAATCAAAAAATAGCGAACCACCTCTGGGTGGTAGCGATCGAGGATTTCACGAATGGTGAAAAAATTGCCCAAAGACTTAGACATCTTCTCATTATCAACACGAACCGCACCCGCGTGCATCCATGTTTGAGCATAGGTTTTACCTGTTGCTGCCTCGGATTGAGCAATTTCATTCTCATGGTGCGGAAACACCAAATCTGGCCCACCACCGTGAATATCAAAGGTGTCACCTAAGCAGCAGGTAGACATTGCCGAGCATTCAATATGCCAGCCGGGTCGACCCTTGCCCCAGGGTGAAGGCCAGCTCACACTATCGTCTTTAACCGCTTTCCAGAGCGCAAAATCTCGTGGGTCATCCTTAGCCTCGTCGACAGCAATACGCGCACCAGAAAGCAATTCATCCGGTTTTTTACCCGACAACTTCCCATAATTTGCAAACGATGTGACCCGATAATAAACGTCGCCATTGACGGCAACGTAGGCAAAGCCCTTTTCGATCAGGCGTACAATCATGGCAAGGATATCTTCGATATGCGCAGTCGCCCTCGGCTCCTGATCCGGCGGCATGATATCTAGGCGCGCCGCATCTTCGTGCATCGCCTGAATAAAGCGCTCGGTTAATGCCTCAAACGACTCGTTATTTTCATCGGCGCGGCGCAATATTTTGTCGTCAATATCAGTGATATTGCGCACATAGTTAACGTCGAAGTCCTTGGCTCGCAAGTAACGCGTAATGACGTCAAAGGCCACCAACACCCGCGCATGGCCGAGATGGCAAAAGTCATACACCGTCATGCCGCAGACATACATATTAATCTTGCCATCTTGCAGCGGAATCAATGGCTGCTTGCTACGGCTGAGGGTGTTATAAATTTGAATCGTCATAAAAATCGCTTAAAAATTATTAGTGAGAATGTACTAGCTCAAACCTTGGAGCCTAGACCTGTAGTTAAAACCAGCAGCTTAAAACCAGCAGTTCAGAAAAAACGTTTATAGAGGGGCTTAAGCGGCCAGGCAATAAACGTCTTTAAAACTATTACTTACACCATAAATCGGCAAGCAGTTTGGGGGCCGCCGCATAGACCTGCCCCCGACCATGATTTACTGGCCGCCATCGCTCCAGGTGTCGCGCAAGGCTATGGTGCGGTTAAACACTGGCGCCGCGCTAGTGTGCTCAACCCTGTCGGCAACAAAGTAACCGGTGCGCTCAAATTGAAACCTAGCCTCGGGCGCCACATCGGCAAGCCCTGGCTCGATCCAGCAATTTTCCAGCACGCTCAACGACGCCGGATTGACATGGTCGAGAAATTCTTCGCCACCGCGGTCTGGCGCTTCATGGGCAAATAGCCGGTCGTATACTCGCACTGTCGCCTGCTTGCCGTGGCTGGCGGATACCCAGTGAATAACGCCTTTGGGCTTTACCCCATCGGCCGGGTCTGCCCCATGGCTCGCCTCATCATAGCTGCAATGGACTTCAATAATGTTTCCAGCTTCGTCCTTTACCACCGACTCTGCCAGCAGCACGTAAGCACTACGCAAACGCACTTTCTTGCCCAAAACTAGGCGCTTAAATTTCTTATTGGCCTCTTCACGAAAATCCTCGCGCTCAATATACACTTCGCGACTAAACGGTAAACTGCGCTCGCCAAGATCATCGCGATTTGGGTGACCTGGCGCGCTCAGCCATTCCACTTTGTCTTCAGGGTAGTTTCTAATAACCACTTTTAAGGGGTCGGTCACGCACATTGCGCGCGGCGCATTTTTATCAAGATCATCGCGAATAGCATGCTCGAGCATCGCGACATCAACCACACCCTCGCTACGCGCAACCCCCACCATTTCGCAAAAGTGACGCAGTGAAGACGGAGTAAAACCACGACGACGCATGCCAGCAATCGTCGGCATGCGCGGGTCGTCCCAACCGTCAACAATTTTTTCATCTACCAGCATTTTCAACTTACGCTTGCTGGTGACGGTGTAATTTACATTTAAGCGGGCAAATTCATATTGCTTGGGCTGCGCGGGCACCGGCAAGTTAGCAATAAACCATTCGTACAGCGGACGATGATCCTCAAACTCAAGCGTACATATTGAATGGGTAATACCCTCAAGGGCGTCAGATTGGCCGTGAGTAAAGTCATAGGTGGGATAAATACACCATTTATCGGCAGTCTGATGGTGGGTAACTTTGCGAATACGATAGATTATTGGATCACGGAGATTGATATTCGGCGCGGCCATATCAATTTTCGCGCGCAACACCTTGCTGCCCTCATCAAAATCACCGTTGCGCATACCCTCAAATAAGGACACATTTTCTTCCACGCTACGATCTCGGTGAGGGCTATTTTTACCTGGCTCGGTCAAGCTGCCGCGGTACTCCCGCGCCTCATCTGCACTAAGATCACAGACATAGGCATTGCCTCCACGAATTAAATGCAAAGCGTATTCATATAAAGTGTCAAAATAATCAGAGGCGTATCGAATTGGCCCAGACCACTCAAACCCCAGCCAGCGAATATCTTCTTGAATCGCATCAATATACGCCTGCTCTTCCTTAGCAGGGTTGGTGTCATCAAAACGCAAATGGCAGCGACCACCAAATTGTTGGGCAAGCCCAAAATTTAAACAGATCGATTTAGCGTGACCGATGTGTAAAAAACCATTAGGTTCTGGCGGAAAGCGGGTGACAAGCTCACCACTCAGACGACCAGAAGCGATGTCTTCTTTGACGATACTGCGAAGAAAATTATTGCCAGATACTGCATTGTCAGTCATTGATGGGGTTCCAGATAATCAAAAGGTCGACTATTTGATATCGATAGTCGCAGCCGCGTATTTTGGACCGGATATTCGTTAGTCGCTTAACGCCGGTTTCGCCTCGCGGCCAAAAGCCTTATTATAGCGGCTTTAATTTCCGGTTATAAGCGAGATCAGCGTAAATGATTATCTTCACTACAAATTTCGGCGACATTAAAATAGAGTTGGACTTCGAAAACGCTCCAAAGACCTGCGAAAACTTCAAGCAATATGTGGTTGACGGTTACTATGACGGCACTATTTTCCACCGTGTCATCGACGGCTTCATGATCCAAGGCGGTGGTTTTGAGCCGGGCATGAAGCAAAAAGCGACCCGCGACCAGATTGAAAACGAAGCCGACAATGGCCTTAAAAATGACATTGGCACATTGGCTATGGCCCGCACCAGCGATCCGCATTCAGCCAGCGCGCAATTCTTTATCAACATAAAGAACAATGACTTCTTGAACCACAGCAGCAAAACCATGCAAGGCTGGGGTTACGCGGTTTTCGCAAAAGTCGTAGATGGTCTCGATGTTGTCAACGCGATAAAAGCGGTTAAAACCACCAGCGCAGGTGGTCACCAAGACGTACCGGCCGAAGATGTGATCGTCGAAAAAGCCGTGTGGGTAGACTGATATCAGCATGACCACTCTCTTTATCTCAGACTTACATCTGGATGAAACGCGCCCGGATATCACCCGGGCGTTTTTCGATTTCCTTCAAAACAAAGCCATGCAAGCCAAAGCACTTTATATTCTGGGTGATTTCTTTGAAAGCTGGGTCGGCGATGACGACAGCTCGGACTTTATCACCTCAGTAAAATCCGAGCTCAAGGCTCTGACTGGGCACGGCGTTTTACTCTACTTCATGCACGGCAACCGAGATTTTCTAGTTGGCGACGCATTTTGCGCAGAAGTCGGCGCCAAACCCCTTGCAGACCCGACGGTTATTTCACTAAGCGGTGAACAAACCCTGTTAATGCACGGCGACAGTCTATGCACTGACGACCAAGAATATATGCAATTCAGAAAGATGGCGCGCGATCCAGCCTGGCAAAAAGACGCCCTTGGCAAGCCGCTAGAAGAGCGTCGCGCAATCGCCAAACACCTGCGTATGGTAAGCGGCGAGGCAAACAGCAATAAAGCCGAAGACATTATGGACGTTAATACTACTGCCGTTATCGCCGCGCTGAAAGAACACGCCTGCACTCGGCTCATCCATGGTCACACTCACAGGCCGTACCGGCACCAGCTCACCATTAACGACCAATCGGCAGAACGTATTGTGCTTGGGGACTGGGACCATGCAGTTTGGTATCTAAGCGATGAGAACAATGATCTATCATTGAAATCTAGCCCGCTTTAAGAATCGCCCCGTTAAGCACCCGATTGACAGCGCCAACGCACCAGATTAATGCGAGCCTAGAGAAACGACATGAGGCGCTGAATCTGGAATCTGTAGCAATGCAGTGCAGCGGCCATATTTTAACCCTCGCTAAACCCTGCTTATTACGCTGAAAAATAAGGGCTCGCGGCATACCTAGCCGCTATTAGAGCTTAGCACGTCGAAATACCCGCAGAACCCCCAACTTTTCAAGGCTCTACTCGATGTTAAGTCTATTATCGGCCCCGATAAGTTTATATTGCTTATCAATAACTTAGCTAATAGAAACGACACTCACCGCATATTGCCGCAAGCCTTTATACGGCAAACAAAGGCACCGTAATCGCCGCGCTAATAGATCCACAAAACTTGGCCTATATTATGCTTCGGTAAACGGAAACCATTACTTAACACGGCGATTAGGGGTCAAGAAAAAGATCGACTTGGCCGATCAAATGAGGTGCTTATAAACGAAAATGTAGGGCCTAAATACCCAAGAAGCTGGAGTACAATTTAAACCTAAAATAGCATAGACACTCGCCGTAAACGCCAGTAGAAACACACAGAAGATGTAGCAGAGAAGCCAATTTTGGCAAAGGAGCAAAAGCTGTTGCTCATGGACGAACCCATTGAGGTGGTAGAGGCTTTAACACGCCTCAATTAACAAAATGCACTTATGAACATTAAAGCTGAATCAAATTGTACGACGAACTTTATCGCTCACCACGCCAAAGCGGTCACAACTTTGGCTTTTTCTGGCCACCTCTATAACGACCATTACCGCGTAGCCACAGTCCAACAAAAATACGTAAAGATCTCCGCAGTAAGCGCAGCCCCCGGCGCGAAGAGACGAGTGGGGTCACAAAATAGACTACTGAAAGCCACAGGAGCTTAAGATGGCCGTTACCAATAATAAAAACCGTTTAAAACTAGAGAAAACCGATATAGCCCTAGGCTTTATCCCCCTTACCGATTGCGCGCCCTTAGTGGTAGCCCACGAAAAAGGCTATTTCCTTAATGAAGGCTTGAATGTCACGCTATCGAGAGAGGCCTCTTGGGCCGGCATACGAGATAAGGTTGGACTAGGTATTCTTGATGGCGCACAAATGCTCGCCTCGATTCCAGTCGCATCTCGACTCGGCGTCGGCGGTCCTAAAATCGATATGATCAGCGCGATGGTGCTAGATCTTAACGGCAATGCAATTACCGTTAATAACGATCTCTATGACCACCTGTTTGCGGTAGACCCCCGCAGCGAGTTTAGTCCGCTTATTGCAGCGCAGGCGCTTCAATGCGTTATCGAAGAACACAAACGCAGCAAGCGACCAAGGCTGCGCTTTGGTGTTGTTTACCCCTGCTCAACCCAGAGCTATGAACTGAGGTACTGGCTAGCCAGTGCAGGTATTGATCCAGACCGCGACGTCGAAATCGTTGTCATCCCACCACCGAAAATGGTCAGCGCCATGACCGACGGCGATATTCATGGCTTTTGTGTGGGCGAACCCTGGAACACCTTAGCCGTGCAACAAAAACTAGGGCATGTGGTCGCCACCAAGTACCAACTCTGGAATAACAGTCCAGAGAAAGTGTTCGCCGTCAGCGAAACTTGGGCAAATGAAAACCCCGCAACACACCAGGCCATTTTAAGGGCATTAATCAACGCCTGTATCTGGCTGGACAAAAAAGAAAATCGTAAGGCCGCCGCCAAAATGATTAGTCAAGCGGCCTATATAGCGCTGCCGGAAGAAACCGTTGCGCTATCCCTTATGGGCTTGTCACTTAAGCACTTTGGACAGCCACCAGAAAAAGTTGAAGACTTTCACGTATTTCACCGCTACTCCGCCAACTTCCCATGGCTAAACCACGCCGAGTGGTTTATTTCACAAATGTATCGCTGGGGACAGCTCACAACGCCGATTAATATCGAAGAAACCGTAGCGGCTGTGTATAAGCCCTCTTTATTTCGTATCGCCGCTGACGCTATCGGGCTTGAAAGTCCGAGCATAGACAGGAAAACAGAAGGCAATTTACACGAAAAAAATATGCTAACGAAATCGCAACACATCGGTCCGAATCAATTTTTAGATGGCAAGGTGATCAGTGTGGGCGGCATCATTAAATACCTAGAGCAGCAAAGCCTATCCAAAGCAGATATTCCAGCGTTGCGACTTATTAATAGTCAAAAAGAGGCCAAGTAGTTCAAATGAAAGTATTGCTGATAGATATCGACGATAGCCGCGCCAAAAAACTTGAGCCAATTCTGGCTGGAGCGGGCATCGAACTCATTAATCTCAACAATCACCCCACGGACATCTACCAACTCGTTGGCGAGGAGCATCCAGAAATCATTTTAGTAGACACCAACTCCCCCAACCGCGACACCCTCGAACATTTGGCGCAACTGAATAAAGGAAGTCCATGCACGGTTATAGAGCTAGGGAATCGGCGTTCAGAAAGTATTAATCGACTTGCAGCAGAAGCGGGCATCAGTATTTACGCGATAGATGATATCCCGCATAGCTTACTGCAATCGCTAATCGACATTACCTTAAGTTACTTTTATAGCATTGATCATTTAAGCGCAGAAGTGCTCGCCCTTAAACCGGAAGTCGATGCGCGCCAGATTCTAAATAGCGCCAAAAAATTCATCATCGAGACCTACGGTTTAACTGATGAACAGGCTAGCGATTTACTAAGTAAAAATGCCGTTCGTCAGGGCCGCAGCATTAGCGAAGTTTCTCGCCAATTAGTGGATACCGGATCTTTTGTTTAATAATAAAGATCCAGCCCCTACTCATTAAAACCCGCGGATTTATGCCGCTAAAGGCCCACTATGAAAGCGAAAGACATCATCTTCGGTTTCGATTAAAAGCTGTTCTTTCTGCTTAAAAAGCTCAATGCGAGGCGCAATATCTTCATTAGCGTAGCGCTCAGCCAAACTCAAATAATCTTTAAAGTGCCGAGACTCAGATTTTAATAACGAGGTGTAGAAGGCGCCTAATTCGCTGTCTAGCAATGGCGCAATACGGGCAAATCGCTCACAAGAGCGCGCTTCAATTAAGGCGCCAATAATAAGAATATCGATAAGCTTATGTGGCTCACTCGTCCTAGCCTCCCCTCGCAGACCGTTGGCATAACGCGCTGACGACAAAATCCGATACTCAATGCCACGCTTTTTCATAATCGCCATTACCTGTTCGAAATGACGTAATTCTTCTCGCGCTAACTTAGACATCCGGCTGAGTAAATCAGGCTTATCCACGTAACGGAACATTAAGTTCAGGGCCGTACCCGCCGCTTTTTTTTCACAATTAGCATGGTCAATCAGCATTTCCTCTGGGTGAGCAAGCGCAGCATCGACCCACGCCTGCGGAGTCTCACAGGGCAAAAAGGCTAAAATATCACTAATATCTACTGACATGGACAGTCATCCGGCTGATGAAAAACGAGGGGCAGTATAACAAATTCAGCCCAGTATCTGAGCCGCTTCTCGTCATAAAACAGATTGCCGTGGCGCAGTGGGTAAAATTCAAGCTTCGCTGCGTAGATACATACCGATATAACGTTGGTAATGCGCCTCGGAGAGCAAATAGAACTCTTTATCGATGATATCCCTGAGCTGTAACAAGGGCAGATCACGAAACTGCCCGTCAACCACAAATCCAAACTGACTTGTATCACCAATCTGCCCAGCACCGGCCCTAAGCAGCTGAAACAGCCAAATATAAGGGCTTTTATGAACGGGGTAACGCACTCTTTGGATTTGGCATTGCCACTGCAGAACGTCAGCATCGCTGACCCGTAATTTATTCGACATCACCTGAATCAGAAAACCGTCTAGGCGCTCGTCAATAATCTGCTTTTGTTGGTCAGTGTAACTATTCCAGTCAATGACCTCGTGACTGTAGCGTTTACACCCCCGACACACATCATCGCCCAGCGCGGTAGAACACACGCCAGTGCATGGGGTGACAACTCGGGGGTTCATAGCAGCCAAAAGATACTCCAAAATACAGATCAAACTCGGGGACTCAAGAGTAAGCTACCGCCACAAGTGCTGGCAAGTGTCGTAATTCACTTAACCTCCGTAGGGATTTTAAGTATACTTGCAGCCCCCTATTTCGCATCGATGATGGGCATCGATAGCCCCGGCCCCGGCGATCCCGGCGGATACGGGTACCGAAACTGAAAAGAGGAGTTACACTGTGCTAGAAGCATATCGGAAACACGTCGCTGAACGCGCCGCGCAAGGCATTGTTCCCCAGCCACTAAACGCTGAACAAGTTGCGGGCTTAATAGAGCTACTAAAGACTCCGCCCGCTGGCGAAGAAGCGGTACTTGTTGACCTGATATCCAACCGTGTACCACCTGGCGTGGACGAAGCCGCCTATGTTAAAGCAGGATTCCTCGCCGCTGTCGTTAAAGACGAAGCTAGCAGCCCGCTTATCAGCAAAGAACTCGCCGTCAAACTACTGGGCAATATGCACGGTGGCTATAATATCATCACCTTGGTCGACCTCCTCGACCATGCTGACCTAGCAGAACTCGCCGCTAAAGAACTCAAACACACTTTGCTAATGTTTGACGCCTTCCACGATGTGGAAGAAAAAGCGAAAGCCGGCAATGCGTTAGCCAAAGAAGTTATTCAAAGCTGGGCCGACGGCGAATGGTTTACCAACCGCCCCGAAGTAGCAGAAAGCATCGTTAACACCGTATTTAAAGTCACCGGCGAAACCAATACTGATGACTTATCTCCCGCGCCTGATGCGTGGTCACGCCCCGACATTCCATTGCATGCCTTGGCGATGTTCAAAATGGAACGCGATGGTATCAAACCCGATACCCAAGGCAGCGTTGGTCCACTAACCCTGATGGACGAACTCAAGAAGAAAGGTCATCCGATCTCCTTCGTAGGTGATGTTGTCGGCACGGGTTCTTCGCGTAAATCTGCCACCAACTCGGTATTGTGGTTCTTCGGCGACGATATGCCCGGTGTTCCCAATAAGCGTTCCGGCGGCGTATGTATCGGCAGTAAAGTCGCTCCGATCTTCTACAACACCATGGAAGATGCTGGCGCACTGGTATTCGAAGCCCCTGTTGACGATCTAAATATGGGCGATGTGATTGAAATCCGCCCTTATGACGGTGTCATCAAAAATGTTGAAACCGGTGATACCCTCAGCACCTTCGAATTGAAATCACCCGTGTTGTTGGACGAAGTTCGCGCTGGTGGCCGTATCAACCTGATTATCGGACGTGGCCTGACGTCTAAAGCACGCGAATCACTGGGGCTACCCACCTCTACCCTGTTCCGCCTGCCTGAGCAGCCCGTCGATACCGGCAAAGGCTACACCTTGGCGCAGAAAATGGTTGGTCGCGCCTGCGGCCTGCCTGAAGGCGAAGGTATTCGTCCCGGCACTTACTGCGAACCCAGAATGACCACTGTGGGCTCACAGGACACCACTGGCCCGATGACCCGCGACGAGCTGAAAGACTTGGCCTGCCTCGGTTTCTCTGCCGACCTGACCATGCAGTCATTCTGCCACACGGCGGCTTACCCCAAGCCAATTGACATCGACACCCAGCATAACCTGCCAGACTTCATCATGACCCGCGGCGGTGTTTCATTGCGCCCCGGCGACGGTATCATCCACAGCTGGTTGAACCGCATGCTGCTGCCAGATACTGTCGGCACCGGTGGTGACTCCCATACTCGCTTCCCAATGGGTATTTCTTTCCCCGCGGGTTCTGGTTTGGTTGCTTTCGCAGCGGCCACAGGCGTTATGCCTCTAGATATGCCCGAATCAGTGCTAGTTCGCTTTAAAGGCAAAATGCAGCCAGGCATTACCCTGCGCGATCTGGTTCACGCCATTCCTTACCAAGCTATTAAAGAAGGTCATCTGACCGTTGAGAAAAAGGGCAAGAAGAATATTTTCTCTGGCCGCATTCTTGAAATCGAAGGCTTGTCTGGTCTGACTGTTGAACAGGCATTTGAATTGTCCGACGCCTCTGCAGAGCGTTCTGCTGCTGGCTGCACCATCAAGCAAGGTATTCCAGAAATTTCTGAATACCTGCGTTCGAACATCACTCTACTGCGCTGGATGGTAAGCGAAGGCTATGGCGACCCACGTACCTTAGAGCGCCGCGCTGCTAATATGGAAGCATGGCTGGCCAACCCAAGCCTGCTCGAAGGCGACGCCGATGCCGAGTACACTGAGATTATCGAAATCGATCTAGACCAGCTGAAAGAGCCTGTAGTTTGCTGCCCTAACGACCCCGACGACGCTAAGTTGCTGTCTGAAGTTGCTGGCGACAAAGTAGACGAAGTCTTCATCGGTAGCTGCATGACCAACATTGGTCACTTCCGCGCCGCTGGTAAGCTGCTCGACGCCAACAAAGGCACGCTGAATACCCGTCTGTGGATCTCGCCACCCACCAAGATGGATCAGCACACCCTGATGGAAGAAGGCTACTACAACATCTTCGGCGCTTCTGGTGCGCGCACCGAAATGCCAGGTTGTTCACTTTGCATGGGTAACCAAGCGCGTGTTGCGGATGGCGCTACTGTACTCTCCACCTCAACTCGTAACTTCCCTAACCGTCTTGGTAATGGCGCTAATGTCTACCTAACCTCTGCTGAATTAGCATCGGTTGGCGCGATCTTGGGCCGCCTGCCAACGCCAGCTGAATATATGGAATATTGCAAAGATTTGGATGCCATGTCAGGCGAGATTTATCGCTATATGAACTTCGATCAGATTGCGTCTTTCCAAAAAGGTGCGGAAGAAGGTAAGCGTATTGCGTCAGTAGAAATTACTGAGGTGACAATGTAAGTTTTTGGCTTACTCTTGTTAAAAGAAAAGCCGCCTTAGGGCGGCTTTTTTGCATCTGCGTTTTAGCTTTTAACAGTGCCTAGCAGCAACCCTATTTAAGACACTTTAAGCATTCAAGGGTCCATCCTTGCTAAATATGGCGCAATAGCGATATCTATAATCTGGCACTTCGCTAAACGCTGGCAAAGACCAATCTGTAAATATATTTGGCGGCAATGCCTCCTGCGGCACCGGTTTCTCACGCAGCCGATCAGTCCAGCTCATATGAATCTCTTCCATCGCGGTCTCAACTGGAGAATAGCCGTTACGCTGTAAATCTTTTTTAATCGTGGCTTGGTGAAACCCAGACGTGACTAACCAGCCAGGGTTATAGCTGCTCACTCGATCAAATACCTCGGCCTGCATCTCTGCACTTACATAAACGAGCGCATTTAATAGCACCACCACATCGTAACTGCGCTCACTGTCGAAGCTGGCAAAGTCAGCCGCAGGTAAAAATTCGACGGTTCTTTTTACGTTGCTATTCAGAGATACAGCGCCATTATCGATGGTAAAGTACTGCCGTTCTGCCTCAGAACAGCCCTGCAGGATCTCTTGAGGAAACTGAGCGTGATCAGCATAGCTTACAAAGTCTTGCTGCTTGTCAGTTGCGTAACATGAAAGACTAAAGTGCTCATTAAAGCCCCCCGCCAAGTACTGAATAACAAAACTATAGACTTCGGCACCGATGGAGCAGGCATGAAACAATATTGAATAGTGCTTACGCCCTGATATTAGTAATTCATTAAGTAGCGTTTCATTGAGCACCCTATTGCGAAAAAACGCCGTGGTGCCAATGGCATCTCCCACGGTAGGTCGTAATCGAAGCGGTGTCGGTTGTTTAACAGACATAGAATAGTGACTCTAAGCTAGAACTCGATAAACTCTACCTTTGATAGCCCGTCTTAGTAAATACATTTTCGGACCCGGATAAAAGACAAACACTTTTCACTCAGCACCGCCGCTGCGCTTATGCAAAACGGCTCAACGCACACTGCGCTCGTGAGTATGGCTTATTGTGTTCGAAGAGCGTGACAGTGAATTGCGCTCGCAAGCCGCTGTGCAAATAGTCGAGATCAGCAGCAGGCGCAAAGGTTTTTCAGAGCGAAAAACACTAGAGTATGAGGTGGATTAGCAGAGAGGCCTAGTCCGATGTTAAGCCCGAAACCGAGCCTAGAACTAAGTCCTGAGTTCAGCCCTAAATTGAGCGCTTAATACTATTTACAAACGTTCTGCGCGCTCGATTAAAAAGCCTTTGGTGCGTAGCCAGTCACCTCGGAAATACCCATTTCTTTGCCCAAGGTAGTCAATGGATGGACGACAATTAGCCCGCGCACTGATTTTTTAAACTTGCCCATGTCTGCTTGTTCGAGCTTACTTAAAGGACGATGAAATGGCAGTGCGTTTAAAGCCTCTCCCTGCGCTGAATTACTGCGACTCTGCATGCCTTTTATACTGGCAATTTTTTTATTAACCGTCGTCAGCTCACGCTTGAATTGCTTTACTAAACCTTGATCGTCACGCGCCTTGGCATCATCTAATTTACGTCGCAGCATATCTAACTTGTTATTTAACTGCTGAATGTCTTTGTTTAAATTCATTACTACTCTCATTCGTCATTAACCCAAGACAGCGTCTCTCACTATCATCGGCGCGGATCTATCATGGCGGCAGTATAGCAATAACTGACAAATAAACGGGCATAAACTCACCAAGCAAGGGCAGTAAGCCGCACTTGCTGCGCAGAATTTCGCTTAAAACCGGTATTCGTCGTTGAAATAATAGCACGGCGCCACGAACCAACAGTGGCGCTCTCTATATATTGTAGCGCCTCATTTCCCTTCCTGAGCGGGAGTGTTGGCCTGCGACAAATATTTTGCAATATAGGGCTTTCTTAAAACCAAAAACGCGGCGGGCACAAAGAACAAGGACAAGATGGTTGTTAATACGGTGCCTCCCGCCAATACAATTGCAAAGGGTGGCCAGAATCCGCCGCCGGATAAAATCAAGGGAATAAGCCCTGCTACGGTAGTAAGCGTTGTCGAGCCAATATGTTTAGTGCACACCGATACCACATCGACAATCTCTGCCCTGTCTCCAGTCATCGCTAATGGCGAGGCTTTTAATTCAGTCAAAATAACTATCGCCGCGTTTACCGCCAAGCCCATTAACCCCATTAAGCCTATAACGGCGGTAAAACCAAACGGGTATTGGCCAAGCCACAAACTGAGCATGCCCATACCGGCAGATTGAATCGCCACAGCAAATACCAAACCCGCCAAACGGAAAGAGTCGAATGCCATTACCACGGTCACAATAAGCAATACCAGAATAATGCCGACACTGCCCATTAGGTTGCCAACAGCCTCATTGCGGTTTTCGGATTCCCCCCCAATTTCAATAGTGTATCCCGCGGGCACATCAAACTCCTCCTCCGCTAATCGTGCCCTTATGCGATTGAGTACTTCAGAGGGAAGTACATCATCTCTTATAAATATGTCGACCATATTGACGCGTTGACCGTCGCGTCGTGAAATCTGCGCCTGTGCTGGCAGCAACTCTACCGTTGCCAGTGACGACAGGGGTCTTCCCCCTGTTGGTAACACCAGCGGAAACGACATTAAACGATCAATACTGGTGGTTTTTACACCCGCGCCCGAAACCCGCACAGGTAGCTGCTGAGTGCCATCCAACATACTACTCGTGACTACGCCATCAACACTCGCCGCCAACAAAGATGAAATATCCTTCAAGCCAACCTGACTGCGCTGAGCTTCACTTTCATCAATATCAAACCAGATTTTCGGCACCACTTGTCCGAGGGAATCCCGCACGTGAACCACGCCGTCGGTTTCCTGGGCGATACGCCGCAACTCGTCCCCCATGGCCTTCAAGCGCGGCAAACTACTACCATACAAGCGTATTTCAACCGGCGCATTTGAAGGCGGGCCCTGAGCGAGTCGCTGTACGATAATCTGATAGTCAGGGAAGCTCTCGTCCAGCTCGCGCTGCAGCACACTAATTAGTCGATTGGCCTCATTAAAATCCACCATCTTCATCATGGTCTGCGCGTAGTTAGATGCGCCATCCTTACTACTCATTATATTGTAGTAAAAGGACAGCGCATTGCGGCCAATAAACCAGTGTAGGGAAGTAATTTCAGGGTGCCGATTAATCACTTCAGTCACTTGCTCTGTCGCGCGCCGCGTTAGCTCAATACTACTGCCTGCGGGTAGATAGAGCTCAAGATTTATCATGTCCCGATCTGAGGGCGGGAAAAACTGCTCAGGCAAAGTTTGACTAGTGACAAAGCCCAATACTGGCAATACGCACGCCACCAACATCATCCGGCGCGGGCGGAGTAATACCCATGCCAATAGTCGTCGAAAACCGCGATTTAGGCGCGGAGCGCCAACTCCATTGGCTTGATTATTCGCTAACCACTTACCGGCGACCGGAGCAATAATGAACAGCGAAATCAGCCAAGACCCTAGCAGCGAAAATATCACTGTACGGGCCAAGGGTCCGATAAATTCACCTGCAGGTCCGGGCATTAACACCACCGGCATGAAGGTTAAAACCGTGGTTAGTGTGGAACCTAGTAAGGGAATCCAAAGGTGCCGCAGCGCCTTTGACGCCGCCGCAGTGGCGGAGAAACCATCGCGGCGATAGCGCATCACCGTATCCGCCACCACAATGGCGTTGTCGACCATAATCCCCAGCGCAACGATAAGACCCGTCACCGACATCTGATGAATGGGCAAATCGGTCATGCGCATACACGCTAAAGAAAACAGCATCGTCAACGGCAGTGATACCGCGACAATCACGGCGGATCGCCAACCTAAAGTAAACAGCAAAATAGCAAAAATGAATCCAAAACCGAGCAAGATATTATTA
Organism: Zhongshania sp. R06B22; assembly: GCF_040892595.1. Lineage (NCBI taxonomy): Bacteria > Pseudomonadati > Pseudomonadota > Gammaproteobacteria > Cellvibrionales > Spongiibacteraceae > Zhongshania > Zhongshania arctica. The sequence goes on along the minus strand of NZ_JBFRYB010000001.1, from coordinate 2,098,968 downwards.
ATCAAATCGCCCAAGCGCACATTGTTATAGCGCTCTTGCACAAAGAGCTCTTTTAGCTTGATCTCGTCAGGCAAGGTTTGAACGAAATCAGCGACCTCCGCCTGCAATGCGACTGTCCAACGGTCTCCACGCATATGCGGAAGCATTCGCGAACCGATCGCCACAGCGCGCTCACCGCTCACTATCGTCATATCTCGCGGGACATCGGGCCCGCCGCGGTAGACCTGTGCAATATCTTGTAATTGCAGCGATCCGCCGTCGGCTAAGGTTAATAAGGGGGTGCGCCGAATACGTTCAATCGCATCAAAGCCACCAATTAACTCTAGCGAAATACGCTGTTGATCGTTACTGAGTTCACCCGCGGCGGTTTTGGCATCGCTGTTACCCAATAAGGCCGCAATTCTAGGCACATCCAGGCCCACGGCCCCAGCCTTAACAACATCAACTTTAACTTGCACCTCTTCATCTGGCGCCCCTACCACCTCGACAATATCCGTGCCCGCTAAATTTCGCAGTCTATTCGCCAACTCGTCGGCGTAGCGGCCCAAACGCAATAAATCAGTGGGACCGCTGCCCTCCCAGGTCAATGCGCCAATCCAGGTGAAGGCATAGCCTCGGTCAGTATCTAAGTATGGTTCACCCGCACCAGCAGGGAGGTCACGCGCAGCTTGCTGAATTTTATCTCGTAGCTCCGCCCACAGCCGATCATTATCATCCGCCATGACAGCATCTTCTAAGTGCACCAAAATAACCGACATCCCACCACTTGAGTGGGAAGTGATATGCAGCACCTCAGGCACAGTCCGCAGGGTATTCTCTAAGGGTTCAGCAATCAGGCTTTCAACCCGCTCAGCACTGGCGCCTGGGAAGGGTGTGACCAATATAGCGTGACGATTAACAATATGAGGATCTTCAAGCCGCGGTAAACTCGCCACGGCGGCAAGACCCGCAACAAGTATCAGCGCCGTTAGAAGCGCCACCATGCGGGGATTAGTCAGAATTTTAGACAGCATATCTAATCACTCACCCGCCAGGCTGACATGCAGCCCCGGCGACAGTCGATGCAGCCCGGCCGTCACCAAGCGATCACCTGATTGCAGCTCACCGTCAACAAATACTCTGCCCTGATACTGGTAAACTGGCTGAACCGAGCGCTTCCTCACCTGATATAGATCACTATCCGCGACCGCCAAATAATACACCGCCCACGTTCCCCGCACGTCTTCTAACAGGGCTGTCAAGGGAACCCAAAAACCAGCTACCTGTCGCTCTTCAGGCAAATGTAAATAAGTCGTGTTGCCATCGACCGCCGGCGCGTCGGGAGGTAATTGCACCCGCACCGTCCGCGTCTGAGTTCGCCAATCTAAATTCTGCGCGACAGAGATAACTGATACCGGCCACTCGCCAAAATCGCCAGAAATAGTCAAGGTTTGACCGTAAACAAGATTTCGGCCTAGACGATCAGAAATACCAAACACCGCCTCGATATCCCCAGTAGCCACTAGCTGCATCAGCGGCTGCCCTGCACTGACTAAAAACCCCTCCTCTAAGCCCTGAGTCGACACTTCGCCGCTAAAGGGTGCCGTCATCGCCGACTTTTTCTTTCGCAATGCCACGCCTCTAAGACGAGCATCAACCTGTGACAGCTGCGCCGCCGTAGCACTGCGGCGAGACGCGAGTTCATCAAACTGCCCTACCGAAACATAACCGCTCTCTCGTAAGTTACTAAAGCGAATAAGATCTTTATCCAGCTGCTCCAGCCGCGCGCTAACTTCCCGCTGCGCTGCAGTCAGCTCAGACTTTTCAATATCTAATGATCGCGTGTCAAGACGCGCAAGAATGTCACCCGCCTTCACCTGCTGACCATCTTCAACTGTGACTTTCGCAACCTTACCATCCAGTTCAAAGCCAATATCAGCCCGCTGACTGCCAACAACTCGGCCCGCAAATACACGCTGGGCTTGATAGCTAGGCAAACGCTCGATGGCAGTGCTACTGACGCTCTGGATACCGACTTCGGCTAACGCAGCCAGCGGCATCAGGCAAACGGCTATCAGGAAGCCGGCGTGGGCGACAAATCGTTGCATAAAAAAATACTCGGGATACTCTAGATCGTTCCAAATATAGATAAACAAAACTGGACTGTCCAGTCTATTTTATATAAATTAGTATTACATATCGGCAATATATCGCCCTCGGAACAGCCAAAGGTAAACAGTACCGTGCAGGAAAAACGCGTCAGAATAAAAAGTGAAGAAAAGCGCAAGCAGATCATCGACGCCGCCGGCTCCCTATTCATAAGTAGCGGCTTTGAAAAAGTCAGCATGGAAGAAATCGCCAAATCAGCGGGCGTATCTAAACAAACTGTCTACAGTCACTTCGGCAATAAACAACAGTTATTCACCGCCGCTATAGATGGCAAGTGCGACGAGTACCATCTGGCGCCAGGAAAAATAAAACGTTCAATGCAGTGTGAAGAGTATCTGGTATCTTTTTGTATGCACCTGTCGGCCCTACTGACTAGCGAAGACGCCATTGGTATGTTTAGAGTCTGCGTCGCCGAAGCCGGACGATCCGAAGTAGGAGAGTTATTTTGGGATGCGGGACCGGGCAAAATTCGCGCTCAGCTAGCAAATTACCTAGCGGAACAGAATAAGTTAGGCCTCTTAAACATAGCAAATATTGAGACCGCAGCGGCTCAACTTATCTCCATGATTGTCTGTGAAACCCAATTTCGCAGCGTACTCGGTCTACAAAAGAACCGATCTGACACCGAGCTAAAAGAATACGTCAGCCATTGCGCGCAAATGTTTTATAAAGCCTACCGAAGCTAAATACTAACATTCTGGATCTTCCTTTTTTGGAAGCATTTTCGCCGCGACCTCCTTTTGCTGCTCAGCGGTGTTGATCTCAGCCGCTTTACTAACACTCCCGGTCAACTTAATAACGGCTTTTTGTAGAATAATACTATTAGGGTAAGTCACGGTGCTGCCATCATCTCGACGAATAAGAACATGAAACAATGCGATCTCTACAATTCGGCCGGTTATATCGTCATCCTTATCGACCACCTTAATGCGATCGCCAATACGGTAAGGAAATGCAAAAAAGATGATGACACCTGCCGTAATATTACTAAGAATTGACCACTGCGCAACCAAAGCGATACCCAGCACCGCTAAAAATGATGATAGAAATATAAAGACCTGTTGATAGCCTAAGCCGATTACAAAACAGACCAATATAAATCCCAATAGTAAAAAACCAATATTTACGGCTTTTCTCATGTAACCAAGCCGCAGTGCCGACATACGATTTTTTTTGGCGAACGTAACTAGCACGCCATTAACAATGCGGTTCAAATAAAATATCAATGCAACCGAAAAAACAACAATCACAATCTTGGTAATCAATGTGCCAATCCCCTCTTACTTTTTTTTTTCCAACCACTTACGCGGACGCTGATAACGCTTTAGATTTTGTAAATTTTGCTTATAGTTCGGGCTTTGCTGCGAATAATAGCTGCATTCAGTGAAGAGCCGCGTTTGCATTCCCAGCCACGCAGCCCAACACGGCTGCTCTAACGTAACCCTGCCAAGAAAATCCTCTGGTGTTTCGCCCTCTTTACGTTTCAAACCGCGCCGCGCCAGAGCTCGACAGCTTCGCAAATAGTAGCGCGCCGCCAAATCTTCGCCCCGCCGAGTTGGCAAGCGCAAACTAAAAAATGCAGCGAATGCCAAGGGTAGACCGCCCATTAGCATCACGGCAATTAGCATGCGCTGAGGACTGATCTCTCCTAAAACTCCACGCAGAAAACTAGTTTGAGCGTCGCTGTCAAAATTCAGCACCCAGCGCGCCCACGCGTAATTCATATTATCGACAAAGTAGCGCAGACGTGTCGCCCATTCAAAGCGACGAAGCGACATTGGCGACCCATTCAAATACCCGCTCTGACCACTTAATAAGGCTTCCGCACCCAGTCGAATACGTGTTGGAGCAACCGTTGCTGTCGGGTCTACCCGCACCCAGCCACGATCTTCAAACCACACCTCTGCCCACGCGTGTGCATCTGACTGGTGAACCAGCAAATAGTTGTCGCGCTGATTAAATTCACCACCTTGGTAGCCCACAACAATACGCGCGGGCACACCCGCCGCTCGCATTAAATAGACAAAGCTAGCCGCAAAGTGCTCGCAATAGCCTTGTCGAGTGGTAAATAAAAACTCATCGACGTTATTTTCTCCGAGTATGGCTGGCGTGAGCGTGTATTCAAAGGGTGTCGTTTCAAAATACCTGATTGCCGCCGCCACTCGTTCACTGGGGCTGGAGATTTCTTGCTGCCACCGAGCAGCCAAAGCCCGCGCTTTAGGGTTATTGGAGTTACCACCCAGCTGTAAATTTTGACGCTGACTGCCGTCACTGTCCACTAAGGCCTCAGACAAATAGCTCTTAACCGTATACTCGACTCGCCCGCTGATCGGCCGCTTACTTAACCACTGATGTTGGGCCGTGTAATAGACATCGCTTCTATTCACTGCTGCTAGCGGCAAAACGTAAAGCCACTCGTGCAGTGCCGACTCTAGGGTAACGGTATACTCAATACTCTCCTGAGTAATGCTGGGAGAGGAAATTTTATTTCGCGCCGGCCAGGCCGTTCGTGTCCAGCGCCGGCCGTCAAATTGATCAAGCACTAAACCCCGCCAGTAGAGTGATTCAGGGTTGGGCAGATCCCCCTCAAAGCGCACTCGGAATGCCAAGGCACTCGACTGGTTTAGGGTTGCGATATCACCAAACTCAAGTGAATCGGACATTCCCGTGACGCCTTGGCCACTGGGCAATGGCATGGTCCACAGTGGCCCAATACGAGGAAAAATCACAAACAGCAGCAGCATTAGCGGTAGCGATTGCAGGGCCATCACGCACACAGATCGCAGCAGGGTTGTCGCCGGCGCCTTATCGCGATTCATGGCCTGCTGCGCAATCAACAGCACCGCTATTTGCAATAAGGTAAATAGCACATCAATAATTTGTTGTGAAAACAATAAACCACAGGCAACAACGAAATAACTGAGCATGAGCACCAACCAATGATCACGCTCAGTTTTGAGCTCTAGCAACTTTAAAATAACCGCCAGAACAAGTATCGCTACCATCGCTTCTATGGCAAACAGCGAGCCAAATGACGCATAAACCCCAGCCACCGAGGTAATGGCTAACAAGCCCTTTACAGCCACAACTGGAAAAACCCAGCCAACTGTAATAATGCGCCAATACCACCATGCCGACGCAGCCCACACCAGCACAATCCAAAATGGCAACACTGCAACCAAGGGTAGTATCGCTAACAACTGCGCCAGCAATAGCCAGACTACTGCGTGACGATTATCCGCAGCGTTCACGACCACCACTCCATATTAATTGCCGACTTCATGAGTATTGTGCCAGTGCGCGCAAGACCCGCGGCAATTGATCTCCGCCGCTGGCCGCAGCAATGTTGACACCAGGCATCTGCAAACCAAAGGAGAGTCCGCGTGCATTGCAATCCAGCGCCCAAGCACACAGCGTGCTTAATCGATCCTCTGTACCTAAACCGTCGAGCTCATTCCAATCCAACATTAATTCATCCGCCTGCGATTGCTCAAACTGCTTGCTCTGCAGCGCTTGCCCCTTAGCGTAAGCCTTCCAGAAAATACGCCTAGGTGGCTGTCCCGGCTGATAACGTTGAAAGCCACTGAATTCGTCACTATCACGAGCGATATCGGGAATGCTACCCTCACCTTCCGCCGCACTATTCACCAATGGTCGCAGTAACTTTGCCTGCGGGTAAACTAGGCAGTGCCAGTCTAATTTAGGCGCGCCCCAACACCGCAATATTCCCAGTGGATAGCGGGTGGTAATCGTCATTCGGCCTGGGCGCAGCGGACCACGCTTAAGCGTCGGATATTTTAAAATCACATCCGCCCCCCCTATTTGCCTACTCAAAGAACAAGATACTGGTGCTTGATCGGTAAATCCTAAATACAAGCGATGGCGATCACGCGCGCCCGCTTCCAGGTGCAAATGAAAGGCAGCCGGCTGACCGGCAAATACCGCTTCCGCCGCGCCGGCTCGTAAACTAATTCCAGATAAATTAGCGTAGGTATGAAGAATCGCTACTAAGAGAAGACTAAAGAGCCAGAAGGTAAGCGCAAAAATAAGATTGTTTTGATAATTAATCGCCAGTAATAAAAGCCCCAGCAACATCAATAGATATCCAGCACCAGCGCGCGATGGAATAATAAAAATACGGCGCTGATTAAGCACTAAGTGACTGCAGGGAGGGCTTCGTTTCTCCAACCAAGCGTCGAAGCGACCACGAATAAAGGCCTTGATTTTGCCCACCATAGCTACACCACTACCGGCACCTGTGACAGCAAGCGCTTAATTAAGTCCGGACCATCATCCTGACTATCTGCAGCGGGCTTTAAGCGGTGAGCAGCCACTGGCTCTAGCAGTAGCTGAATATCATCAGGTAAAACATACTCACGCCCGTCTAGCATTGCCCACGCTTTAGACGCCTGGATTAAGGCCAAGGCAGCGCGGGTAGAAAGCCCAAATGCATAGTGAGAATCCTGACGAGTAAAGGCAATGAGCCTTTGCACATAAGACAACACGCTGTCGCGAATTTCAATTTTATCGACCATAGCCTGTAGGCCAATAATTTTTTCCGCATTCAATAGAGCGCGGAGCTCCGCTATTAACGCCCGCGGATCACCGCCCGCCAGTAATCGACGCTCTGATTTTTCATCGGGATAACCCAGTGAAATCCGCATTAAAAATCGGTCTAACTGAGACTCAGGTAAGGGAAACGTACCGGATTGAAACCACGGGTTTTGAGTCGCCATTACAAAGAAAGGTTTAGGTAAAGCACGCGTTTCACCTTCTACCGTGACCTGCTTTTCAGCCATCGCCTCAAGTAAGGCGCTTTGGGTTTTAGGGCTTGCGCGGTTAATTTCATCGACCAATAAAAATTGGGTAAATACTGGCCCGGCATGAAAATGGAAGGCATTGCTATTGCGATCAAATATCGACACACCGAGAATGTCTGAGGGCAATAGATCACTAGTGAACTGCATGCGCTGATAATCTAAACCGGTAACTTTAGCAAAGGCCTGAGACAGTGTGGTTTTACCCACACCCGGCACATCTTCAATCAGCAGATGACCGCGAGCGAGCAAGCAGCACAAGGCTTGTCGAATTTGATGGTCTTTGCCCAGTACGACCCTAGAGATTTCTTCAGTGAGCTGCGCAAAAATGTCCATGGCTTACAAAGCGTCCAAACCACGTTGCATATCTTTACGTAAATCTTCGATGTCTTCTAAACCGACTGACACCCTAATTAGGTTATCGGCAATGCCGGTTTCACGGCGCTGCTCGACGGTCAAGCGGCCATGGGTGGTCGTGGCCGGATGAACGATAGTGGTTTTTGTGTCGCCCAAATTAGCGGTAATAGAAACTAAGCGCGTGGCATCAATAAAGCGCCAAGCCGCGTCTTGATCACTGCCAACTTCAAAGGACAATACGCCGCCGAATGCCTTTTGCTGCAAGGCAGCAAGTGCATGCTGAGGATGATCAGGTAAACCTGAATAGTAAACTTTTACTACACCAGGCTGATCTTGTAGCCACGTCGCCAGCGCCAAAGCATTGCTGCTATGCGCCATCATTCTCAGCCGCAAGGTTTCTAAACCCTTGAGAAATACCCAGGCATTAAAGGGGCTCATGCTTGGGCCAGCGGTTCTAATAAACGCAAGTACCTCATTCATTTGTTCGCGGCGGCCAACCACGGCGCCACCGACACTGCGGCCCTGGCCATCAAGGTACTTAGTTGCAGAGTGCACCACGATGTCTGCGCCCAAGGCTAGCGGCAGTTGCAAAGCAGGAGTACAGAAACAGTTATCTACGACCAATAGGCAGTCATGCTGATGGGCGATATCTGCCAAGACTCGAATATCGGCAACTTCCGACAGCGGGTTTGACGGCGTTTCCAGCATCAACATCTTGGTATTAGGGCTAATGGCATCTCGCCACTCTTGCGCGTCGATCGGTGAAACGAAGGTCGTGCTAATTCCAAGCTTAGCCAAATACTTATTGAGTAAAACCGTAGTTGTACCAAAGACACTTCGCGAGCAAATAATGTGATCGCCAGACTCAAGCAAGGCAACGCAGGTGCTTAAAATGGCAGCCATACCAGATGCAGTGGCAACGCCCATTTCAGCACCTTCAAGGGCAGCAATGCGATCCTCAAAGGTTCTTACCGTCGGGTTGGTATAGCGGGAATACACATTGCCAGGCTGCGCACCTGAGAAACGCGCTGCCGCTTCTGACGCCGTCGAAAACACATAGCTCGAGGTCATAAAAATAGGCTCAGCGTGCTCGCCTTCAAACGTTCGCACTTGGCCAGCGCGCACTGCTCGAGTGTCGAGTTCAGCTTCGGCCAATACTGCTTGTCGCTGGGCCAAATATTCTTGCTCGGTCATGATTATTGCTCTCTCGCCACTCAAGTCAGAACGATATCGCTCTATGATACGTCGTTATGCAGCCCAATCAACGCGCCTTCACCGACCACGGCATTGCGTTCATTTTGAGAATTATCATTGCGATCCGCCGCCAGCTTATCCAGATAGACTTGATCGACATCGCCGGTGACATAATTGCCATTAAATACCGAACACTCGAAATCGGTAATTTTAGGATTACCTTCAGAAGAGCAGCTAATCAAATCTTCAAGATCCTGATACAACAACCAGTCGGCACCAATTTCTGTCTGCACTTCTTCTGGGGTGCGGCCGTGAGCAATTAACTCATTGGCAGACGGCATATCTATGCCGTAAACATTCGGGTAGCGCACCGGCGGCGCAGCAGACGCGAAGTAGACCTTGCGAGCACCTGCATCGCGGGCCATTTCAATAATCTGCTGGCAGGTGGTGCCGCGAACAATTGAATCATCCACTAACATCACGTTTTTATCTTTAAACTCCAAGCCAATGGCATTGAGCTTTTGCTTGACCGATTTCTTACGCTCACTTTGGCCCGGCATAATAAACGTCCGACCAATGTAGCGATTCTTAACCAAGCCTTCGCGAAATTTAACGCCCAACTTAGCGGCCATAGATTGCGCAGCAATACGGCTTGAATCTGGAATGGGGACAATAACGTCGATGTCGTGGTCAGGATAATCACGAAGAATTTTTTCCGCTAAACGCTCACCTTGGCGCAGACGGGATTTGTATACCGAGATCCCATCCATAATAGAATCTGGACGCGCAAAATATACATGCTCGAAAATACAGGGGCGATAGTCACTTACCTCGGCGCAACGCCGAACGTGGATTTCACCGCTAGTTTGGATATAAACGGCTTCGCCCGGTGCCACATCGCCAAGCAATTTATACCCAAGGGCATCCAGAGCGACACTCTCAGACGCCAACATATACTCTTTACCCTGCTCCGACTCTCGCTCACCATAGACCAGCGGACGAATACCATTGGGGTCGCGAAAGCCAATAACGCCATAATTAGCGATCATCGCCACTACAGCATAGCCACCTTTACAGCGATAATGCACACCGCTAACAGCAGCAAATACATCGTCGGCGGTAGGCACCAACTTACCCAATTTTTGCAATTCATGGGCGAAGACATTGAGCAGCACTTCTGAATCGGACTCGGTATTCAAATGTCGCAAATCAGACTGAAAAAGCTCCTTCGACAACTCGGCGGCGTTAGTCAAATTACCGTTGTGCGCAAGACTGATGCCATAGGGTGAGTTAACATAAAAAGGTTGTGCTAAGGCTGGGCTAGAACTGCCCGCCGTGGGATAACGAACATGACCAATACCGATATTCCCCGTTAAACGCTGCATATGCCGCGTATGGAAAACATCTTTCACTAGACCATTGCCTTTGCGCTGATTTAGCTTGCCGTGCTCAAAAGTCACAATGCCCGCAGCATCCTGACCTCGATGCTGAAGCACCGTTAATGCATCGTACAAATCTTGGTTTACATTAGTCTTTGCGACTATACCTACGATGCCACACATGCACTACTACCTCATTTGGACGAAGATCTAAACTAGTTACTCTGGCTCGACAATAAAGACGAGCCCCAGTTAACCACATCATTAAAGCTCTGCTCTGACCAGTCTTTCATCAACAGAAACTCGGGTACCAGTTGGGACTCCTTCCACCACTGATCATTTTCCACTCCCGTCAACAAGGACGGCAGCAAGACTAAGGCGGCCAACACCACGATCAAGCCGCGGGCAGTGCCAAAGATCATACCTAGCAAGCGGTCTGTGCCGCTAAGACCGGTACGCTTTACCATGACGGCAATAATATGGGTTATTAAGCTACCCACCACCAAGACCGTAATAAAAACCAGAATATAGGCAAGAATTTCCCGCAGATAGACCTTATCTATTAAGGATTCTAGCAACGCAACGGCTTGTGGATGAAAAGCAACGGCAATAAAGAATGCGACCGCCCACGTTAATAAGGACAGCGCTTCTTTTACAAAACCGCGAATTAAACTGATAAGCGCAGAGGCTGATATAACCGCCAGAATGGCCCAATCAGCCCAGTTAAACGTGCTTAGCACTGTAAGCGGCTCCGACAGAAGTTCGAGATGCGAAGTCTAACAAGCCCAGCGCTACAGCCCAAGTAAGATTTTGCGTTGAACACCAACTAAGGCTCGAAACGGTTAACAATAGACTTCACCTTAAAGCGCTTATTTATTGCAGTCTGCTGGGAGACGGCCTTTTCATTACTAATCACCGGCCCGACCAACACCCGATACAAGGGCTTGGAATTACGCTGAATTTCATCGATAAATGCTTTATATCCGGCACCTTGCAGGGATTTCTTCAGGCCCTCTGCATTTGTCTTACTACCAAACACACCTACCTGAACCACCCAGGCCGGCGGCAATCCATTAGCATCTAATCTCTTTGCGGCCACCGGTTTAGCCGGCAGGTCTTTTTTCACTGCGACCGGTTCAGATTTAGCCACAGGCGCTGATTTTTTCGGGCTGTCTGCTGGATCAGGAATATTACCAGCTTCGGCTCTCACTGCTGCGCCTATTGCATTGTCATCCGCATCTGCAATCGGCAAATTTGGCTGCTCGGGAACTAACAGGGTGTCTGCCGACATTATACCCTCTGGCTTCATCGGCGGTGTATCTATTACCGGATCAACCAGCGGCGCATCTGGAATTTGAGTCTTTCGGTCCAGCTTTGAGGCCGCCGGCCCGGTAAATAGCAGTGACCAGAGAATAACCCCGCCGCACAGCAACACCAATGCACCCACTAAGCGCTGTCTCATCATAATTTAGACTCTCCCACTAACCTTGTTTCTATACTGATTGGGTCAGCCAATACTGTCATGGCCGCTGCCACAGTGAAAAATGATCCAAACACCACTAAACGATCGCCTGCTGACAGGCGCGCCAGTGCGCCATCAACACCGTCGGCAAAAGATGTCGCAACTGATACGTCGATAATTTGCTGCGCATGAAGCAGCGTTTCCACTGTCACCACTTGCGCTGCACGCTCATTGCCTGACAATGGCGCCAAGCTCCAATGGCCGAAACAGGGTTTTAATATGGTAATCATCTCAGCAATTGATTTATCAGCCATGACCGCAAAAAGACACTCTGTGCGTCCGGCAATGGGTTTGGCATTAAGATGATCGCGCAATATTTGCACCGATGCTGGGTTGTGCGCCACATCCAGCACTAACTCAATGCCCCGATACTGAAGATGCTGGCAGCGGCCGACAACACTCACTGCAGTCAAGCCCTGCCGTATTGCCGATTCTGACACCGGTAAACCGATGTATTCGAGTGCCTGCAACACGGTTGCCGCGTTATCAACTAGCAGCGCTGGATAGGGCAAATCACGGTAACAAACAAGCTCACCATTGACGGCTCGCCCCTGCCAGTGCCAGCCCTCACTACTATCGGTAATATTGAAATCGTCGCCCCGACAAATAAGCTCGACACCAAGTTGAGCACCATAATGTAATAGAGACGCCGGCGGCGCCCCATCACCAATAATTGCCGGTCGACCCGACCTGAAGATACCCGCTTTTTCACGACCTATTGCTTCGCGATCACTCCCCAGCCAGGCCTCGTGATCAATCGCAATTGAACTCACAATCGCGACATCAGCGTCGATAATATTAACCGCATCTAAACGCCCACCTAAACCGACTTCAAGAATCACTACATCAACTGCTTGCTGCTGGAAGATAAGCAGTGCCGCCAAGGTGCCAAATTCAAAATAGGTCAGCGAGGTTTCGCCGCGCGCATCATCCACTGCAGCGAAAGCACGGCATAGGGAGTCATCGTCAACGCTATTGTCGGCAACCACAATACGTTCATGATAGTGATTTAAATGGGGAGAAGTATAAGCGCCCACTCGGTAACCTTGAGCACCTAATATAGAAGACAACAGGGCCACACAGGACCCCTTACCATTGGTACCGGCAACCGTAACTACCGGCATATCCAGCGCGATCTCTAGCTGCTGCGCCACCAGCGCGACACGTTCAAGACCGAGGTCAATGCTGCGGGGATGTTGCGTTTCCATCCACCGCAACCAATCATCGAGCTGTGTAAACCTCATAGAATCCGATTAACGCTGATAATGCATCAGGCTTCCGAGCAGCCGCCCTAAGGTGTCACGCATATCTGGACGACGAACGATCATGTCGATAGCGCCGTGAGCCAGCAAAAATTCACTGCGCTGAAAGCCCGGCGGCAACTTCTGGCGAATGGTTTGCTCAATAATATTGGGGCCAGCAAAACCCGCGCGCGCACCAGGTTCAGCAACATTGATATCACCGAGCAAGGCTAAACTTGCAGACACACCACCGTAGATCGGATCGGTCATAACTGAAATATACGGCACACCATTTTGTTTTAAGCGCTCTAATACCGCACTGGTCTTCGCCATTTGCATTAGCGAAATAAGCGCTTCTTGCATGCGGGCGCCACCGGAGGCGGAAAAGCAAATCAGTGGGCAGCGCTCTTTAAGCGCAACATTGGCGGCTTGGGTGAATTTCTCACCTACAGCAGAGCCCATAGATCCGCCGTGAAAATTGAATTCAAAAGCGACCACAACTACTGGCAATTCTTTAACGCTGCCTTTGTAAGCGATCAAGGCATCCTTTTCACCGGTTGCTTTCTGCGCGGCGGTTAAGCGATCGCGGTATTTCTTTTTGTCTTTAAATTTGAGTCTATCAACAGGCTCAATATGGCTAAGAATCTCTTCGCGCCCCACTTCGTCTAAAAACAAAGCGATGCGACGGCGTGCACCAATACGCATATGGTGGTCGCACTTTGGGCACACGTCTTGATGACTTTCTAGCTCCGGCCGGTAAAGTACGGCTTCGCACTTAACGCACTTTTTCCAAAGACCTTCTGGCACCGACCCCTTTGCACCACGGCGCTCTTCCGAATCAACCCGTCGCACTCCCGAGGGAAGAATCTTATCTACCCAGCTCATAATCCATTCCTGTAGTCATTATTCGTCTATTTATAATTTATGCACGTGATCTGCTGTGCATTATTTTACCCTATAAATCCGATCATGAGCAGTAGCGCCGTCAACAACGGCGTATTTATCAGGCGTCTATGGCCGCTCTTATCTCGCCAATCAGCGAGGCCGCCACTGCAGCGCGCTCCGCGTTTGCTAATGAGGCATCGCTAGCGACCAAGCGCTCTATCAAGGCACTACCAACCACAACACCCTCACACAAAGGCGCTAAAGCAGCCGCAGAAACACCATCTTTAATACCAAAACCCACGGTGATGGGGAGATTAGTAAAGCCCTTAATGCTCGCTAGCTTCTCAGACACCGCTTTGATATCTAAATTACCCGCACCGGTCACACCATTCAGTGACACACAGTACAAATAACCGCTGGCTAGCGAGGCGATTTTTTTAATTCTATCGTCACTGCTCGTTGGCGCTAACAAGAAAATATTGTCGATACCAGCTGCGCGCAGTATCTTGCTCGGCTGCTCCGCTTCTTCGGGTGGCATATCAACCGTCAGTAGGCCATCAACACCCGCCAATGCAGCGCGATCCGCAAAAATCTGATAACCCATGCGCTCTATCGGGTTGGCGTAACCCATCAGCACCACAGGGGTTGTCTCGTCCTTGGCGCGAAACTCTGTCACCAGCTCGAGCACCATGGTTAACGTAACCTTGTTAAGCAAAGCGCGCTCGTGGGCGAGCTGAATAACCGGACCTTCCGCCATTGGATCTGAAAATGGCACACCTATTTCAAGAATATCCGCACCTTGACGCACTAATTCATGCATAAAGGCCACGGTTATGGCAGGTTCCGGGTCACCGGCAACAATATATGGCACCAGTGCCTTGCGCCCATCTTTCTCTAGTTTTGCAAATACAGCTGCTAAACGACTCAAAGTACTTCCTCGTTATTCAATGCCAATACCGTCGAGGGTAGCGACGGTATGAATGTCTTTATCACCTCGGCCAGATAAGTTGATCACAATAGTTTGCTCAGGGCTCATGGTTTTCGCTAATTTCTCAGCATAGGCCACCGCATGCGCAGATTCCAAGGCAGGCATTATCCCTTCAACTAGGGTTAATTTACGGAATGCTGCCAGCGCTTCATCATCATTGATAGCGACGTAGTTCACCCGGCCCATATCTTTTAACCAAGAATGCTCTGGACCGACACCGGGATAATCCAAGCCGGCCGACACTGAGTGGGTCTCAATAATCTGACCGCCCTCATCCTGCATTAAATACGTGCGATTGCCATGCAAAATACCCGGAGTACCATCGTTTAAGGGCGCCGCATGGTGCCCAGTCTCAACGCCATAACCACCCGCTTCAACGCCATACATCGCCACCGACTCATCATCGAGAAAGGGATGGAACAAACCAATGGCATTGGATCCACCGCCTACGCAGGCAACCAGAGCGTCAGGCAAGCGACCGTTCTGAGCCAAGCACTGCTGACGCGCCTCGCGGCCGATCACAGACTGGAAATCCCTAACCAACATCGGATAAGGGTGCGGACCAGCCGCAGTACCAATAATGTAGAAGGTATCGTCAACATTGGTAACCCAGTTTCGCATCGCCTCATTCATGGCATCTTTAAGTGTTTTAGAGCCCGATTTAACGGACACAACCTCAGCACCCAACAATTTCATGCGATAAACGTTTAAGGCCTGACGATGAATATCTTCCTCGCCCATAAACACCTGGCAAGTCATACCCAAACGAGCGGCTACGGTTGCCGATGCAACACCGTGTTGGCCGGCACCGGTTTCAGCGATAACATGCTTTTTACCCATATACTTTGCCAGCAGGGCCTGACCAACGGTATTGTTTACCTTGTGGGCGCCAGTATGGTTGAGGTCTTCGCGCTTGAGATAGATCTTTGCACCACCGACTTCCTCAGACCAGCGGCGAGCATAATACAGCGGCGACGGGCGACCCACGTAATGGGCTAAATCGTAATCGAACTCAGCCTGAAATCCAGGGTCTTTGCGCAGCCTACGATACGCTGCGTCTAACTCATCTAGAGCGAACACCAGCGTTTCTGAAACGAAGCGGCCGCCGTAGATGCCAAAATGCCCAGCGGCATCAGGAAACTGGCTAAAATCAGCTTTACCTACCTTGCTATTCACTCAATCCTCCCGTCGATCAGCACACCTGATCGCTGTAATAAATTCTGTCATTTTTTGCGCGCATTTTATCCCTGGCGCCAGTTCCACACCACCGCTCACATCCAGGGCATAAGGATGACAAGCTGCAATGGCGGCACTGGCATTGCTAGGCTTTAAACCACCGGCAAGCACCACAGGGATGTCTATATTGCTAGGAATACGCTGCCAGTCAAACGATTCACCTGTACCGCCCGGTACGCCGGGTTTATAGCTGTCCAATAACAAGGCACTTGCCGCTGAGTAGGACCGTATTGCGGCACTCAAATCCAGATCATCGCGCATCCGCAATGCTTTCATATACGGCATCGCAAACGATGCACAAAACTCTGCTGACTCATCGCCATGAAACTGTAGAACGTCAAGCGGGCAGCACGCCAAAACCTCGCGTATCTCGGCAGCATCTGCATTAACAAATAAACCGACCTTGCTCACAAACGGCGGCAGCATCGACATAATATTTGCGGCTTGCTCAATACTGATGACGCGCGGACTTTTAGGATAAAACACAAAGCCTAAGGCATCAGCTCCTGCATCGATCGCGGCAAGCGCGTCTTCAGCTCGGGTGATACCACAAATTTTTACGCGGGTACGGAACACTTGGATGTACTACCAGACAATTAATCGGATCGAATACTAACAAATAACTACATTATCTGTCTGTAGGCGCCGCCGCTAACTGGGAACAAAATCAGGGCCTATTGGTGATTTCGGCAAATTGAACTCAGGCGGGTAGATTACGTCAACCAAATACAAGCCATCAGGCTTAGCGGTGACACCACCTTGATTGCGGTCTTGGCTCGCCAAGACCTGTTGCGTCCAACCTGGCGGCATTTGACCACTACCCACAGCAATAAGAACGCCAGCAATATTCCTCACCATATGATGCAAAAAAGCGTTTCCGCCAATATCGAGCACAATATAGCGACCACGGCGACTCACATTAGCGAAATGAATATTCCGCCTCGCGCTTTTAGACTGACAAGAAGATGCCCGAAACGCACTAAAGTCATGCTCGCCCAGCAAGACCTGCGCTTCACGATGCATAAGATCTGCATCAAGGGGATGATCGACCAAGGTTAAGCCATTGACTAAATGCGCAGAGCGGCGGGCTTGATTGAGGATAATATAGCGGTAACGCCTAGCAGTTGCAGAAAAACGGGCGTGAAAATCACTGGAGACACTCTGAGCCCACTGCACCGCAACATCGCCGGGAAGCTTGGCGTTCACTCCGGCCACCCAGGCCCTTAAAGAACGCGCAACCGGGGCATCAAAATGCACCAACTGATAGGTAGCGTGAACGCCGGCATCGGTACGGCCAGCACAAATAACCGTCACTGGCGTGGCGGCAATCGCCGAAATAGCGTCTTGAAGTGCGTCCTGAACAGTAGCAACCCAAGGCTTGGTTTGACTTTGCCAGCCTCGGTAGGCGCTACCCTGATACTCCAAAGCCATGGCTACCCGGCATCCGACCGGCAAGAGATCATCCGCAAATCGGTCGAAACTACCCACATCATTCATAAAACAAATTCAGCCAATACTTATCCAATATTATCTAACAACGTTTGAGCATCGGCTTGCTGCTGAGTATCGCCCTCTTGCAGCACTTCTTCCAACATTTCACGCGCGCCTTCGCTGTCACCCATATCGATGTATGCGCGGGCAAGATCTAACTTTGTTGCGACGGACTCGGAATCAAGCAGTGAATCGAAGCCTTCGGCATCGTCCTCTCCGGCATCGAACTCATCGAAGACCAGATCCTCTAGGGCAATCGCGTCACCGTCAATATTGACAGTATCGGCATCGTCGATCGGAGCCGCGGGAACAGGTGTTTCGACTAGAGGTGTATCGACGACAGGTATTTCGGCAGCAGCCTCTTGCTTCTCCGCAGTTGAACCAGAGTCAACCTCAATATTGTCGCTAGGAACCGCGCTATCGTTTAATTCCAGATCATCGTCAAGAAAGAAGGATTCATCAACATCGATGTCCAGCTCATCCGCAGTAGAGCTGGCTTCGCTGGCGCTACTGAGCTCACTAGGCATATCAAAGTCAGATAACTCAAGATCGAGCTCGTCGGACTCGGCATCCACATCAAGCGACGACGAACTTGTGTCAAGGGTATCCGAGAGATCCATATCAAACTCGGAAAGATCCAGCTCCTCACTATCAGTATCGTTGTTACTAAGCTCCTCACTAGTAACGCCAAGGGCTTCGTCTTCACCCGACTCTGGTGTTGTTAGAGGTGCCTCCACGGAGCCAAGGTCTGCGACCTCAGCCAAGGCGTCGCTCGAGGCATCAAGATCACCGACACCAACGTCTAAATCACTATCACCTAAAGTATTATCACCTAAGCCGCTAGCACCTAAATCAGTATCAGCTATGCCATCATCATCTATGCCGATTGCGCCTAATTCAAGATCTTCAAAATCTAAATCATCTACATCTGTAGACTCAAGCTCCTTGGCCTCAAGGTCAGTAAAATCCAAGCTAGGAACATCTTCGTCTTCGAAAGAAACAATGTCGTCATCTAAGGCATCGCCCTCATCTGGAGTCGAGCTTAATTCGCTCAAGACATTTTCATCTAAACTGACATCGTCTAGTCCGTCGAAGCTGATATCAAGCTCATCGTCCTCGACCACAGCCTCTGCGGAAGGAGCAATGTCATCACTGCTTAGTGCCGCAGCCAAATCGTCACCTGCGGTGGCGCTGTCATCTACCAGCGCTGAAGGTTCTTTAGATGCACCGCCAAAATCACCATCGAAATCAAAATCTAAATCTGCAAGATCAACATCCAGAGACGCCAAGGTATCTGTATCCGACGCTGCATCTGCGTCAAGCTCCTCGCTTGCAGCAACACCGGCATTGTCTTCAGCATCAACATCCCCTTTGGCATTGTCATCAAGCGCATCGTCCAACTCAAAGTCTAGGCCTTCATCGTCGAGGCTCAGGGCATCCGCGTCATCGTCAATATCAAAATCTAAATCTGTTATTTCCTCACTAACCGAGCTATCCGGAGCAGTGACTTGCACGGTGTTATCAGATGATGCCGACAAGTCATCACCGAGCCAGTGGCTTACACCCTCAATAGCCGACATTGATTCCTTAACACGGGCAATGGCGTCATCGTCATTTAATGCCCGCAAGTCTTGATAGGCTGCCTCGAAATTACTCTGATCCCTAGTATCTAGATAGATATCAATCAGTTTCAAATGCAGTTCGGTGTTATTACGGTCCTGAGCAATCGCGGTTTTCAAGAGGCTTGCAGCTTGATCATAGCGGCCGTATGCCACATAAATCTCAGCTTCAGCAACGACATCACCAGTTTGCGCTACCACCGCGTCAGCGGCTGGAGCATCAACATCGTCAACACCCCTTAGCTCTTCAGATGCAGAATCCCCGGCAAATGCAGACAACGCATCTTCTGTGTCAGGATCATCTGCGAGCTTATCGAAATCAAAGTCTTCAGCGCTGAAAACAACGTCCGCGTCACTTTCCTCACGTATTTCGTCGCTGCCATTGGCAGCAGAATCAGCATCAAACTCTCCACCGCTTGCAAACAAGGCAGGAGACTCCACTGCCTCGCCCGCCGCCAAGTCATTGTCGAAACCGGTCAAATCGGCATCTTCATCCGCCGCTCTGCGACCGCGAACCAGCAGTACCAATGCAGCCAGCAGCGCAAGCAAAAGGCCAACGAAGATGACAAGGTTTTGGCTGACCCAAGCTTGCAAAGCTTCAAGCGGCGTCTCGGTAATCACTGGTTTTGAGGACGCGGCAGGCTTTGCCGCGGGCTTGTCTATTATCGTTTGTTTAGCAGTTTCAGTGGCTGCGATCTTTTCTGCTGCAGCATCAGGGCTGCCTACTGAAGCTATCTCGGTCTCCGCCTCAGTCCCCGTCGGCGCCACCATCGCATCAGCTTCAAGCGCAGCATCAGCCTCAAGCGCAGCAATATTCTCAGTGCTCATTGCCGGCGACTCGGGCAAAGGCTGACCACTTTGCAACGCTGCGAGCTGACTATTTTTGAGCGCAATTAAACTTTGTAAAGTCTGTATTTGCTTTTCCATTTCAACAACACGATTTTGTATCGCACCGTTTTCAAGCTTGGACTTCTCTAGGTTTTCCTGTTCTTCTCGGATTTGCTCTCGCAAGATGTTCGCTTCATTTGCAGAGTCGCTATCATCGGCTCCACCAAGTGAAAATTTAACCGCCTCATCTGCACCTTCTGGCGCGGGCACTTGGCTCTTTGCGGTCGCGTCGATTTGCGGCGCCATTGGCGCTGCCGATGCAGTGTTTGGGCTAGCTTTAGTCTTCGCGGCTCTGGCGACTTTCTCGCCCCGCCACTCCTTTGCCTGTAATCGTATTTCCTCCACCGCTGCCTGATGATCGATGTCGCGAACTTCTGCTTCTGATGGCACGCGCAACACATAACCGGACTTAATCTGGTTGACGTTGCCGTTCACGAAGGCTTGAGGGTTCTTTTTTGCCAAGGCCAGCATTGTTTGCTGGGTAGTAACATAGGAGCTTGGACGCAGCGTGGTAGCAATGCGCCACATCGTATCGTGGTGCTGAATGCGGTATTCACTGGGATTATCTGCAGGTGGTAAATCTTGCTGCTGCGCCGGGCTGCGAGCTACAGGCGGCGCACGATCTACCGCACCAATAGAACCACCGGGCTCCCGTGCTTGGCCAGCAGGTGCTGCACTTGCTGCACTTGCTGCAAGCGGGACATTTGGGCTGGCAGCTGGCGCGGCATTACTAAGATTAATAGCCCGCGACGGACTGTCATCGGCATAAACAGGCAAATCTAACAGCACAGTATATTCGCGAATCATTTTACCGTTAGGCCAGCGCGCCTCAACGATAAAATCAAGATAGGGCTCAACGACTGAGCTCAAGCTAGTAACAACAATACGTCCGTTACCGCCGCCCACTAACTCAACTTTAAATTGTAATTTGGATAAGAACTGGCTGCGATCAACGCCTGCATTTTCAAAGGCAGTTGCATCCGCAAGCCGCACTCTTATCTGGTCAACATTCAGTTCACCAATATCTCGGAGAGGAATTTCCGCGCGAAAAGGCTGATTGAGCAGCGAATCAAGTGTTAACTCACCCATACCGAGTGCACTAACTAATCCGCTGTGCAGGGCCACAACTGTCAGCCCCACTTTCGCCAGCTTTTTACGCATCATACTGTCACCGTTTGTGTATTAACGCCTTCCGCCAGCACTCGCTAAATGGACTGCGTTATTATAAAGAATATCCACTGGGCAAATCTTGCCAATGACGCCTTGACGTCATTTCTCTAAACAACATCCATAGATATAAGCTAGATATTGATTTTTATCAAGATTTTAAGCAATTCAATAATATTAATCACCGCGCCATTACGAAGATTATCACCGACGACAGTGCAGCGAAAGGCCGTTTCATCCTGCCTGTCACCACTTAGCGCCGAAATATCAATTGTATCACTGCCCTGCAAATTAACAGGCGAGGCTTCTGCGGTGTCGTCGAGTGGAAATAAACGAAATTTCTCGTTCTCTGCTAGCTGCTGCTTCAACAGTGAAACATCAACACGATCAACACAGTTCACTCGCAGCATAGCAGTATGACCATAAAAAACCGGCACCAACATCTCGCTAGCAGAGACCGCGGCCGCACTGCCACTTGAGTTTAGCAGAGTCGCCAAGCCATGTTCTAACGCCGCAACACTACCGCCCTGCCGCGAAAGTACGTTGAACGCCATTTGCTGCCCAAACGGCGACGCCTCAGGCGGCTGGCCATTTAATAAGCGTGCGGTTTCTGCCGCCAAAGTTTCCACCCCTAAGCGGCCCCAAACTGACACCGGCTGACCGATCGCAAGATTAACCGTCTGGATACTGCCCTGCGGCAACAAACGTAATAGCGCTGACACGTGACTGCTCACTGCGTCGGCTATTGCAAATAAGCGCGAATCACTATCAAGGGGTGAGCCTTCACAAAACACCGGAACATCGCCGCGCTGCGCCAGCGTATCACTACAATCTAATACACGGATGCCAGCGTCTTCGGCGGCGTCAATAATCGCGAAATCACTAAAACCTTCGTTTAGGAAAATTGCCACATCAACACCGCTAAAATCAGCAGCGCTAGACTCATGGACCGCAAACGGTCTACCGCGATACATAACGGTTTCGCCGTCTGCGCCATCTGCAAATGCACGAATACTCTGAACACCTAGCTCGGCATCAGCGAGTGCGGTTAGGAGTAATTCGCCCTCAAGGCCGCAAGCCCCAAAAACCGCAACACACTTGAATGTCATTATTTAATATCACCTAATAAGATTCGCAACATACGACGCAGCGGCTCTGCAGCGCCCCATAATAATTGATCGCCCACAGTAAACGCAGACAGATATTGATCACCCATATTCAGCTTGCGCAAACGCCCGACTGGCACGTGCAGTTTACCTGTAACCGCGGTAGGGGTTAATTTCTCCAGAGTTTCGGCGCGATCATTTGGTACCACTTGCACCCAGTCATTCGCCGCCGCAAGAATAGCTTCAATCTCGGCTATCGAAACATTCTTATTGAGCTTGATCGTCAATGCTTGGCTGTGGCAACGCATTGCCCCAACGCGCACGCAGTTGCCGTCGATGGCGATTGGCGATTCAGCGCGACCCAAAATTTTATTGGTCTCCGCCTGGCCTTTCCACTCTTCACGACTTTGGCCATTTTCCAGCTGGGTATCAATCCATGGCAACAAACTACCCGCCAAGGCGTGTCCAAAATTTTCAGTCGGGAATGCATCACTGCGCATCGCCTCGGCCACTTTGCGATCGATATCTAAAATATTTGAACGCGGATCAGCTAACTCAGTGGCAACGCTGTCGCGCACTGTTCCCATTTGATTAATCAGTTCGCGCATGTTTTGCGCACCGGCGCCACTGGCCGCCTGATAGGTTTGGGCACTGACCCACTCGACCAAGCCCTCGCGAAATAAACCGCCAATCGCCATTAACATTAAGCTAACGGTACAGTTGCCACCAATAAAATTCTTAACGCCCTTATTCAAGCCATCTTTGATTACGTCGAGGTTGACGGGATCAAGCGTGATAATGGCAGTGTCGTCCATACGCAGTGACGACGCCGCATCAATCCAGTAACCGTCCCAGCCAGTTGCGCGTAAAGCGGAAAAAACTGATTTGGTATAATCACCGCCCTGACAAGAAATAATAATATCCATGGCCGCCAATTCGGCAATATCGTTAGCGTCTTTGAGCGCGTCGATATCACGACCAATTGCCGGCCCCTGGCCACCTACATTTGAGGTGGTGAAAAATGTCGGCTCGATAACATCAAAGTCTTTTTCTTCCAACATCCGCCCCATCAGCACAGAGCCAACCATACCGCGCCAACCTACAAACCCTACCTTCTTCATAATTACTCCTGAACTCTTTGGTGTTGAAATCATTGCTGCACAGCTGCCTTATTCTCAGTAGAGAATAAATAGCGGCCAGCGCGAGATTTCCTAGTTGAATTTATGCTGCAGCTAAAGCCGCAAGAACCGCATCGCCCATTTCAATGGTTCCCACCATGGTGCTGCCGTCTGAATATATATCCGCCGTGCGGAAGCCCTGATCGAGCACCGTACTGACCGCATCTTCAATACGCTGCGCGGCAGCTGGCTCATTGAGGGAATAGCGCAGCATCATCGCCACCGACAGTATTGTCGCCAGCGGATTCGCCTTGTTTTGACCTGCTATATCAGGGGCAGAGCCGTGGCACGGCTCGTACATACCGCGACCATTTACATCCAGCGATGCCGACGGCAGCATGCCAATAGACCCCGTCAACATAGCCGCCGCATCTGACAAAATATCGCCAAACATATTACCCGTTACAACCACATCGAACTGCTTAGGCGCACGCACCAGCTGCATTGCCGCGTTGTCGACATACATATGACTCAGCTCAACATCGGGATAGTCTTTAGCCATCTCATCCATGACTTCACGCCACAGCATGGTCACCTCTAAGACATTAGCCTTATCGACGGAGCACAGACGACCGCCGCGTTTTTGCGCCAGTTCAAAGGCCACTTTAGCAATACGACGAATTTGTGACTCATTGTAAACATAGGTGTTATAACCTTCGCGCTCGCCATTTTCCAGTACGCGAATACCACGGGGTTGGCCAAAATAAATACCGCCTGTGAGCTCTCGAACAATAAGAATATCCAGACCAGCCACGATTTCCGGCTTCAAGGAAGAGGCATCAGCAAGCTGCGGATATAAAATCGCGGGACGCAAATTACCAAACAGATCTAAACGCTTGCGAATTTCAAGTAAACCCGCTTTCTCAGGGCGCTCTGCCGGCGGCAATTTATCCCATTTTGGACCACCCACAGCGCCAAGTAATATCGCATCGGCCTGCTCACAAATAGCAAAGGTCTCAGCGGGAAGCGCCGAGCCGTGAGCATCAATTGCAGAACCGCCGACCAAGGCATGCTGCAATACTAAGCCCAAGTCGTGGTCCTTATTGACCCATTCCAATACTCTAGCAGCTTCGGCCATTATTTCATGGCCAATACCATCACCGGGTAACACCGCAATATTTCTCTGTTGACGATCAGTCACACTAATATCCTTTCAAAATAAATATGATTTTTTGACTACTACGCCTGTAACGTTTAGATGCTGTGCTCGCGAAACAGCCATGGCGATTTCTGCTGCCACTTAGCTTCAAACAAGCGAATGTCGTCGGCATCTTGCAAGGTCAAACCAATATCATCTAGGCCATTCAATAGGCAGTGTTTACGAAAACTATCAACCTCAAACGCTATAGTCTCACCTGCAGGTGTAATCACACTTTGTGCGGCTAAATCGATGGCCAAAGTAAAGCCTTCATTCGCGTACATTGCTGCGAATAGCTCTTCTACTTTTGTCGCTGGCAACACAATCGGTAATACGCCATTTTTAAAACAGTTATTAAAAAAGATATCTGCAAAGCTTGGCGCAATCACACACTGAAAACCGTAATCTTCCAGAGCCCACGGCGCGTGTTCACGACTGGAGCCACAACCAAAGTTTTCCCTTGCAATGAGAATAGACGCACTTTTGTAGCGCGGAAAATTCAAAGGGAAATCGGCATTTAAGGGGCGGTTAGAACTGTCCTGCCCGGGTTGTCCCTCATCCAGATAACGCAATTCATCAAACAAGTTTGGCCCAAAACCACTGCGTTTTATAGATTTTAAAAACTGCTTGGGAATAATCATATCGGTATCCACATTGGCACGATCCATCGGTGCCACAATACCTTCAAGAACTGTAAATGCTTTCATCATTATCTCCTTAGATCCATTCCCGCACGTCGACAAAATGACCGGCAATTGCCGCCGCCGCTGCCATCGCAGGGCTGACCAAATGGGTGCGTCCGCCAAAGCCCTGACGACCCTCAAAATTGCGGTTAGAGGTAGAGGCGCAGTGCTCACCAGCACCCAGCTTATCGGCGTTCATTGCCAGACACATTGAGCAACCAGGCTCACGCCACAGCAAACCCGCTGCCAAAAAGATCTTATCCAGGCCTTCTGCCTCAGCTTGCTTCTTCACCAAACCAGAGCCCGGCACGACCATCGCCTCTTTGACGTTCGCGGCCACCTTCTTACCACGCACAACCGCCGCCGCCTCACGCAAATCTTCTATTCGTGAATTGGTGCAAGAACCGATAAACACACGGTCAAGCTTAATGTCGGTAATAGCCTGTCCTGCAGTCAGTCCCATGTAATGAAGGGCGCGCTCACAGCCGCTGCGCTGGGCTGGGTCGGTGTAATCACTAGGTCCGGGCACAATACCATTAACTGGCAATACCATTTCTGGGCTTGTTCCCCATGTGACTTGCGGCAGAATATCCCCGCCATTTAAAACAACCGTTTTATCAAATACTGCGTCGTCATCACTGTGCAAGGTATTCCAGTAGGCTAAGGCCAGTGGCCATTCGCTGTCGTTCGGTGCAAACGGACGGCCTTTAACATAGTCGATGGTAGTGTCATCGACCGCCACCATACCAACCCGAGCTCCGGCCTCAATGGCCATATTACAAATGGTCATACGGCCTTCAAGGGACAGCTTGCGAATGACCTCGCCGCCAAATTCGATGGCGTAGCCATTACCACCGGCCGTACCAATTTTGCCGATGATGGCCAACACCACATCTTTAGCTGTCACACCCGCACCGAGCGCACCATCTACCCGCACTAGCATATTCTTACTTTTCTTTTGGATAAGGCACTGAGTAGCCAGCACATGCTCAACTTCAGAGGTGCCTATACCATGTGCCAGCGCCCCTAAGGCGCCGTGGGTTGCAGTGTGCGAATCTCCGCATACTACGGTCATTCCGGGCAATGTAGCACCTTGCTCAGGCCCCACCACGTGCACAATACCTTGACGCACGTCATTAATTGAAAATTCAGTGATACCAAACTCATCACAATTTTCATCAAGAGTTCGCACTTGTATCCGCGATACTTCATCGGAAATAGCTTCTACACCGCCGCTGCGCTCAACGCGCTCAGTTGGCACATTATGATCTGGTGTCGCTATGTTGGCAGTCACACGCCATGGCAGACGACCGGCCAAACGCAGCCCTTCAAAGGCCTGCGGAGAGGTTACTTCGTGCACCAAATGACGGTCGATATAAAGCAACGCCGTGCCATCATCGCGCTCTTTTACCAGATGCGCATTCCACAATTTGTCGTATAGCGTTTGTCTAGCCATGATCTTGCCCCGTGTCGTCCTAAGCTGAATAGCTTCAGCGTATTTACTAAATCTATAAGACTAAAGCCAATGCATGCTTTAGCTTTGATGGCAGCAATATTACCCAGCGCAATCAAATAACACAAATTCATATTTTTCATTATTTGCATTCCAATATGGAATGGTAATATTCTATTGCCCATGGATACCGACTCTTTAAAAGCATTTCTCGCCGTTGCCGAACAACACTCTTTCTCGCTGGCGGCCGAACAGCTGTACATCACCCAACCAGCGGTGAGCAAGCGTATCGCCGTCCTAGAGAGCCAGTTAAATTGCAAATTATTTGACCGTATTGGTCGCAATGTTCATCTCACCGAGGCTGGGCAGGCGCTACTGCCGCAGAGCCGACGAATTCTTCAAGATATTAAAGAAGCGGTTCGCAGTATTCAGGATTTAAGGGGTGACGTCAGCGGTCGCTTATCTATGGGGATAAGCCACCACATTGGCTTGCATCGCCTTCCCCCAATATTGCGCAAGTATAGCCAACTGTATCCAGACGTTAAGCTCGATATCGACTTTATGGATTCCGAACAAGCACACCAACTTATTCTCCACGGCGAGATGGACTTGGCGGTAATTACGCTGTCACCCACCGGCGAGCAACAATTACTACCCATACCTATTTGGAACGACCCGCTTACTGTCACTGTCGCCCACAGTCACCCTTTAGCGAAATACACCAGCGTCAACGCAGAGATGTTGAGCCAACACACCGCCCTACCGCCAGGACTCAATACGTATACTGGGCAAATCATTAAGGAATTATTTGATCAACGCGGCCTCAAGATGAATATCGGCATGTCTACCAATTACCTTGAAACCATCAAGGTCATGGTCAGCATTGGCTTGGGCTGGAGCATACTACCGCTGACCTTGTTGGACGACAGTGTGAAGGCGCTCGAATGGGAAGGCCAGGCACTAAGCAGAACCCTTGGCTGCGTGCATCACCGCAATAGGAGTTTATCTAACGCCGCCGAGGCTTTTATTGAATTACTGCGCGTCGCCAGTAAAGAAAACTTTGCTTAACGCAGCACTGGTCGCAACTTCTTGAGCAAACCAGACATAGACTCCGGCGTATCAGCATCGAGATAAATCCCCTCGTCATCTAGCTCAAGCACCTCGATATTTTTGGTGCTCGCCTCCGCAATAACACTTCGAGCGCCCTCATCACCGCTTAAGGCCGACAATGCTGGCCAGTACGCCCGACCGAACGCCACAGGATGACCACGCAAACCACCGCAATGAGGAATAACTATGCGATCGGACCCAGCGAGCGCGGCAACCCGACGTATTGACTCAATTCTTAGCAGGGGTAAATCTGCCGGCATAATCAATAATGAGTCCGCCCGCGATTGCGACGCGATTGAGCTAAGCGCATCAGCAATACTTGAACCCATGCCATCCGCCGCGTTGGACGAAAAAATGCAGGGCGCACCCACTTTTGCAGAAACGTCATCCGCTGGGTCAAGCACCACACTCACATCGAGACCGGCTTTTCGAGCGCGACGAACCAAGGCGTTAATGAGTACGCCGCCATGCGGTAATACAGTGAAGCGTTTATCTGCCTCGCCAAAACGCCGGCTTTTACCCGCAGCCATAATAATCAGTGGCAGCGTCATTATGTCATCCGCCATTTACCGTGCGGGCTTTAGATGCCGTCGACCTAAGCTGGGTAAGCTGAGCCATAATAGCCAGCGCAATTTCCATCGCCGATTTACTGCCAATCGGCAGGCCAACCGGAGCGTATAGGCGATCAATCTGCTCGTCACTAATATCCAACTGCTTAAGCCGCTGACGACGTTTTTCTGATGTTCTCACCGAGCCCAATGCGCCAACATAAAATAGTGATTCGGTTAAGGCCTGCATCAAGGCCATGTCATCAATTCGGGGATCGTGGGTTAAGGTAATAACCGCGGTATAAGGATCTGCAAACTCACTCACCGCATCATCCGGCATGGAGGCACTCAATTCAGCGCCAGTCACCGCCCACTGGTCTCGCCTGTCTTCGCGGGGATCACAAACAATCACCCGATAATCCATTGCCAAAGCAATTTCGGAAATACACCGCGCCAGCTCGTTTGCGCCGATTAGAAGCAGGCGATATCGGGGACCAAAATCCTGAACCAGCACATTCCCAGTAATACTAAGAGGCTCACACTCTGTAATATCTTCCAGCTGCCACTGCCCAGTGCCTATATTAACTTGCCTGCGCTTCGCCCGCCTGTGGTCCAATGCGTTGCACAACTCACCCAACAAAATACAAAACTCAGCGGACGGGGCTAAGGGCTCAACTAATATCTGCATTCGCCCACCACAAGGTAAACCAAAGCGCTCATTCTCCTCTGCACTTACCCCATATTCGAGAATTTCGGGATGAGTAGCTGCCAACTCGCCACGCCTTAACTTGTCTAGTAGCTCTTCTTCGATACAGCCGCCCGACAAGGAGCCAAACACCACACCACGGCTATCCATCGCCAACATGGAACCCAGCGGTCGCGGCGAAGCACCAAAGGTTTTAACCACCGTGCACAGCCAGCCGAACTCGCCCTTAGTAAGAAATTCGATTGCCGCGCCAAGCACGATCTGTTCAATACTTTTCACTATTCAAGTCACTCAGCATAATCATGAGACAAAAAAAACGCCGCTTGCGCGGCGTTCTGATCTATCGTTGCTATGACAAAATCAATACCAGCGGTACGTTGCCGAAAGCGCTACAGTACGCGGTAAATCGACAAAACCATAGTGGCCAGTCGAACCGAAAATGCTATTCGCTAAGGGAGTATCGTTAGAGTAAGAAATCACGGTTTCATCCGTCGCGTTCTTAACTAACAGAGCAGCTTCCCAGCCCATGGCAACGTCTGCCAAAGAAAAACGCAGATTCGTCTTAACATACGCGTCTTGCTCTTGGCTTGGATCAAGGTTCTGAGATGAATTAAACTCGCCAGTAAACACGAAGTCAGCACCACCACGGAACTCTATATCCTTGCTTACCATAGTCGTGTAAACAAAGGTTAGGTTACCTGAGTAATCAGCGACATACTGGTTAGTTTTACCCTTGTAATCGCAGAAAGGCTTGCCATTAACATTGCTGTCAGGCGTCTGTCCTTGATAGCACTGACCATTAGCAAAGTCGGTGAACTCAAAGTCTAGGAAGGCCAAGGCACCTGTCATCATCAAGTTCTCGGTCAAAGCCATACGACCGTCCAACTCGATACCCATCGTGGTTGCCGCTCCGGCATTACCGACGTTGAAGCCCAGAGTACCGTCAAAGATACTGACCTGAAGATCGTCATACTGGGTATAGAAAGCCGCAACATTCAACTCAGCCGCGCCATCCAATAAGGTCGTTTTAGCACCCGCTTCAAAGCTTGTTGCCTGCTCTTCGTCATACTCAAAGCTACCAACCAGAATAATTGGAGCACTGTCTGGGTTTTGTAGAGGGCGGATAACATTGGTTTCTGGAGACGCATTTGAACGGGCATCATAACCACCTGACTTGTAGCCAATACTCGCGGTAGCGTAAAGCATCACGTCATCACTCCAATCGTGCTGGAGGTTTAACGATGGCGCTAGATTGCCACCGGACCGCGAGCCCTTCAAATCATGACGCTCCGCAGAAAAGTTCTTGGCAACAACTGTGTCAACTTCACCCACAGCTCTTATTTCACCCGTGCTTATATCACTAAATTCGAGTTTACGACTGCCATCTTTTTCCTCGTAAGAATAACGTAAACCCAAGGTTGCACGGGTCAGGTCAGTCATATTCCAAGTCGCCTGAACAAAACCAGAGAACAATTTGGTGTCTGCAGTAAAGTTACGTGGTGTACCAAGGTTTACTATCTCATCACCCGCGTCACCAATGCCGCCAACAACAATGGGAACCCCATTGATAGTCGGGCCACCCAGCAAATCGAAGGGAGGACGTTCACCGCGTGCGCCAGCTTCCTGCAAATCAGCCGCGTTAATCAACTGAGGAAGGATGTCACTTTCTACACGAATACTGTCAAAGAAATCCAAAGAACTCTGCTGATAAAATGCGCCAGCAATGAACTCAAAGTTTTCACCTACTGGTGATACCCAGCGAATTTCCTGACTGAACTGAGAGTACTCTTCTTCAGCGGCAACACTGAATACTGATGCGCCGGTGAAATCACAGTCACAGAGCTCTGACGTTTCATAACCGAGCAAGCCGGTGATAAAAGTGAAGGTATGTTCGCCCCAGGCGTAATCAACATTTAAAGTTACGTTATGAGTATCGTTATAGCTGAAATCACCGTTCGAAGAACGTTTAAAATCTTGGAAATTGTTTAATACAGAGGAGTCCGCATCAACAGTCACTAGATTAACCGGGCCAACATCAATAGTGGTGAAATCCAGAATCTGTCCGTAAGTACGGCCAGTAAAAGCACCCGTGGTAGAGGTTGAGGGCTGGTCGTTAATAATTTCGATCTGACGACCATTAACATCAAACTGCCCAACTTCTAATTTCAAGGCTGCGGTCAAATTCGCCGTAGCATCCCATTCAAATATGGCGCGAATAGTTTGCTCATCACGCATTGGCTCATCGCGATTAAGGGTCAGGTTTTCCAGATGACCGTCAATCTCGCGCTTACGAATTGCCAAACGCGCACCTATGGTGTCGGCAATAGGGCCAGACACCACAAAATCGATTACTCGCTCATTTGTTTCCACTTCATAGGTTGCAGAAGCCAAGCCTTCAAACTCTTGTCCCGGACGAGCAGAGATCAAGCTTAAAGCGCCTGCAATACTGTTCTTACCGAACAGAATATTTTGTGGCCCGCGCAACACTTCAACCCGCGCCAAATCTAGGAATGGTGCGCGTGACAGCTGAGCACGGCCATAGCTGACACCGTCGAAATACATACCCACAGACTGTTCAAACCCAGGGTTAATACCTGACCCGATGCCGCGAATATAAATATTAGTACCAATACCCGTTTCTGACATGGTCAGATTAGGTACATAGGCTTGCAGATCTTCGACCTTGCTAATGCCGGCTTCCATCATCTTATCGCCGGATATTGCATTTACGGATACAGGAACATCCTGCAAGCTTTCCGCCCGAATAGTGGCGGTAACGATAACTTCTTCAAGGACAGCCGCCGCCATTGTGTATGAAGAACACAATACAATCGCGGATGCTAAAGCTGAGCGACGAAAATTTAATACAGGACGTTTTAAGGTCATATGACCTCCATGTGCGAAAGTTTTATAGTTATAGTGCCACTGACTTTGCGACTGCTGTCAGCGACCTAATCTCGAAATAGCTTATGCCTGCCAAGGTAGCCAAGATGTTTACAATGAGTACAATACCAATTTTACCGAATAGTTCAATGACTTAATATTTATTTTAGTTATTAAAGCATACTTAGACGCAAAGATGGCTGAAAAAAAAGCGCAGCCTAGGCTGCGCTTTCTTAAACTCTCTTTAAAGCCGCCTGCAAACTACCAGCGATAAGCGACCTGAACAGCAACACTGCGGGGACGCTCAACAAAGGCGTAATGACCAATGCTTCCGAAGCTACTATTCGCTAAGGGGACGTCGTTAGAGTAAGAAATGACATCTTCATCGGTCACGTTCTTACCAACAACAGCCACTTCCCAGCCCGACTCAACATCAGACAAAGCCACACGCATATTGACTCGAACATAGCCATCTTGTATCTGACTTGGATCTAAGTTTTGCGAGGAATTGTAATCATCGGTAAAGGTGAAGTCTGTGCCAGCACGGAACTCCATAGCCTCACCAAAAGATCTCGTATACACAAAGCCTACGTTACCAGAGTAATCTGCAACATACTGATTGGTCTTGCCTTTGTAGTCACAATAGTTCGCAGTTGGTGTAATTTGATCCGGCGTTTGCCCCTGATAGCACTGCCCTTGCTCAAAGTCTGTGAATTCAAAATCAAGGAAGGCCAAGGCCGCTGTCATTAACAAATTATCCGTCAATGCAAAACGGCCGTCCAACTCGATACCCATAGTCTCTGCTGCACCAGCATTACCCACGTTAAAGCCCAGTGTGCCATCAAAAATACTGACTTGCAGATCGTCGTATTTGGTAAAGAACGCAGCGACATTTAACTCACCGCGACCGTCAAGGAAGCTGGTCTTCGCACCAACTTCGAAACTAGTCGCTTGCTCTTCATCATATTCAAATGAACCATCAATTGTACCGCCCGGCGAAGCATTAGAACGAGCATCGAAGCCACCTGACTTATAGCCAATACTCGCTGTCGCATAGGCCATTACATCATCATTAACGTCAAATTGGATATTTATTGATGGCGCTAAATTACCTCCGCTTTGCTTGCCCTCTAAATCATGCCGCTCAACTTTGAAAACCGCGGCAAGAATAAAGTCTATGCCACTAGGAACAGTACCATCTGGTGCCTTAGTCACGCCGTTAAGGTCAGCAACCGATAGGTCTCTGGTGCCTTCCTTCTCTTCATACGAATATCGCAGACCCAAAGTGGCTCTTAAACGGTCAGAGGCATTCCAAGTGGTTTGCCAGAATACTGACCATAAGTCGGCATCTGTGGTGAAATTACGTGGTGTTGTCGTATTAGAAAGACTCGCCCCTGCAGCCGCCCCTAGCCTGCTAGCAACAGCACCGGGAAGAATCGGACTATCAATCACAATCTTATCAAAGAACGTTAACTCACTGCGTTGATAGTAGGCGCCACCGATATGTTCAAAGGTGTTACCGGCAGCAGACACCCAGCGAATTTCCTGGCTGTATTGATCGTATTCTTCCTCAAAAGGCACGCTAAATACTGGCGCACCAGTAAAATCACAATCACAAAGTTCCTGAAACTCGTAATTCAGGAACCCGGTGATAAACGTTAAGGTTCCCTCTCCCAAGGCATAATCTACATTGAGGGTCAGATTCTTAGTGCGGTTATTACTGAAGTCACCGTTGGATGAACGCTTGTAATCTTGGGTGGTATTTAATACCGAGGGGCCTGCGCCAAAATTACCAACCAAAGCTTGAGAATAAGTCGGACCGCCAGGGATGGTTGTCGAACGCTGATCATTGACAATCTCAACCTGGCGGCCCAGCACATTAAACTTGCCGATTTCGACCTTAAGCATGGCAGTGAGGTCGGGCGTTGCATCCCAATCTAGAATAGCCCGAATTGTACCCTCATCGCGCTGCGGCTCATCACGATTCAAGGTTAGGTTTTCAATATAACCGCCAAACTCACGCTTACGAATTGCTAAACGGCCGCCTAGGGTATCGGTAATTGGGCCAGACACCATAAAATCAACGATCTTTTCGTCGTGATCGGGTTCATACAAGCCGGAAATCATGCCCTCTTGCTCCTGACCGGGACGAGCAGAAATCAAGCTTAAAGCACCTGCGATACTGTTTTTGCCATAAAGGATATTTTGCGGGCCGCGCAACACCTCAACCCTTGCAAGATCTAAAAACGGCGCGCGGGTCAATTGCCCACGGCCATATGAAATACCGTCGAAATACATACCGACTGACTGCTCAAAACCGGGGTTGATACCAGAGCCAATACCACGAATGTAAATATTGGTACCTATACCGGTTTCTGACATCGATAAATTTGGTACATAAGCTTGAAGGTCTTCAATCTTATCAATACCCGCCTCCTGCATCTTTTCGCCGGCCATCGCATTTACAGAGACCGGTACATCTTGGAGACTTTCAGTTCTAAGGGTTGCCGTTACCAGCACTTCTTCTAACGCCGGCGCAGCATATAAAGCCGGATTTGCACACAAGCCAACTGCCAACACCAACGGTGCGACACGACGATTTACTATGCGCTGTTTTGTCATCTAAGACTCTCCCACAAAGATTTATTTTAATTATTAACCCATGAACTTTGCACCACATCAGTGCCAGACAATAAGGGTTGATCGTAAGTCTAGTCGGTATTTCACAGAAGTAAACTGTGACATACCCTTATATTCGCACATTAAATGTGCTCCTTAGATTACGAATAGTGCGGCTACTCAGATCAATGAAAAAACCGAATAACTACTGATTTTGTGCAGGGTGGTAAATCTTAAAAAACACCGATATCTAAGCCGGCAGCGAAAGCCGCACCCAACTCCTCAGCTTTAGTAAATATCTCGGCATCGGGCCGCCCCGCAGTAATAATAGCCTCCGTAACACAGCGCCATGAATAGCCTCTAGCGATGCGTTCAAACTGCTGTAACGCGCTGCCACCATCGTTACCAGTGCAGATAAAGACGCCATAGGGTCGGTGGATTTCTCTGTCGATAACGGCATAAAACGTGCGGTCAAGAAAATCTTTCATGCCACCGGCAATCGCCCCAAAGTTCTCTGGGAAAAACAGTAAAACCCCATCACACCAGACTAGATCTCGGGTACCCGCCTCTGCGGCCCGCAACAATCGCACCTCAACACTAGGCTCTGCGTCACCGGCGGCTCGACTCGCCGCATAGGCTAGACTTTCATTTCGGCCTGACTGACTGTGGTATACAATCAGCAAATGCTTTTTCTCTATCTCAGCCACATTACTCTCTCACGATTTTCAGCAGCACGCTGAGCTAATAAAACCACCGCGCTGACTTCATTTACAGCAGACGTTAGACATTTATCGATTACGACACAAGGTAGCCGCATGAAATATCTTCACACTATGATTCGAGTAAAAGACTTAGATGCATCAATGCGATTTTATTGCGATTTATTAGGACTAAAAGAAGTGCGCCGCTATGACAGCGAAAAAGGTCGCTTCAGTCTTATTTTTCTCGCCGCGCCAGACGACTACGACATGGCAACAAGCAAGCAAACCCCGACCATAGAATTAACTTATAACTGGGATGCCGAAGAGTATTCCGGTGGCCGTAATTTTGGCCACCTCGCGTTTGCGGTTGACGACATTTATGCCAGCTGCCAAAAACTAATGGACGGCGGAGTCACAATTAGTCGACCTCCGCGTGACGGCCACATGGCCTTTGTGCGTTCACCAGACCTGATCTCTATTGAACTGCTACAGCGCGGCGAAGCGTTGTCACCGCAAGAACCGTGGCTGTCTATGGCTAATACCGGCGAGTGGTAGTTAAAAAATACCGAAGAACCAACCGCCGCTGCTGAGGTCTTTCTCACAGCGGTTAAGCTGACTGCCGTAGGTTGCCGCCCGCGCTGACACCTTAGCGGCAACCCTTTTCAACCAGGGCTTATTATCAAATGAGCGTTTTTTAAAACCACCATGACCTTCGTGGTAAGCCATATACAGACTATAAGTGTCGGTATTACTAATGCCGTTTATTTTGCCACTGGTATTGTTATACCAAGCGATAAAATCTATGGCGTCGGCAAAATCATCTCGGTCCGCGCCCCAATTCCCAGACTTATCAATATACCAGTCCCAAGTGCCGTCTTTAGCCTGTGGGTAGCCATAGGCATCTGACATCCTTCCTGCGGGAATAAAGCCTAACCAATATTTCTTTGGTGGCTTAGCATTAGCGACAAAACGCGACTCCTGATGCATAATTGCCATCATTATCGGAATAGGAGAGTTCCATTTTTTGGACGCATCTTTTGCGTCGCCGTACCAACCACTTTTCTCACGGAAAATCGCGCACACATCACCCGGGTTGCGCGGCGGCGACGTGGTACAAGCCGTCACTGACAATAGTAGTAAGGCTAAGCAAAGAAGTCTCATATCGAGCTGCCCGTGCTGGCGAACACCGCAAGTAAGCCCTGCTCGTCAATCACCTTCACACCCAATGCCTCCGCTTTCGCTAATTTAGAGCCGGCACTCGTGCCAGCGGCAACGCAATCTGTCTTCGCCGACACGCTACTGGCAACTTTTGCCCCAAGCGCCTGTAATTTCTCCTTGGCATCACTGCGGGTCATCGTCTCTAGATTACCGGTCAGCACCCATGTTTGGCCAGCCAGTGGCTGTTCGCCGTCCAGCTTCTGGGCGCTCGGCCAGTGTACACCGCGCTCACTTAACTGGCGGACCACCACCCGATTAAACTCGCTGGCGAAAAATGCATGTATATGGCTCGCCACAATGGGACCCACGTCTTCAACTTCGATCAGCTGTTCTTCCGGCGCCGCCATCAACTCTGGTAAGCCGCCAAAATGACGTGCCAAATTCAGCGCGGTTGCCTCACCGACTTCGCGAATACCCAGCGAGTAAAGAAAGCGCTGCAATGTGGTGGCACGAGATTTCTCCAGAGCGGCGATTAAGTTGTCCGCAGATTTCTGCCCCATACGCTCCAAGTTCGCAATTTTTTCAACTGTCAGCAGATACAAATCGGCAACGGTTTCTATTAATCCCGCATCGACAAACTGTTCGACCAGTTTATCGCCAAGGCCATCGATATCCATGGCCTTGCGACTGGCAAAATGTTTGATCGCTTCTTTGCGCTGAGCCCCACAAACCAAGCCGCCACTGCAGCGTAAGACCGCCTCGCCTGGGGCGCGCTCCAATGGACTATCGCACACGGGGCAATACTTTGGCGCAATAATGGCGGAGGCGGTATCGGGCCGACGCTCCAACACCACCTGAACAACTTTGGGAATAACGTCACCGGCGCGTCGCACCACAACGGCGTCTCCGATCATCACACCCAGACGTTCAATCTCGTCGAAATTATGAAGCGAGGCGTTGCTAACCGTGACTCCGCCCACGAACACTGGCTCAAGCTTGGCCACCGGCGTTACCGCTCCGGTGCGACCAACCTGAAACTCCACATCCCTAAGCACGGTAATTTCTTCTTGGGCGGGAAATTTGTGGGCAATAGCCCAGCGTGGCGCCCGCGAAACAAAGCCCAACTGCGCCTGCAAGGCAAGCGAATCCACTTTAAACACTATGCCATCAATATCGTAGGCCAAGCTATCACGTCGCTGTAACAGAGCATGATAATAGCTAACACAGCCCTCAATAGAATCGACCACCTGCAGCTCGGGGCTCACCAAAAAACCCCACTCGCGCAAGCGCTGTAAACCTTCGCTATGGCTAGTAAACAGCGCGTCGCCATCTTGCTGAGCAATACCGTAGCAGCTCATCTCCAAGGGACGCTTGGCAGTAATACGGCTATCTAGCTGGCGCAAACTGCCCGCCGCCGCATTGCGCGGATTGACGAACACCTTAGCGTCGCTCTCCCGCGCCACCGCATTGATACGCTCGAACCCTGCTCGGGGCATATATATTTCGCCACGAACTTCCAGATCATCGGGCCAGTCACTGCCGCGCAAGCGCAAAGGAATCGAGCTTATGGTTTTCACATTCTGAGTGATATCTTCGCCAATCTGACCGTCGCCTCGGGTTGCGCCCCGAACGAGCACACCGTCCACATAGAGCAAGCTCACCGCAATACCATCTAATTTTGGCTCGCAGGCATAGTTCAATGTGAAGCCGTCGTCTAACCGGGATTTCACCCGGCGATCAAAATCCAGTAATTCCTGCTCAGAAAAGACGTTATCAAGTGACAACATTGGGGTTTCGTGGCGCACTTGGCTGAAGGAAGGTAGCGGCGCTGCTCCCACCCGCTGTGAAGGTGAATCTGGGGCTAACCAGTCGGGATGAGTCGTTTCAATTGCCAGCAGCTCATTAAACAGACGATCGTATTCAGCATCCGGAATTAACGGCGCATCGAGCACATAATATTGGTAGCTATGGTGGTGGAGCTGATCGCGAAGCGCCATTAGGCGCTCACGCAGGGGACTGTCAGACATTCAAAACGCCGTTATTATCGTGCACCGCTCAATCACATCAGGGTTAGCTGACGACGTTCGAAATCTCGGATGCGTTGTTTATAGTGCTCAAGGGTTTGCTTAGTTGCCACACTATGAGTCTGATCGCGCAGCTCGCCCTCAAGATTTTTAACTAGGCAGCGCGCCGTTTCAACCATTGCCTCGTAAGCCTTGATACTCTCTCTCGGCCCAGGCAAATGCATAAAGAACACGACACCAGGTGTACTGAATTCATCAATTTCATCTAAGTTGAAATTTCCTGGCTCTACTAAATTAGCCACACTAAACTGAATTTGGCCGGTGCCGTCGGAATTCTCATAACGATGAAAAATACTCATCTTTCCATAACGGACATCACAGGCCATCAAAATTTGGAGCAGATCATTGCCCTTAAATGGCTTACCTTCCGGCGCCATGGCATTGATAACCAGCAGCTCGTGATGCTCTGAAGGAACCGTATCTTCTTTGCTGAAACCGGCTTTATCCGCGGTCGCCGGAGTCACATGCTTAGGGGTATCGTCTGAATCTGCACGCATTGGCAGCTCTTCGTCATCATCAGCTTCAGAGGACGACCAACCTGCAACCACTTCGTCTTCATCATCGTCATCATCTGTCTTTGAACGATATTCATCGGCGGGGTCAGTAAACAAAATATCGTCTTCCGGCTCAGCCTCAATTTCTAGCTTAACGCTATCATCACCAAGATCATCAACCTGTTCAATATCATCTTGCGTCTTGAACTCAGGCTCCTGACGCGCCTTAGGCACCGCAGCTGGAACCCGCTTCATATGAAGGCTAGGGGTCTCTCTTACAGCCACCACTCTTGCGCTCGATGGCAACTCGGGATTGGATAGTTCATCGTCATCTTGACGAATTTTTGAACTTAATCGAACGGTATCGCGACGGTCTTTGCGCATACGCCGGACACCGTCAAGAAGCACCGCCGTCGCCAGCAGAGTCCCAATAATAATCAACCAATCTCTGACATTGAGATCCATTACCTAGCCCTTAATTGACCGTAGTGGCCATATCTTCAAAAAATTTGCTTTGGCGTTGGATAAAATTCTATCGCTATTGTTCCACGCGATTTAGTAAATATCCAGATTTTAGCTATATTGCGTCGCTTTACATCGCCGCCATTTCCGCTGCTTTTTCCAGATCTACCGATACCAAGCGGGAAACACCCGGCTCATGCATAGTCACACCCATAAGCTGATGCGCCATTTCCATGGCAATCTTATTGTGACTGATATAAATGAACTGCACCTCAGACGACATCTCTTTGACCAAACGAGCATAGCGACCAACATTGGCATCATCCAAGGGCGCGTCAACTTCATCAAGCATACAAAATGGCGCAGGGTTGAGACGAAATATCGAAAATACCAGCGCAATGGCACACAGCGCTTTTTCTCCACCCGACAGTAAATGAATTGTACTATTTCGTTTGCCCGGTGGCCGCGCCATTATTGAAATACCGGTGTTCAATAAATCATCGCCCGTCATTTCTAACGATGCACTGCCGCCACCAAACACTTTCGGAAATAAATCCTGCAAACCACCATTCACCTTGTCGAAGGTTTCTTTGAAGCGGTTGCGAGTCTCTTTATCGATACGGCGAATGGCGCCCTCTAGGGTCTCCAGCGCCTCAACCAAATCGTTGTTTTGCGCATCTAAGTAATTTTTGCGCTCAGATTGCTGCTTATATTCTTCTATCGCCGCGAGGTTAATGGGGCCTAGTCGCAAAATACGTCTACCAGCCTGCTCTAGAGACGCCAACCACTCAGCCTCGTTGGCATTTTCTGGCAGCGTGTCTAATACCGACTGCAAATCGAATTGCGCTTCTTGAAGCTGATCCTGCAAACCTTTGCGCCGGACATGTAGGCCCTGATTCTCAACCCTAGCCTGCTCTAAATTATTGCGCACGGTCTGCAGCCGCGACTCAATGCCATGACGCTTCTGCTCATTTTCACGAAGCTGATGATCGACCACTTCGAGAGCGCGACGAGACTCCGCCAGCTCTTCTTCAACCGCTAGGCGTTGCTCAAGACGGGCCTCTAACTCAATTTTTAAGTCATCAATCGGCGCGTCGTTTTCATCTAAGCTTGCCGCTAATTGCTCGCGACGCTCCTGAAATTGCGCCAACTGCTCTTCGGTTCGACCGATGTTTTGCAAGACCGAGTCGCGCTGAGTTCGCAAAGATTGGTGACGCATGGCCAACTGGTGGGCATGGTCCTTACTTTGTCGCGCCGTTTGCCGAGCAGCATCAAGTATGGCGCGGTTATTATCGCGCTCACTGAGCAGGGCTTCGCGCTTGCCCGAGTCCTGCTCCATAGATTCAATCGCTTCCTGCAAGATCATTCGCGCCTCGGCGACGGATTCCTGCTCGAGCTGAAATTGACTTCGCAAATCTTTGCCATCGCCATCTAATTGCTGACGACGGGCCAAGACCTGTTCGACACGTGCCTGCTGAGCACTGAGCTTGGCCTTAAGTTCGCTGTACTGACGATTAAATTGCTGCACTTCGCGATTAAGGTCTTCTCTACATTGCTCTTGGGTCTGAAGCAAAGTCTTGTCGGTATCTAGACCTTCAACAATGGTTTGTATACGAATATCAGCGGACGCTATTGCCTCGCGTAACTCCTGCAAATCCTGCTGGCGCTGCAATACGCCGCCTTGCTCGGTATTGCCGCGACTTACTCGCAGCCAGGTTGCACCAAGCCACAAGCCTTCGGGTGTGATAACAGATTCGTTGGCGGCCAAACTTGAACGCATAGCCAATGCGGCTATTAAATCGTCTGCAACACGAACACTACCAAGGATGCCCAACAAAGCCGCGTTGCCACTCACTTTATCCGCGAGCGACGCAGCCGAAGATGTCGATTTTGCCGCACCCTCAACAAAACACACACTGCCTTCTTTTAAACTATCTAGAATACTGCCAACACCTTCCAGCGATTCAACACATAGCGCTTGCAGTTGATCACCCAGCACGGTTTCGACCGCTTGCTGCCAACCCTCGGCAACTTGTAATTGCTCAGCTAAGCGTGGTGCGCTCGCCAAGCCTTGATCTTCAAGCCATTTACCTGTGGTTTTATCGCCCTGACCCAGCGCTGCTTGTTGCAGGGCTTCCAATGACGCCATGCGGCCGCGCATGCGCTGCAATTCACTTCGGCAGGCATCCAGTTCATCACTGGCCTGCGTAATACGCTCACGGCATTCGCTAATCTGCGGAATAATCTGCTCGTGACGCTCTTGCGCGGATGACGACTCTAATTCAAGCTCGGCAACTTCTTGCTGCAGTATTTCAATGTCGTCGTCAGTATCTTCGACGTTCAAACCGCGACGTTCTAGATCGAGCTTTTCAATGCGTTCTTGGAGACGCTGCAAACTCATTTCCAAGTGCTGAATACGAGACTGCTCTACTTCGGCGCGCTGACGGGGGCCCGCGGCCAATTGGTTGAACTCATCCCAGCGATGCTGCCAAGACTGCATGGCATCTTCTGCGCCAGCCAAGGCCTCTGCAGCGTTCTCTTCGGAGGCTTCGGTAATTTCCAGTTCTGGCTCGATCTCGGCGATTTCTTCTTGCCACAGGGCGATCTTTTCACGATCGTCCTCGAGATGACGGGTGGTTTCTTGTACATTCACGCTTAGCTGTTGCAGATCTGCATCTAATTGCTGACGGCGCTGCTGCTGATGCTGGATACCCTGCTCAGCACGCGCTATTTCAGCGCCGATACTGTAGAAGCGGCCCTGCACTTCGTTAAACGTATCATTGAGTTGACTATGCTGATCTCTGGCCTGCTCTATGCCAGTATTTAAACCCACCTGCTCAGTGACAATCGCTTCACGCTCAAGCTCAAGACGATTGATATCTTGTTCTTTTAAACCAGCCTGATCATCCAAGGCCTTCCATTGCAAAACCTGCAATTGCGCCTTTAATAAACGCTCTTCTTTTTTATACTCGGTGTACTTTTCTGCCGCAGCCGCCTGACGCTGTAAGTGCTGTAACTGGCGCCCTAATTCATCGCGAAGGTCTGTCAGTCGCTCTAAGTTTTCTTGCGTTCGACGCATCCGATTTTCGGTTTCTCGACGACGCTCTTTATATTTTGAAATACCGGCGGCTTCTTCAAGAAATACCCGTAACTCCTCAGGCTTAGATTCAATCAGCCTAGAAATCATACCCTGTTCAATAATGGCGTAACTGCGCGGCCCCAGGCCCGTACCCAGAAAAATATCGGTAATATCGCGACGCCGACACTTGGTGCCATTTAGGTAGTACTCAGAAACAGCTTCCCGTGTCACTTTGCGTCGAATGGCAATTTCGTCGTAGGCGGCGTATTCGCCACCCAACTTTTTATCGCTGTTATCGAACACCAATTCAATACTCGCCTGCCCCACTGGTTTGCGATTGACCGACCCGTTAAAAATAACATCTGTCATCGACTCGCCACGTAGATTTTTGGCCGAGCTTTCCCCCATCACCCAACGCACAGCATCGATAATATTTGATTTACCACAGCCATTGGGCCCAACTACCGCCGACAGATTCGTCGGAAAATGGGCCGTAGTCGGGTCTACAAAGGATTTAAAACCCGCTAATTTGATACTTTTAAGACGCATAAACCAATAACCAACACTCTATGATGCTGCCACGCTGAGTTTTATTATATTCTCGAGGCAACAACAGGATAAATTTGCGCAAAGCGCGATTATAGCGATAGCTGCGAGGACTGACAGCAGTATTTGTGACTTTATGAGCAGCAAAACCGTTTCTGGCTAGCTCCCCTGCACCTCAGCAATCAACAAACTCAATGGATCGCTGAGCTTCGCCGGCTCTATTTTTACAGGCTTAGCGACCCAATCCCCGTCGCGACGAATAGCTGTCCCGGCAAGGCTTATATGCGCAGACAATACCAGCTCAGAAAAATCTTCCAAACTCATTCCCTGTCGAATCACATCAGCATCGGTGAGCTGCAGACTAATAGGCCATTGCTGTCCGGTCAACAAAGGTACGCGCAACGCCGCCACCGGCATAGGATTGCCATCGCTACTTTTGGCAACCACAAACAATATACCTTGCGGGACAACGCCTAACTCCGACGCCACGCTGACGCTCAGCTCCAGTGACTGTAAATTTCCCGCTTCTTCTGCGAGACGCTTAGCTTCTGCTATTCCGCCACTAATTAAGTCAATCTCAGAAGAATCTGGCGGTAATTGAGTGAGCAGCTTTTGCCAGTGCGACAAGGCATCCAGATAACGACCGCTTGCAAAGGCATCAATGCCCAACACTCCGAGCGCCGTCCCTTGCATGGGGTTAATCGCCAAGGCCCTATCAAGCAAGCTGCGGGTTTCGCCATCGACTTTTCGCCCCCCGACCAAATACCGGGCCTGCCCTAATTGCGCTAACACATTGGGATCTTCCGGATACAGCGCCGCTAGTCGCTGGTAATAAGGCAGCGCACCGGCAAAATCACCTTGCTGACGAAATAGCGACGCCATCA
Source organism: Zhongshania sp. R06B22 (assembly GCF_040892595.1). Lineage (NCBI taxonomy): Bacteria > Pseudomonadati > Pseudomonadota > Gammaproteobacteria > Cellvibrionales > Spongiibacteraceae > Zhongshania > Zhongshania arctica. The sequence continues at coordinate 2,055,204 of NZ_JBFRYB010000001.1, read as the reverse complement.
TCATTAAATGTTCGGCGCTGTCTGGCCGCCGCGCTAAAATAGCATCTACTAGCTCTTGATAACGCTCCCAGCGCAGGTCGTCAGCACCCTCGCTAACGATCTCTGCCTGTAGTTGTTGCAGGGCTATATCTTGTCGATAGCCAAGGCGATCGTAAATAATCAACGCAGTAGCCGGTATCAACACCAGTACGGCCAAAATATAGCCGCGTCTAGAGCGCTGCACCGGAGCATATCCACCACTCGTAGATTCGGCGACCAACTGGCGATCTAGCTCACGCTCTAGTTCTGCCAACTGCCCTGAATCAATAAGCCCGGATGCTAAATCAGCGGCCAGCTCACGCTGACGTTGGCGATAGAAATCACGCTGGGCGCTGCGATGAAGTTGTTGATCTGTTTGGCTTGTTTGCCGGCTTCGTAAAGACAGTAAAACTAATATGCCTGCCAGCAAAAATAAACTGGCAATACCAAGGTAGAGGCTAATCATGGTCGGTCCCCCGAATGCTTTCCATCCGCATCGTCGCTCAGCAGTTCTTGCAAGCGCTCCTGTTCAACCGTCGACAGCGAGACATCGCTAGGGACTTGCCGACGTTTGCGGCCAGACGCCATCCGCCACCACACCAAGCAACCCAATATTAACAAGCCTAGGGGCGCGAACCAGAGCACCGCGGTTTGACCGCTAAAGCGAGGACGATACAAAATAAAGTCACCATAGCGGTCGACCATGTATTGAGTGATCTCTATGTCAGATTTATCGTCCATAATCATGCGATGAATCTGCCGACGTAAATCCACCGAGATGGCCGAGTCGGAACCAGATAAATTCTGATTCTGGCATTTGGGGCAACGCAACTCTTGGGTAAACGCGTGGTAGCGTTTTTCCTGCAGGGGTGTATCGAACTGATAGGTCTCTATAACCGCCGCAGCGGATAGGCTCAATACCATTAAAACGCAGCTTAAAATGATGGCTTTCATTGTGTCGGTCCCTGCCCGTTCAATTCAGCAATCCGTGGCGCGAACTCCTTATCCCACACCCTTTGCTCTAAAGCGCCCTGGTAGCGAAACCGAACAGTTCCAGACGCATCAACCAAATAGGTTTCTGGCGCACCGGTGACACCAAGATCCAAACCCAAAGAGCCGTCCTCATCAAATAAAGTCACAGTATAGGGGTCACCTTTCTGAACTAACCAGCGTTTGGCAGCCTCTGCGTCATCCTTGTAATCGATACTGACAATTTTCACGCCCTGCTCGGCAAGCTTCATTAGGAATGGGTGTTCAAAATGACAAGTAGGGCACCACGTTGCCCAGACGTTCAGCAAGAACAACTCGCCGACGATCTGCGCTTTATCGATGAGGCGACCATCGTCTAAGGCCGGTTCGGAAAACTCGGGAAGCGGTTTATCTACCAAAGCCGATGGCAAGTCTGTCGGCGCATAATCGCCGCTGAGTACACGACGCTCAACACCAAAAAACACTGCGGCTAAAAGAGCAAAAATCAGTAAGGGCAAAAACAATTTAAGTCGTTGCATTGTTTTCTCCCTTTTCATCGAGCACTACTTTTTGAGCTGGACGATAACGCTTGTCACAGATCGCCAACAAGGCGCCGATAGCCATTAATATAGACCCCAACCAGATCCAGCGAATAAACGGTTTCACATGTATACGCACCGCCCACGCGTCTTTGCCAACAGGCTCACCCAGGGCGATAAACACATCTCGCGTCAATCCGGCATCGATTGCTGCCTCAGTCATTACCTGACCGCTGCGGGCGTGATAACGCCGTTTCTCTGGGTGCATTTCAGCAATGAAGTTGCCATCCTGCCAAAGCGTAAACCCACCTCGCTGGCCTTGGTAATTGGGGCCCTGAATGGCTTGCACAGAATCAAAGCTCACCTCGTACGAAAATGCCGTTTCAGTGCGCTCTCCGACCATCATGCGAATATCTTGTTCATTGTTAAAACTGGTCACCATTCCGACGCCAAGCACACAGGAGGCAAAACCCAGATGCGCAATCAGCATTCCGTAATATGAGGGCGTCAGTCGACTTAACCCCTTCGCGAGGGTCGGCGCATTGCGGACTTTACTGCGCAGATTCACTAGACTGCTAAGCATTATCCAGGCCGCCAGTAACACACCAATCGTCGCGCCAATATGCACACTGCCACCAAACCAGCGCGGCAATATCAAGCCTAAAATAGCACTACTCACAAACGCAATGATCATTGGCTTTAGCCACGACGACGGTTTGCTGCGCTTCCATTGTGACGAGGGACCGATGCCGACCACCAGAGCCGTTAAGCACATTAAGGGTACAAAAATGGCATTAAAATACGGTGGCCCCACCGAGTACTTACCCAAGCCCGCAAAGTCCATAATCAGCGGGAATAAAGTACCGAGTAACACCGTCATTGCGGCGACCAGAAACAAGATATTGTTGACGAGTAATAAGGCTTCTCGGGACAGCCAAGTAAATGTGGGGGCGTTTTCGTTCGCTGGCGCTCGAAAGGCGTATAGGGTGAGCGAGCCGCCGACGACAATCACCAAAAAGGCAAGTATGAACATACCGCGAGTGGGGTCAGCAGCGAAAGCATGCACTGAGGTAAGCACACCTGAGCGGACCAAAAACGTACCCAGCAAGCTCAGCGAGAATGCAAATATTGCTAGCAACAAAGTCCAGCTCTTAAAGACACCGCGCTTTTCGGTCACTGCCAAGGAATGTATTAGCGCGGTACCCACCAACCACGGCATGAAAGAGGCGTTTTCTACGGGGTCCCAAAACCACCAGCCGCCCCAGCCCAATTCGTAATAGGCCCACCAACTTCCCAAGGCGATACCAACGGTGAGAAATGCCCAGGCAATGTTTGTCCACGGCCGCGACCAGCGCGCCCAGCTAGCATCCATTCGGCCACTCATCAGTGCTGCAATAGCGAAGGCAAAAGCCACTGAAAAACCAACGTAGCCGACATATAGCATCGGCGGGTGAATCACCATTCCAGGATCTTGCAGAAGAGGATTTAAGTCTTGACCATCGGCGGGAGTATTTAGCAAATGGCGGGCAAAAGGATTAGACGTGAACAGTGAAAAACTAAAGAACCCAACCGCAATCATGCCCATTACCGAGAGCACCCGCGCAAGTATATCTTGGGGCAATTGCCGTGAAAAAATCGCGACGGCTACCGTCCACAAAGCTAGGATCTGCAGCCACAATACTAATGAACCTTCGTGGCCGCCCCAGAGGGCGCTGAACTTATAGGCCGCCGGCAACAGGGTATTCGATTGCGCAGCGACAATATCAACAGAAAAATCATCAGTTAAAAAAGCATAGAACAAACAGCCAATCGCAATACTTGTAAATAGGCACTGCGCAAAACTTAAATAACGGCCGGAGCGCATCGCCAGCTGGTCACCGCTGTAAACTCCCCAAAGCGGCAGAACAGCCAATGCAAGCGCAAAACAAAAACCGAGTATTAAGGCAACGTGGCCGATTTCAACAATCACAGATTACCCCTTCTCTTGTTTTTCAGCACGACTGGCCGCAGATTTTTCTAAAGCGTCACTGACTTCTGGCGGCATATAGTTTTCATCATGCTTTGCCAGTACTTCGCTCGCATAAAAAACACCGTCTTCCCCTAATTTACCAGACGCCACTACGCCCTCACCTTCGGCAAACAAATCTGGCAGAATTCCTTCGTACTCGACCGTGACAACAGCGCTGTAATCAGTGACAACAAAGCGCATTTTCAAACTATCGCTGGCGCGCACTACACTGCCTTCCTGAACCATGCCGCCGGCGCGAATTGCCTTACCCACTGGTGCTTTGCCAGCCGCAATATCAGCTGGGGGATAAAATAGATTTATATTTTCCTTTAAGGCATAACCCAGTAAGCCAGCCGCAAGACTGGCCACAATCAAAATAAATATGATAATCAAAAGGCGCTGTTTGCGCTGAGGATGCATAGCCATAACCGTCTCTTCACTACATCGAAGCCGCTGACAATAAGTAGCGGGAATTTAATTTGTGCTGGTTAACGACGCTTTTTTACGTCGCACAATAGCGCGAATATGCTGCTCAGCTTGGCGACGGCGGCGGCGCGCCACCCAAAGCAAGGCGCTGAGCACGAACAAACTTGCGCCGTAGCAAAACCACACATAGCTGCCGTGGCCGCTCATTGTGAGCAGATCGCCAAAACTATCAAAATACATTTAGCGAGACTCTCCGCAGATAAGGTTTTGCACCCAGCGAGTATTCTTTTCGCGATTCAAAATCTCAGCACGGGTAAACAACAGCAACACCCAGCCAAAAAACAAATACATGCCACTCAAGGTCGCCATCAGGGGTCGCAACATGGTGGGGTGTATCGTCGACTGACCGGTAAAGCTAATACTGGCAGGCTGATGCAAGCTGTACCACCACTCAACAGACCAGTAAATGATAGGAATGTTCACCGCGCCGACAATAGCAAGTACCGCACAGGCTTTAGCGGCCGCGTCGCGATTTTCAAATGCCTGATGTAAAGCAATGATACCTAAATATAAAAAGAACAAAATCAGCACTGAGGTAATACGCGCATCCCACACCCACCAAGTACCCCATGTTGGCTTTCCCCAGACTGCGCCAGTTAATAATGCAAGGAAGGTCAGCGAGGCGCCGATAGGTGCAATCGCTTTCATGACCATGGCCGCCAACTTCATGCGCCAGATCAAGTGGATGGCGCCGGCAATCGCCATCGTCATATAAGCACCCATTGCCACCGCCGACGCGGGAACATGAATATAAATAATCCGGAAGCTATTGCCTTGCTTATAATCGGGTGGCACAAACGCCAAGCCCCAAACAATACCACCAAGCAATAATAGCAACGACAGCGTTGCCAGCCAGGGCAAAAGGCGACCACTAAACTGATAAAACCAGCGTGGAGAGCCCCATTTATGGAAGGTTGAGCTAATAGACAAAGCAGTATTCTCTTTTTAAAAGCTATTTAGACACTGATAGCTCAGCGCAAAAGTGGGACATTATACCCTAGCCTGACCGCGATTTAGACAGGCCCTGACATACTTAAATACAACAATATTGATTTTTGCCGCTTGCTAAAACTACTGATCAACACTAATTCGCAAAGCACCACAAATCGCCAGTGGCGATAACGCTAGCGCCGCCAGAAAAAACACTCCTAACATTGCAAGCTGCGGCAAATAGGGGCCGCCCTCAACTGCCGCTTTGACTGCGCTGCTGCCAAAAATAAGTACCGGGATGTAAAGTGGCAATACGATGAGCGACAACAACAAGCCGCCCTTGCGAAGCCCTACCGTTAATGCGGCGCCAATAGCGCCTATAAAACTGAGCACACTGGTGCCCAAAATCAAGCTCATCATTAGCGGTAGCATCCCCGCCGGGGGCAAATGCAAGAGGATACCCAACACCGGTGACAAAAGACTCAAGGGCAAGCCGGTCATTAGCCAATGTGCCACTGTTTTAGCTAATACTTGTGGATAAAGCGGCTGATGGGTAAGTAACATTTGCTCTAGGGTCGCATCATCGAAGTCGCCCTTAAACAAACTGTCCATGGCGAGCAGCGACGCTAGCAGCGCAACAACCCATAAAATGCCGGGTGCCAGCTCGGCAAGACGATCTGGCTGTGGGCCAATCCCAAGGGGAAATAAGGCGCACACCATCACAAAAAACACTAGGGGGTTAGACCATTCACTACCGCGCCGCAGTGATGCAACAACATCACGCAGCAGTACTGCAAACACCAATTTAATCAGTCTAGGATTAGACATTGGCGGCCGCTCCCAAATTGATGACCTTAAAGTCCTGGGAGAAGTTAAGACTGTGATGGGTAGTTAATAATATCGCTCCGCCATCACTTACAAAATCGCTTAGCCACTTCTCGATCTCGGCCACGCCGCGCTGATCTATGGCGGTAAAGGGTTCATCCAGAATCCAGAGACTAGCGGGAATACAGAATAAGCGCGCCAAGTTCGCCCTGCGCTGCTGACCGGCTGACAAGGAGAAACACGGTTGCTCTTCAAAACCACCCAAACCGACTTTGTCGAGCGCAGCCATAATGAGGGCATCGCTATCGGCAAGCCCGCGTAAAGCACACGACCAGCGCAAATTTTCAAGCGGACTCAGCACTGCTTTTATACCAGCGCCGTGGCCGATATACAGTAACTGCTGCAAATAATCGTGGCGCTGTCGCTGCAAAGATTTACCCTGCCATAAAACATCGCCTTCGTAGCGACTCGACAGGCCAGCCAAAATGCGGAGCAAACTCGTCTTACCACTGCCATTTGGGCCAGCAATTTGTAAAAGCTGGCCCGCATTGAGCTGAAAGCACAAATCTGAAAACAGCACCCGATCATCTCGCTCGCTGAATAACTGTTTAACTTCCAGGCCTGTAATTGCCAAAACCACTCCCGCTTATCCACGCACAGACATGTCGACGACATGCGTAAAATCGCCGCCAAGTATATACGAAACTATGGAAATTTAGTGCCTAAAACGAGAGCCCAAGCTATTTGCAGGCAAACACCTGCGCACGATTAGCAATTGACTCAACGAGACTTGCCATCACTGTCGCTAGCGCGATCGCGCTCCCAGCTTTCAAAATCTTGGGTTACCAAATCAAGATAACTTAGCGCTTTGTCTAATTCCGCAGAATAACCCTTAGCGCGAAATTTCATTAAGCGCTGACGCACCCAACTCAGCTCGCTCACCAAATTACTGATATTGCTATCCGCGGCCACCTGCAAAGCAAGACTCGGGCTTACGGCAGGTGCTGACTGAGGAGTCAGTGCAGCCAGGTCGGCACCAATCGTCTCGAACTGACTACCGCGATAAGCTCGAAAGGCCCCAGAATCGTAGCGGGTCTGGGGGGCAGTTAAATCATCTGGATTACTTGCCTGAAGCGGGGTAAAGCTCGCACTTTCATAGTTTAAAACCGAGGGCGCCGAATCCGAGAGTTGACTAGTTCTGGGCTGCAAGCGACCGTCAAAAAAAACGCTCAGCGGGTCAGTGTAGCTATCAACTGGGTTATTAGCCGCAGACGGGCTATTGTTGCGATCAGCCGCGCGCAGTAAGCGCGATTTTAATTCGCCATCGACGGCACTTGGCGTCTGATGATTAATGCGACGCGCCAGCATCAGCTCTAAAGCCCCAATAGCAGCCACTAGCAATGACACCAAACTCGGCGTCATTGAGATCCGTCGGGTGCGGACACGCTCCATAACGCGCTCAGCTAACTGGGCGCATTCCACCAGCTCAGTCATCTTTAAAACCGTTGCGCCGCCATAGAGGGTATGGAAGCCTCTGTGGATATCGTCAAGTATTCTCTGGCCATCGTAGCCATAACGCAATTCTGCAAGCTGCTCTGACAACCGCTGAACAATCTCCTCTGCTTCCGCGAGGAAAATCGCCAAAATACCTTCGTGCTCTTGTTCGTTCACACTAAGCTCCACGTTATTGTCAGACAGCTAAACAGCACATCCACCAATCATGGTAAATTATTATATTTAGCGGCACCGCCTCAATCACTGACGCGGCACTTACCCGTCATTATCACCGATCGCCGCCGCCAAGGATGTCGGCTACATCACACTTACACGGTATCGTGTCATATACCGTTAAGTTAGATTTACTCTGGAAAAGCAAGGGGACTACACGGGTAATATCAAGCAGACTGCCGTGTTTAGGACTTTGATCTGGGGTTGCCGATAACAGCCAGAATTTTATTTTCCAGCATCGCCGCCGTAAAGGGTTTAACCATATACGCATCTACCCCGGCCTGCGCCGCGGCGATAATTTGTCCGCGCTGGGCGTCAGCGGTAATCATCAATACCCGGATATGCGTTAAGTTACTGTCTGCCCTGATCGCCCGCAGCAGATCTAAACCGGACATCCTCGGCATAATCAAATCAGTAATAACTAAATCAAAGCGTTGGTTGTGGAGCATGGGGAGCGCCGACAAGCCATCTTCCGCTTCACTAATATAACGATACCCCAAGTCAGTGAGTAAATTACAAATAATACGTCGCATTGAAGAAAAGCTTTCCACCACCAATATCCGCATCTCAGCCGGCGAATACGACTCCGAGACAACAGGGTCTATTTCCTCATGATTACCCCTAAAGGGGTTTGGGCTTAAATCCCGAAGATCATCACTCATTAATGTTGAGCCACCGGGTCATCAGCCGCCGTGTTGAGCGCTAATAAGCGCTCAACAAAAAATACTAAATGCCCCTGCGCCTTGGCTGGCAAAGGCCAAGTTTGCACCTGTTTTGCTAACTCCCTCAATGCCCTGGCAGAGGGACTACTTGGCGCCGCCAAGATCACTGGCTCTTGCTGGCGTACAGCCTCTCTAAGCTTCAAATCAAACGGCACCGTACCTGCGTAGATCAAGCCGACGTCCAAAAATTGGCCACAAACCTGATTCAAACTTTCAAAAAGTTGGCGCCCCTCCTGCTCATCGGCAACCATATTCGCCACAATACGGAACCGACTGCGACCAAAATCGCGATTCAACAATTTAATGAGTGCGTAAGCATCTGTTATCGAACTTGGTTCGTTGCAGACCACCATTAAGACTTCGTGTGCAGCAGACAGAAAATTGACCACAGAGTCTGAGATGCCCGCAGCGGTATCAATGACCAAGACATCCAATTGACCGGCAATATCGCTAAAAGCGCGAATTAAACCTGCGTGTTCTAGGGAGCTGAGCATACTTAAGCGTCGCGTTCCCGACGACGCCGGAATAATTTTTATGCCCGCAGGGCCTGTCAGTAAAATATCCTGCAGCGAACACTGACCATCTAAGACTTGCTCTATGGTATTTAACGCTTTGAGCCCAAGCAGCACATCGACATTTGCCAGACCAAAATCCGCATCCAAAAGCACCACCCTTGAACCATTTTCTGCCAGCGCGACACTGAGATTGATAGCGACATTACTTTTACCAACGCCACCTTTACCGCCACTTACGGCGATCACTTGAATTGCCCGAGTCATGATAGCTTCGCTGGCAATTCAGCGTTGTTAAACATATTCTCGCGCCAAGGAAAGCCCCACATTCTGCGACTGTGTTCGCCAACCTGGTCGGCATTACACATCGCCATAATTTTCTTTAGCAAGCGCTGATCCACTGCATGAACATCAACGAGGAGGACAAATAAATTACTCGCGGCATAAGGACGGTAATCATCGAAGCTAGGGTTGTTCTGCATCAATCCGAGAAAACCGCCCTCCCAGGCACCAAAGGACAGCAGGGTAATGGGCAGCGAATACATAATAATAGTCCGCGCCAAGCCCTCATCAACAGTGAAAAGCGTTAAGACAAACACGGCCAATAATACACCCAAGCAAAAGCCCCAGAAACCACCCCGCCACGCTCCGCCAAGCATATTGGTCAGCATCAGCGGGGAGGCCAGCGGCAGCCCAAGGCGCTGAACATCGGCAGCCGCAGCGGTAAAAATCCACCAGCGCCAGCCATTCAAATGCGGTTGATTAAGCATTTCAACAATTTCGCAAAGCCCGTCGTGATCGCGACTTAAAAATACCAGCCTACGTTTCATTATTCTTCATCTCCCGGGTAGCCACCCTCTAAGCCCAGCGTGGCGCACAAAACGACCGACCAACAATTATCGCAATGACTGCAGGCGCTCAGCTTGACTTACCACCTCAGTCAGCCGAATCCCCAACTTATCTTCGATCACCACCACTTCCCCACGCGCGATCAAGGTGCCATTTACCAACACATCTAAAGGCTCTCCAGCTTGCCGGTCAAGCTCTACGATAGCGCCCTGATGCAGCTGCAATAAATCCCGGATTGGCATATCGCTGCCGCCTACCTCCAAGGTAAGACGAACAGGAATATCCATCACCATGGTCAAATCTGGACCGCTAGTACTCCGATCACGAAGTCTGGCACCGACGCCATCAAGCGGAGTCGGCCCTTTTAAGCCTGCGCTATCGGCGCCTTGAAACCCAAGCTTGTCGGCTGCCTCCATTTCTTCTTTTAAGGCCTGACGCTGACGTCGCAGTTCGTCTTGCTTGTCCATATTCCAGTCTCTTAGTCACATTTCAAGTCGCACAACTGCCGGCTTTTTACACCCTAACTATTTTTGGTGAATCTTAGCCTTGTAGAGTAGCCGCTTTATTCCACTATCTTAAGCGCCAAACACCCATTCACAATGCCCAAATGCGCTCTTGCTACTGGCACGCCAGAGGCCTTTAGCACCGACGACTCCCGGCTAGTCAGCGGAATAACATCACCCACTTGCAAGCCGGCAACCTGCCCTAAACTCATCACCGGCTCCGCCAGTGTGCAACGTGTTGCCACCTTGGTATCCAGCAGCGACTGACTCAGGGAGCTCTGCCACAATGAATTATCACCGGGATGCTCAGCCGATTCTGTCTTGCTGAGCAACTCCATTACGGGCTCCAACATCGCCACTGGCAAGGCAATATGAAATTCACCGCCACCGCCACTATCTAATTCAATCTGAAAACGACACACCACAATATTATCGGTGTGACCAGCGATAGAGGCCATCGCAGGATTCACTTCCATAGCCAATGACTCGCAGCGCATTGCACTCGCCAAGCGCCAAGCTCGATCATAATCAGTGTGAGCGCGCTTGACCAATCGACCGATAACACGACGCTCGACCTGACTAAAGTCGCGACCGTCAGCATGGCCCTGAGTACCGTTGCCACCAAAGAACATATCCACTAATCGAAATACCAAGCGCGCATCAAAGACAATCATTGCAGCGCCTTTCAGCGGATGTAAGCGCATTAAATTTAGGGATGTAGGGACATACAGTGAATGCAGGTATTCGCCATAAGCCTGGAACTGCAGATCAATCGCGGCAACATCGACACTTTGACCTAGGACGTCGGAGACACTATCTCGAAAGTATTCCGCAAACCGCTTACTAATATGTTCTAAGCCCGGTAAGGGCCGCTTTTTTAAACGTCGCCGACTGGCTAAATCAAAGGAACGTGGGCTTGCAGAACCCGCACTTTGGCGATCTGGGCTTGGTGCTTGCGCCTGCACATTCGCCAATAAGGCATCTATTTCTGCTTGGGAAAGTAAATCCTTCACCATTACGCCCACACCGCTACTAAACAAAAGGAATACAGGACTTACAGCAAGACTTGCGCCAATATTTTATTATTTAAATCAATGACTTAAAAACTCGACTGCGTGTCAAAAAAATGACAGCCGCTACTTATCTTCCGCCAACCATTTACGCAGCAAGACCATTGAATCAGCAAAGCAGCGCTTGGCATTGCTAAAGTCCTGCTGGATATCTTGAAAACTTGCATCGCGACCACGATATTCCAAACCGCGAAAATGCTGAGATAGATTTTCTGCGCCAAGCGATGCAGCCCCACCCTTCATGGTGTGCGCCATAGCCCTGAGAGTGCCGGCGTCACGGTTTATAATGGCTTGCTCTATAGCCGCCAGCCGCTCTTGAGTATCGATCTCAAACTCGTCAATCAAGGAGAAAACATCGTCTTCCATAAACTCACGTAGTTCTTCCAATAAGGCTAAATCTAATGCGGGCATGGGCTTAAAACGTCCTTGTTTAAATAGCTGGATAAATCGTGTTATCTATTTAGGGCTAATACGCCGTTGATTGCAGCTTGCTATTTTTTGCTTGGCAATGATAGCTAAGTCTAGGTTATCGGCAAGTAAAACCGAGTACTAAAATACATCTATTTTACGGGCATCGAGAATAACTTCGCCAACCGCCGCCATTTGTTTTGCAACCCTGACTATCTCCGCTTGCGCACTCATTGACTCTGTTTGCGTGAAACGGCGTGACAACAAGGAAATCGCCTGCTTCTTCTCATTTGTTAGCACACTTAAAAATCGGCGCCGGAGCTGCGCTCCCGCTTCTGCCAAGGCGGGAGCTAGGATCTCTGGCGCTAGCTGTTTCGCCAGAATAGCAATATCGTCTTCTGCCATATTCACAATTTGGCCAAAGCCGAACATTAACTCCTCAACTCGGGCAGCGTGTTCTGGCTGACTTGCGCGCAAGCCATTAAGCAAACTGCTCTCCGCCCCGACGTCCATTTCATTGAGCAAGGCGGCCGCCAAGGAATCCCCTGTCATCGCCCGTCCCATTGGTCGACCGACCTCGCTAAAATACTGCTCAAGCAAGTAATCCAGTTCTTCAAGCGCGGCCGGGGTCAGATTCTTCAATCCCGACAGACGGCCTAATAAATCTAATCTTCGCGACTCCTCAAATGCAAGCAGCACCTCACTACCCTGCTTCGCATCCAGACAGGCAATAACAACGGCCTGTATTTGTGGATGTTCGCGTCTGATGATATCGATAATGGTCTTAGCTTCGAGCCACTTTAACTTATTAATATGTCGAGACTGGCCATGCAGGTCTAGGCGATCACCCAGGAGCTTTGCACGCTCTTCGCCTAGCGCCTCTTCCAGCAAACTCAACACCGCGTCACCCGCGCCCGGTTTCACCCCAGAAAAGGTGTTTACGTCGCGATGAAAACGCGCGAGCACGCGATTAAATTCTGCACTACTCGGGGCGTCCATACCGCTCATCGCTGCCGCCAAGCGATGCACATCGGCGGGCTGCAGCGCTCGTAAAACAGCGGCGGCCTGCGGTTTATCAAGCGACATAATTAAGGCCGCTGCCTGCTCCGCATCCGCTAAGTTCATCGATGTGGCCATTAGCTCCGAGCCCCATTCAACCAATCACTTAAGACGCTAGCAACACGGGCGGGCTCTTCTTCAGCAATAGCCTGAAAGCGGCGTAATTGATCACGGTAGTCACTCTCTAGCTGCCGAGCTTTTGCTCGCAATTGCTGGTAACGATGGTATGCCCACGCAAAGCCACCACCGCCGATCAGCAATAGGCCCAGTGCCAGATATAGTCGCTGAATAAGAACGAGTCCCCATAAGGTATTACCATCATTATTTGTTTTCGAGAACGTGCGAAACTGCACACTTAGCTGATCTCCCCGCCCAGTATTCAAGGCCAAGCCAGCTGTAACGACCGCCGCTAGCGCTTCTTCAACATCCGGCACGTGCGCGGGTCGATTTACTAAAATCAGAACGGCTTTCACCTCCGCGCCTTCGCCAAGCCCATTTTTGTCGCCACTGTCTACTTGCACCGTTATTTTTATATCGCGACCATCAATAACTGAGGTCGCCAAATTCAGCACTTTGCGGGTCAAATATGCCTCACGCTGACTGCGTAGGTCGTTTTGAGCCGGCTCAAATCCTGCGCTGTAGGTAGAGCGCCAGTACTGCCAAGCCACTTCCGTCATCAATAGCACGCCGGCGATAAAACACAGCGCCATAACCAACATGGAAATGTAGCTAGGTATCGATAATGCCCCAGCCTCGACTATCTCTGCCGTCTCATATTCTTGCACCACTAACGCCAAGCCCCACGACCGTCAATATAATGACAGAAACCGAAAAAGCAGGAGTAAAAACAATAAAATGTCATTTTTTTGACAACCCATTATAAAAAAGAGCATAAATCACAGTGATTATCACTGCCAACTCACTAATAACAGTTGTTATTGCAGTAATTAGGCCAGCATGGAGCAACAGCAAATACAGGGAAGTGGTAAGCGGGGTATCGATCTTTGCGCAAAAGCTCGGGTATGCATCCGGCAGCAGCGAATAAGTCGCTGACCAGATGCAGTCTATTGGGATTTCAGAACGCTAGTTAAGCTGAACCAATTCAATAAAATCGGCCGATATTGGTGTCGACGCTGGTACACCACCGGCATCAATCTTTAACGTAGACTCAAACTCATATTCTTTGCGCTCACCACTGCGGTCAATGGTTAGTGACGCAAAATCAAAGAGATTTGGATCTGCCATTTGCGAGGGTGCGATATTCTGCATGGACGAGAATATTTTCTCTATGCGACTGCCATCGGTCTTTTCCCACTCCATGAGCATTTTACGAATATTCTGGCGCTGAAGGTTTTCCTGCGAGCCACAGAGGTTGCAGGGAATAATCGGAAATTCCTTGTGCTCAGAAAAGGCCTCAATATCACTTTCACGGCAGTAGGCCAGTGGACGAATCACGATATTGCGCTTGTCATCAGACAGCAGTTTTGGAGGCATACCCGACAAGCGTGAACCGTAAAACATATTTAAAAATAAGGTTTGTACGATATCGTCTTTATGGTGCCCCAGCGCAATTTTAGTCGCACCAATGTCTTCGGCAAAGGCGTATAGCGTACCGCGACGTAAGCGCGAGCAGAGGCCACAGGTGGTTTTGCCCTCAGGAATCTTTTGCTTAACTATCGAGTAAGTGTCTTTATTGACGATGTAATACTCAAGCCCCAAGGTATCGAGGTACTCAGGCAGCACATGCTCTGGATAGCCAGGCTGCTTTTGGTCCATATTCACCGCCACTAGATCAAACTTAATCGGCGCGCTCTTTTGTAGATTCATGAGTATATCGAGCATGGTGTAGCTGTCTTTACCGCCAGATAGGCAAACCATCACGCGGTCACCCTCTTCGATCATTTTATAGTCTTCAATCGCTTGGCCCATATGGCGGCGCAAACGCTTCTGAAGTTTATTGAATTCAAGTTTTGGCAAGCTAGACATAACACGCAAATCAAATATAGGACTGGGTCGCGCATTATATAGAAACGCGCAGTCAGCGGCCACAAACTCGCGCTTTTGCGGTACTATCAGGCCGAGTATTTGGCCTTTACGGCCTCAATCGCTGGCAATCGGCGGCGTAGATGACTATCATTAGGCCGCCAAAATCTGCTGGCATGAGGTGTCTCGTACACGGCCAGACCCCGGCACGGGTGCATGTCGGACTGTGTAATCCACGTCCGATCGCACCCGCTCAAAAATCAGACCACCATCAGAAAGGGAATCGCCCAATGAAACAACCAGTTCGCGTCACCGTTACCGGTGCAGCCGGCCAAATTGGCTACGCACTTCTTTTCCGTATCGCCTCCGGCGCTATGCTGGGCGACGATCAGCCCGTTATTCTGCACTTACTCGACATCACGCCTGCTATGGATGCCCTCCAAGGCGTGCGTATGGAGTTAGAAGATTGCGCATTTCCATTATTGGCCGGCGTAGTTTGCACCGATGACCCAAGTGTTGGCTTTAAAGATGCTGACTACGCCCTGCTTGTTGGCGCACGTCCGCGTGGTCCCGGCATGGAGCGTAAAGATCTGCTCGAAGCTAATGCAGCTATTTTCTCGGTACAAGGCAAGGCAATTGATGAGAACGCTAGCAAGAACATCAAAGTACTGGTTGTCGGCAACCCTGCTAACACCAATGCTCTGATTGCTCAGCGCAATGCGCCGTCTATCAGCCCACGCAACTTCACCGCGATGACCCGCCTCGATCACAACCGCGCCATGACACAAATTGCTATCAAGACCGGCAAAACTGTGAATGACGTTACTAACATGACTATCTGGGGCAATCACTCAGCAACTCAGTATCCGGATCTGTTCAATGCTAAAGTTTCTGGCCAAACCGCCAGCGACCTTGTTGATCAAGCATGGCTTGAAGCTGACTTCATTCCAACCGTTCAGCAACGCGGCGCGGCAATTATCAAAGCGCGTGGCGCATCTTCTGCCGCTTCTGCAGCCAATGCCGCTATTGGGCATGTGCGCAGCTGGGCACTTGGTACTGAAGGCGACGACTGGGTTTCTATGGGCGTTTACAGTGACGGCAGCTACGGCATTGCCGAAGGCCTGATCTACTCATTCCCTTGCCGCTGCAAAGACGGCGAGTGGGAAATTGTTCAAGGCGTAGAAGTTAATGACTTCAGCCGTGGCAAAATGGAAGCCTCTGAAAAAGAGCTCGCTGAAGAGCGTGACGGTGTAAAACACCTGCTGCCATAGTATTACGGCAAATTAAAGAGGCGGCCCTTGGGCCGCCTTTTTTTTGCTTTATATACTATCAATCACTATCGCCAGCGCACCTTGCATGGTGACTATTCTGTCAAAACGCGTTACCTTTTACGCTTTTTTAACATCGATAACTTGCTCCAAAACCATAGGAATAACGTCAAATGAATGTCTCCGATGCACTCAAAGCCAGACGCTCAATTCGTGGCTTTAAGCCCGACCCTATCGCGCCGGAATTACTGGAAAAAATATTTGCGAGCGCCAGCTTAGCGCCGTCCAATTGCAATACTCAACCCTGTCATACTGTGGTGGTATCTGGCCAAGCCAGAAAAGATTTACAAGCTGCAATTTTTGCCGAAATGAGCGCCGGAAAAGCGCCAACCTCCGCGTTTACCCCAGGAGACCAAAACCTTACAGGGGTCTATAAAGACCGCCAATACCAATGCGCTATGGGCTATTACGGCACCATGGGTATTGAGCGTCACGAGAAAGACAAGCGCTTTGCCCTAATGATGAAAAACTGGGAATTTTTTGATGCCCCCCACGTTGCCTTTATTTCTATGCCTACCAGTATGGGCCCGGTCAACGCGGTAGACGTGGGTATTTATCTGCAAACATTAATGCTGGTCTTGGTTGAGCACGGTTTAGCCAGTTGCCCGCAGGGCGCCTTGGCGTTTTATCCCGACGAAGTCTTTAAAATCGCCAATATTCCCGAGGGCAACGGCATTATCTGCGGATTGTCCTTTGGCTACGAAGACGTGGGCGCACAAATCAACCAAGTCATTATGGATCGCGCCCCGCTAAGCGACACGACTCAATTTATAAGCTAGCCTTATCCTGATCCGACCCCGGCGACGAGCCATCGGCTGCGAGGAATTCACTATCCTCGCCATCGTTGTGCCGCGGGTCCAACTCAAAAATCACCGGTGAGGTCTCAAGTATTGTTACGAAGGGCTCGGTCTCATCAACAATTGCTACCACATGAGATTTACGGCGAATCGAAATACCCAGAGTGAAGCCCAATAGACACACCGCAGCAAAGGCAAATAGACCCCGCGGTCCGAACAGAGACATGAACACCGATGCCAACGGCGCCCCCACCGCCGAGCTGCAGCCGTATAAAAACAAAATACCACTCCCCACCAACACAAAATCACTGGCTTCGGCGTTATCTGAAGTATGTGCCAAACAAATTGAATACATCGTCATCACCGTCCCGCCCCAGAGCACGGCCAAAAACAAAAATGCATTGCCAACCACTGGGACAAATACCAACACCGCTGACACTAGCGCGCCCGCTAGGCTAATAAAATACAAAACCAAACGGCGATCATAGTGATCAGATAGACGCCCCAGTGGCAGTTGAAACAGTGCGCCACCTAATACCACACCACTCATAAACAAGGTCAATTGCGATGTATCCAACCCCAGCCCACGGGCATAAACCGGACCCATGGCCCAAAACGCGCCCGTTACTAAACCGCTGGTAATAGCGCCCTCCATACCCACATGCGATAGCTGCCAGAGGCGGCGAAAATCTAATTTCACTACCTGCATTGGCGCTGGCGCCAAGGTTGCCGTTAGGGAAACGGGCACAATTGCCAAGGACAATAATATCGCCGCCAAGCCAAAGAGCATCGGTCCAGACGGATCGGCAAAATTCAGCATCTGCTGGCCGAGGATAATCATGCTGAGGTTTATAACCGTGTACAGCGAAAGTATCGTACCGCGGGTCTCACGCGTGGCGCGATCGTTCAGCCAGCTTTCTATCACCATATATAAACCGGCAATACAAAAGCCCACAATAAACCGCAAGACCAGCCATACGACGAAACTGGGTAAAGCATGAAACAATAATACCACCGCCGAAAATACCGTTGCTAATACCGCGAAGCAGCGTATATGCCCGACACGCCGCACGATATGCGGGGTAACAAGACAGCTGATAACAAAGCCAATGAAGTAGGTAGACGCGGTAAAACCGGTCTGGGCAGCCGAGAATTGTTCTATCTCGGCCCGCAATGGCAGCAACGTCAGCATCAGCCCATGCCCAATTAGCAACAAGGCATCGGATATTAATAATGCTGCCAGCGGTAATAACAAACGCCTCATAAAGCCCTACGCCCTATAAAATAAGTGATTGAACATTTGAGAAATCCAAGCAGACTTGCAGTTAATCGCAAGCCGAGGCGCGCAGTCTAACAGCAGCATAAGATTTTGAACTGAGTATTCTGCCCATATCCGGTTTCTAAACCGCAAGTTCTTAACTTTAAAGTAGCTAGCAAAAATCCAGCAAGGCATAATTCAATCCTGATTCACGTTGTCGCCAAAGTACACAATAATTATGTTAAGACCGGCCAAGCCCCTAGCAGCGCTAATACTCTATAGCCTTTGTCTGAACGTCATGGCCAATGACAGCGCCAAGCTCACCATCAACGGCGGCAATAATAAACTGCAGGAAAATATTCGCGCGCACCTTGCGTTCAATGACATCAGTTGCGATTTATCAGAAATCAAACTCCGCGGCCGCCTGCGTGGCAGCGATCAAAAGATATCTGAAGCACTCCGCGCGCTAGGCTACTACCATGGCCGTTGGACACTGAGTAAAGCTAAAGCTAACACGGCAAACAGCGCCGAGAAAAACAGCCTAATATCGGCGGTGAATCCATTAAAATTGCTAAAGAAAAACCCAGAGAATATATGTTGGGAGCTACAGCTTGAACTAAACCCTGGCGCCGCTACAAACATAGCAGTACTCGATGTTCGCATTGAGGGCGAAGGCGGCGCCGACCCGGTATTAAGCACCTACCTAGCGTCCTTACCCACCAAGGTAGGTAATAAACTACTGCACAGCGACTACGACGAAATAAAAAAGCAGCTCAGTCAGCGGGCTCGCAGCGCAGGGTATTTTGACGGCAAATTTACGCAACATAGCCTCGAGATAAACACCGACAACAACACCGCAGCCATCACCATTATTTTCCAAAGTGGCAGGCGCTACCGCTTCGGCGCCATTGAATTCGGTCCGTCTCTGCTGAACGACTCGCTGCTAAGACGTTATTTACCATTTCAAACCTCTGCGCCCTTTGAGGCAGATAAGCTGATCACACTGCAAAACAATTTAGTGAGTAGTAACTATTTTTCATCTGTTAACGTCGATCAAGGCACCCCCGACGCCAGCAACAATACGGTTGCTACATACATTACCAGCACACCGAAAAAGCAGTATGAAACCACTGCCGGTATCGGCGCATCTACTGACACCGGTCCCCGGGTGAGTTATGGCCTGAAAAATCGTCGCTTCAACGCTGACGGAGATACTTACCAAATTAACAGTCAATACTCTCCGGTATTATCCAATCTTGGCTATCAATACTCCCAGCCCGGAGCCAAGCCTCTCACCGACAAAACCGTCTGGTCTACCGGCGTCCAAAAGAAAGACACTGATACCTCAGAAAGCACCAGCTACCGCGCCGAGGTCGCGCTTATTTCACTCGCCGGCAGCGGCTGGGTACAAACTTTAAGTTTGAAATTTCTCCACGAGAGTTTCGATATCGCAAACGTCAATAACACCTCAACCCTGCTCATGCCGGGTATCGCATTTGCGCGCAGCAAGGCCAACGATCGACGCTATCCAACCCTAGGCTGGCGAGTCACAGCGGCAGCGCGCGGTGCGTTAGACGGCGTAGTGTCGGATGTAAGCCTCGGCCAATTTGAACTGGACGGAAAAACCATCTTGCCTATACTCGGCGGACGTTTAATCAGCCGCGGTGGTCTCGGCATCACAGCACTCAACGATTTCTCAGAATTGCCAGCTTCTTTGCGGTTCTTTGCTGGCGGCGACAATAGTGTGCGCGGTTTCGCCTATGAATCGCTAGGCCCGGAAAACAGTGATGGCGAGGTAGTCGGCGGCAAACATCGATTGACCGGCAGCGTAGAATACGACCACCGAGTCTGGGGCGACTTTGCACTGGCTACGTTTTACGATGCAGGCAATGCCTTCGACACCCGTGACTTCACCTTTTATAGCAGCGCTGGTGTCGGTTTGCGCTGGTTTTCGCCCATCGGTCCCATCAGGGTCGACTTCGGCTTCCCCTTAAAAGATGGCGGCTTTCGCTTCCACTTATCAATGGGGCCAGACTTATGACCCAAGCCACTTCGTCAAAGCGAGCGCGCAGCGCACTGGCTGTTTTGGCCACCTGGCTTATTCGCGGGTTTTTAGCGTGTAGTTTTGTCGTGATCACTCTAGTCACTGCTCTCTACTTTATATTGGACACCCAGCGCGGCAGCGACTGGCTACTCACTAAAGGTCTCGCCATAGTTTCACCACAGGCCACGTTTACCTCCTATACCGGAACGCTTGCGAGCGGCATTCAACTTAAAGACCTGCACCTACCGCTAGCAACTGCTGACATTGATATCGCGTCCATCGACAGCGCATGGAATTTATGGGGCATTCTCGGCGGTGAATTGCCGATACATAAATTGCATATTGACCAGTTACATATTGTCCTTCACCCCACGGCCAATGTCCCGGCGGAGCCCTCGCCCCTGTCGCCATGGCCGACGCTGAGTTTACCGTTCCCGCTCAACATACAAGACGCAAGAATCCAAAAAATCACCGTAGACCAAGACGAGAATATCCAAACCATCGACCTCATTTCGCTACAGGCGTATAGCGGACTTCTGCGCACTGCTATTAGCGCACTCACGATAAAAAGTAAGGTGTATTCAGCGACCCTGAGTGGCGACGTCAACAATCGCCCACCGTATAAAATGCATATATCGATGGATTGGTCGCTAGACCTGCCTGAGCAAACAACATTCAGCGGTAAAGGCAGGCTCAGCGGAAACCTCCGTAATCTACATATAAAGCATAGCCTCACCCGCCCTGCGACAGTTATTAGCGATGCGAGGATATCTAATTGGTATCAACCATCGCAGGCAATAGTCGATCTCCACAGGATTAAGATCGAGCTAAGATCTGACTGGCCAGAGATAGCACTCCCCCTGAGTACGGCTATGCAAGGTAGATTGCCAATACCGCAGCTCAGCAGTCGCAATGGTCACCTGCAAATTAGCGGCAGCTGGGATAATTACGTCCTTAGTCTGCATAGTCAGCTCGCAGCGGGTGCAAATCAAGGTAGTGAGACAGCAAAGTCGAGCAATGACGACACGCCATCATCGCAAACCATCATTGCTCAGGTATTAAAAAAGCCGGCAACATTTAAACTAGAGTTTAACGGCAATAAACTCGCCATTTTATTGAACACCCTGACGCTTGACACCGAGGCAGGCAAGCTTGGTATTAGAGGCCGGATCAACGCCAATGGCTTGCTAGCCGCGCCCTCTGCAAATCCATCTCAAGACCAAGCATTAGACTGGCAGCTAAAGGTAAAAGCCGAAAACATAGACACCGCCAGCGCCCTCCCTCAATGGCCAATCAAGCTGGCCACAAACCTAGATAGCAAAGGTTTTTGGGGTGATACCGGCTATCGTGCAGACCTCATCATTAACACCTTATCTGGCGATATTGCTGGCAAAGCCATTGCCGGCAGCGGCGCGGTTACTGCTAGCAATAAAGGCCAAGAATTTAAGAAGCTGGTCTTGCAGCTAGGCGACAACCACCTTAGCGCGAATGGTAAATTACTCGACAAAAGCGAATTAAACTGGCTGGTGAACGCCCCCAAACTCAGCCAAATTCTACCCCAGCTAAGTGGCTCAGTGAGCTCCCAAGGCACGCTACGTGGCGGCGCTATCACCCAGCTCTTCAACAAGGGGCGCTCTCCGCTAATTGTTGCCGACCTCAAAGTAAGGGAATTCCAATATCAGCAATACCGCATAGCAGCCGCACATCTAGCACTTAGCACCAATGCCGCTAAGGAAGTCTCGCTGCAGATAAAGGGCGAGGGTATATCGGCCTCGCCATTAAACAAGGCCAATCTCGACCTGAAAGCCAGCGGCAGCATCGAGCAACACCAATTAGCTCTCACCGTCACTGACGACGACAAGCAGCTTGCGCTCGATTTAATTGGCGCGTTAAAACAAAGTAACTCACAGTACCAATGGCTGAGTAGCATCCAAGACCTTTCGCTTAACAGCGCTGTCAGCGGCCCCTGGCAACTTGCCGGAAGCAGTGCATTGGACCTCGCGGCCAATACCGTGTCGCTTTCGACAATGTGCCTGCAACAAGACAGCACCAAAGTATGTGCTAACGGCAGCCTGCAAGGCGACCGTATTAGCGCCAGCGGTCACATCGACGCTTTAGCCCTTGAGCGCTTTACTGCAGCCAGCCTGCCACCCGGCTCGGCTATCAGCGGCACCCTGAATAGTCATTTTTCTATTGCGGGTAAAATTGATGATCTCAGTGGCGATCTAGATATTAGCAGCCAGGATATTGTTATTCGCTACCAAGCTGATGAAGATCAAACGATGGCGGAATATCAAGCCAGCTTGGCGTCTAAAACAAAGATTCAACACAGCCGCCTCAATACCAACGCCATCTTTAGTATTGCTGATATTGGCAGCATCAATGCCAATCTCAGTACCCAGGGGCTAGCCGCCAGCAGCGAGATTCAAGGCGATATAAACGGCGGTTTCAGCAACCTGAGCTGGTTGGGTGGGCTATTTCCACAACTAGAGAATCTCAACGGTGTGCTAAGCACGCAACTGGCCGTATCAGGACAGCTCGCCGAGCCGCTAGCCCAAGGCTCGCTTAGTCTAACTGATGTTAAAATGGAGCTACCCGACCTTGGGATAAGCTTGCAAAACGCCAAGGCCGAACTGGCCTTTGACAGCCGCGGGCCTTGGCAGTTAGAGAGTAAAATTGTATCAGGCAAGGGCGTACTCAATATTTCCGGCCACGGCGCGCTAGGCGGCATTGGCGGACCAAGCGGTCAACTTCGCATCAGCGGCGACAATATCACCGTCTTAGACCGCGCCGATGGCTTAGTGCTGATATCCCCAGATATCAATGCCAGCCTCAGCCCTGAGCTTATTAAGATACGGGGCACCTTAACGATTCCAAAAGGCAACTACAGCCTTAAAACCCTGCCAGATCAGGCCGCTGGCGTATCTGCAGATGAGCGTATCGTAAATCAGCAGACCACTAGCGATGTAAAAAGTCGGGCTATCGACACCCGAGTAGACATTGTGCTGAACGACAGTTTTGAGTTTAAGGGCTATGGCTTAAGCACCCGCCTCGGCGGCCAATTAAAGCTAAGCCAAAAAACCGACTCACTGCTGCAAGGCTTTGGCTCCCTGTCACTTTACGACGGGGTGTATAAAGCCTACGGTCAAAAATTGAACGTCGAACGCGGCCTGTTAATTTTTCAGGGCCCGCTAGATAATCCCGGACTGAATATCACCGCCATAAGAGAAACCAAAACCGCTACCGTCGGCGTCAACATTGGTGGCTTTGCGCAAGATATTCGCAGCGAACTTTTCTCGGACCCCATATTGCCTCCCACAGATGTTATGGCGATTCTCATCACCGGCAAAGCACCCGCTGATCTCAATAAGTCTGACGCCAATCAGGTTATGAATGCCGCCGCTGCGCTGGGAATTTCCCAGAGTCGAGGTATTAGCAATACGCTGCAAAACACCTTTGGCGTCGATGTAGTCAGCTTACAGGGGGGTGACAGCTATGAAGACAGTTCGCTGGTAGTGGGTAAATACCTAAACCCGGATTTATTTATTAGCTATGTACAAAATCTTTTCACACCTGCCGGTAGCGTGCAGCTCGACTATACCCTGAGCAAAAACTTAGGTCTGAAAGCGCAATCTGGTAAAGCCCAAAGTATTGACCTCTTATATAAAATCGAACACGGCCAACAATAGCGAGGCGTCGATCATCGACCAAAAAAAGCCAATGCTAGGCCCTCGCAAAACTCAATCCCCCGACTAAACCTAGAACTACCACACGGTTTTCATAGTGCCACCGTCCACTACTAGGGTTGCACCCGTTATATAACTAGCCGCATCTGACAATAAAAATGCCCCAGTCTTGCCGAACTCACTGGGATCGCCATAGCGACCAAGCGGGATGGTAGCTTGGCTGACAGTACGCTGCTCATCAAAACTTATCGCCTTTGCCTTCGCCTGCAGCGTATCAAGATTCACCATGCGATCGGTGGCAATTAAACCCGGCACTAAATTATTAACGCGAATATTTTCTGGCGCTAACTGCTTAGACAAACTCTTAGCCAAGCTGGTCACGCCGGAGCGCATGACATTAGATAACAACAAAAAGTCCACAGGCTCTTTCACCGATGACGAGGTGATGGTCAAAATTGACCCACCCCCGGCCGCGCGCAAATGCGGCAAGGTCTCGCGAATCATGCGAACGGCACTCATTAAAGTCAGCTCAAAGGCACTCTGCCAATCGTCATCGCTAAACGCGTCAAATTGACCTGGCGGGGGCCCTCCGGCATTCACCACCAAGCCATCTACACGGCCAAAATCAGCGCTGGCCTGGGCAACCCACGTGGAAATACTGTCCGCGTCGCTGGCGTCCATACAATAGCCGCGCACTTTCGCACCTGTTGCCGCCGCCAACTCGGTTGCCGCCGCCTGGATACTACTTTCACTGCGGCTGGCGATAGCAAGCGACGCGCCGTTTAATGCCAGCTGTTCAGCAATCGCGTAACCCAAGCCCTTGCTCGCAGCAGCGACCAGGTACACCTTATTGTTCACATTGAGTTCCATTTCCACCTCTTTTATCGATATTGTCTGCAAGTAGCGGTATCTAAAACCACCGCTATCTGAAAAAATCTTAGCTAAAAGCAATCATCCCTAAAATCAATTACCTCCAGCAACGACCACCTCGTGAAACAATCACCTTGAGAAACCAACTCCCAGACTTGCACTGCCGACTTGCACTGCCGACTTGCACTGCCGACTAGCAAAACGGCATTATCGCAAAGAAACAGAATACTCGCTGGGCGCACACAGTCTTATCTAAAAGGCGACGCGCTGTCAGAAGTTCGTTAGAATAGCGCCGCTTTACGATCCTGCTAACACAAATCCGAAAAAACACATGACACTTGATATGATCGCTGTCAACATTGCATCGCAATGACAGACGACAAAACAATGACTATGACTACAACTAACACCAACAATAGCTACCATCACGGCAATCTGCGTGAAGAACTCATGGAACTTGCCGAAAAACACCTCGTTAATGAAGGTATTGGCGAGCTCAGCTTGCGCGCGCTGGCAAGGGAGATCGGCGTATCCCAAACTGCGCCCTATCGCCACTTCAAAGACAAGAACGCCTTACTTGCTGCACTAGCAACCGAGGGTTTCCGACGCTTTTTTGAGTTTTGCCTGGCCAGTGAACGCGAACCACGCGCAGACCTTAGCCTTCTATATTTTGGCCTTAGTTATGTGCAATTCGCAAAAACTCATACGGAAATGTTTAATCTAATGTTTGGCCCGGTATTGCAACCGCGAAATAACTATCCAGAGCTTTTTGCCGCTGGACGTGAGGCCATTTACAAAGTGCGAGCCGGTGTGGAACGCGGTTTCAAAACCGGAGTATTGAGAGAACTCGATGACGTCGCCTCAATGGCGCACACTGTCTGGGCTGCGGTGCACGGCGTGGCAACATTAATGTTAGACCACGGCGACACCTACGGTTATCACCGAGACCTAGACCTACAAGCCGAAAAATCACTGCGCATGATGATCGCCGGGCTTTGTACAGACCCCAGCGAGATCTCGCGTCTGCCAACGATAGCAACCACCTACCCGCCAGAAAGCGCCTAAACCCAAACACCGCCTACAGGGTTTGGCGCAAGACCACCAATGGCGGCTGAGTAATTAGTTTCCGGCAAGACAGCCACGCTAGAGTGCACATTGTAAGTACACCAATCAGCGGCGCCACAATAAACACCCCGCCATGTATGGCAACATCCATTTCTAAAACCCAATACTGCAAGCCAAATAAAGCGATATTGCTACCCAGCGCCGCGAGCAAACCAGACAGCAAACCCACTGCTGCAAACTCCATTAGCAAGCCACTGACAATTAACTTCTTGCTCGCCCCAAGGGTACGCAAGATCGCGTTCTCGTGCAGGCGGCTATCCAAACTGGCTAAGACATTGGCCACCCCAACCAGTAAGGCACACACCACTACCAACATCAAAACCAAACCAATGGCGGTGCTGACCTGACTCACCACTATTTTCATTTGTTTAATAACCGTATCAATTTCAATCAGTGACACGGTGGGGAACTGCCTAAGTAAATCACCGAGCAAGGCCTTTTGTTCAGGCGGCAAATAGAAACTGGTGATATAACTACTCGCATAATTCTCTAAACTTTGCGGCGGAAATATAAAATAAAAATTCGGCCGCATACTGGCCCAATCTAAACTTCGAATACTGCTCACTTGGGCATTGAGCAACTGACCGCCAATATTAAAAGACAGTGCGCTACCTATCGTCAGATTTAACTTGTTCGCAAGTTCAGACTCTACCGACACGGGGATCATATTTGCGCTCTCGGCCGCAAGGTCTGGCCACCAGTTACCAGACAGCAATCGATTATCGTCAGGTAAATCGGACGCCCAACTTAAATTCAGCTCCCTATCTATGCTACCGCTATTAGCATCAATCTCTCTAATTTCACCTACTTTCTGCTGATCAATATGCGTCAATCGGCCGCGGATCATCGGATACAAGCCCGCGTCTTTCAAATCATGCTGTTTAAAAAAAGTATCTAGCGCTGCGATTTCTGAGGTTTGAATATTAATCAAAAAATGATTGGGCGCATCAACGGGCATCTGCATTTGCCAGTCCTCGATTAAGGACGTGCGAAGTACACCGAGACAGGTGAGTACCATCAGCGATAAGGCAAAACTCGCAACTTGAAAGGCATTGCCAATACGGCGCCGATAAATTGCCGCCAAGGCAATGCGCAGCGCACCACCAGCGCGGCCAAGAAACACCCGACGGGCGAATGAAATCAAAAACAGCACTAACACACTGGCCAATAAAGCGGTCACCAATGCGGCGCCTAACACCGCTGTACTCAGCAATACATCACCGCTATACCAATACATCAACAAACCAATGCCAAAAATGCCGGTCAGGGCGCTTAGCAACAAACCCGTGCCGGTCTCGTCATTACCGCGCCGTAATACCCGCAGTGGCGAGACTTTACTCAAAGCAAACACCGGTGGCATCGCAAATACTGCTGTGCAAGCAAAAGCAGTTACTGCCCCCACCATCAGCGGTCGCCAGCTAGCGGGGGAAATATCCACCGCAATAAGTTCTTTAAGGCTGGTGAATAAAGCCCACTGCAAACCGTGACCGCCAATCCCTCCGACAATGACAGCTGCCAAGCAAAGTAAAGTGAGCTGGGTCATATAATGACTTAACACCTGCCGCCGACTCGCCCCCAGCGCCTTCATTATTGCCACGTTGTCCGTATTGCGCTCGCCGTAGCGACGCGCAGCCAAAGAAATTGCAGCGCCTGCCAGGGCTACACCGAGGCTCGCTGCTAGCAATAAATAGCCCTCTGCTCGCTGCAGGGTCGCAGCCATCGCAGGTTGACCATCACGGACATCCTGCCAGCTCTGCCCCTCATCTAGTTGCGGCGATAACCACTGTGCAAAGCCTTGCAGCGCCTGTTCGGTGCCAGCGAATAAATAGCGGTAACGCACCAAACTACCGGGCTGGACGACATCCGTTGCCGCTAAGTCCGCGTAGTTAATCAGTCCGCGTGGCGCCAGCATCTCGTTCATATTGCCTTGATCCGGCTCACTGATCAGCGCCTGACTGGCGGTAAACTCGGCATCTCCTATGCCTGCAGCGTCACCCACATTCAAATCCAGCAAGGCGAACAGCCGCGAGTCCATCCACAATTCGCCGGGTTTCGGGCCAGCCACGCGCATTATCGGCGCGCCGAATAATTGCTCGCTCACGCCCAGCTCACCTAGCAGCGGATAGTCATTTGAAACTGCGCGTATAGAAGCCAATTGCATGGCGTCGCCGACATAGATCATCGAGCGAAAGCTAGCCACCGTAGCGGTTCGTAAACCCCGAGACTGAGCCTCGGCAATCCATTCATCAGGAACCGTGCGCGCGGTTTTCAAAACCCGGTCTGCGGCTAAAAAATGGTGGCTTTGCTGCTCCATCGTGCGGCTTAGGCGATCTGAGAACCCAGCGATGCCGCTGACAATGGCTACCGCTAAGGCCAGTGAAAAACCCAGCAAGCCCAGCTCTCCACCGCGCCATGCTCGGGCTAAGTGGCGCATACCACGAATGATCATAGCGTGGTGCCTGTCGCAGGCTCTTCACGCAGCAGGCCGTCATGCATCACCAAGGTGCGCTCGCAGCGCTGAGCCAAGACAGCCTCGTGTGTCACCAGTACCAGGGTGGTTTTGCTCTGACTGTTCAGTTCAAAGAGTAAATCAATGATCCGCTGACCGGTGTGCTCATCTAAATTACCGGTAGGCTCATCGGCAAATAAAATATCAGGGCTAACCGCAAATGCTCTGGCTAAGGCAACTCGCTGCTGCTCACCACCAGATAGGACGCGGGGATAATGACCACCGCGCTCGGCCAAGCCGACTTTGTCTAAGAACTTCTTGGCCTCGATAGCAGGCGAACGATGGCCGGCCAACTCCAGTGGTAACATCACATTTTCTAGCGCTGTCATACCCGGCAGCAATTGAAATGACTGGAACACAAATCCAACGTGACGAGCGCGCAGCGCAGCGCGCTGATCTTCAGTCATCACACTGATATTCTGCTCATGCAAAAAGATATCGCCACTACTGGCATTATCGAGCCCCGCCAGCAATCCGAGCAGCGTCGACTTACCCGCTCCTGATGCCCCAACGATGGCAACGCTCTCGCCTCCCTTGATTTCAAAGCTGATCCCTTTCAGTATGTCTAATTGCTGCCCGCCAGTGACAACCGTCTTACAGAGATTATTAACACGAATCATGATGAAATCTATTTCCCTTATATGCTCAAGCAGCGCAAAACTTATGCGGCTGCTAATATTGTCTGGCGGCTTATTAAGCCTGATTTCTAGTGCTACTTTCGCCACTGCTGCAGACGGCGCACCCAGTCACAAAATACTGATTCTTGGCGACAGCCTAAGTGCCGGCTACGGCATTCGCCAACAAGAAGGCTGGGCTTACCTCTTGCAAACCGAGCTGGCTGAACGCGCGATCATTATCAATGCAAGCGTCAGCGGCGAAACCACAGCAGGCGGAGTACAGCGCCTACCGCCACTCATTGAACAACACCAACCCAGCATTGTGATCATTGAACTCGGCGGCAACGACGGCCTAAGAGGCTACCCCGCGACCAGCATACGTAAAAACCTGCAGACATTGATCACCAAAAGTATGGATGCTGGCGCCGAAGTACTGCTCATCGGTATGCGAATACCGCCGAACTACGGCACGCGCTATACCAATGCATTTGAGCAAAATTACGTTCAGCTAGCCGACAAATACTCCTTGGCGCTGGTTCCGTTTTTACTCGAGTCCGTCGCAGGCAAGCCCGCGCTAATGCAAAGTGATGGTATCCACCCTACCGCTGAGGCCCAAGCACTGATACTACAGAACGTATTGCCTGCACTGCGAGCAATGCTGGATTAAGTTTTTGTAAGCCAGCAACTTCCATCAAACCTGGCGGGATACATGATGACAGATGCCGAGCAATTAGCCGCAGTACAGGCGGCAGATAAGGTGATTTTGTTCGACGGCGTATGCAAGCTGTGTAACGCTTGGGGTCGTTTTATTATTCGATTTGATAAAGCCCAGCAGATTAAATTAGCGCCCGTGCAATCCGAAGAGGGGGTCGCACTCATGGACTACTATCAATTAAATCAGGCCAATACCCAGCAAGGCCAATACGACACCATGTATTATTTAAAGCAGGGTCAGGTTTATGAGAAGAGCACGGCTTTCTTAGCCATCATGGCCACCATGCCCTACCCTTGGCGAGTGCTCTGTATGTTCAAGATCGTACCCCGTTTTATTCGAGATCTGGTCTACGATTATGTCGCTTGCCGCCGCTACACGCTCTTCGGTAAATATACCCAGTGCACCCTGCCAAGCCCGGATCATGACAAACGCTTTTTGACTTTTTAAGCGCGCAATTTGTACACCTTAACCGCACTTTAGTCCATAAAACGAATGGTCATACCAACTTTAATGGGTCTAATAACTCGCTTAACTGCTCTCGACTCAGGTCTGTCATTTCTTCCGCAACGTCGAGTATCGGACGCTGCTGCGCGTAGGCCTTTTTGGCAATATCAGCCGCAGCCAAATAACCAATAATAGGATTTAGGGCGGTTACTAATATCGGATTTTTGGCCACGCTGGTCGCCAGCACATCCTCGTTTACCTCAAAGCCAGCAATAGCTTGATCTGCCAATGAACGGCAAGAGTTCGCCATTAAATCAATGCTCTGTAATAGGTTGTAAGCAATCAGCGGCAGCATCACATTAAGTTGGAAATTACCTGACTGACCCGCCACCGTGATACAGCTGTCATTGCCAATAACCTGGGCAGACGCCATCGCAACCGCCTCGGGAATAACCGGATTCACTTTTCCCGGCATAATACTGCTGCCCGGCTGCAAGGCGATTAAGCGGATCTCGGCTAGTCCTGCCAGCGGCCCACTATTCATCCATCGCAAGTCATTGCTGATTTTCATCAGCGTTACCGCAAGCGCTTTCAGTTGGCCCGACACAGCAACTGCAGTGTCTTGAGAAGACAGCGCTTCAAATAGAGAGGGGCTGGGTACAAAGCTTATGCCGGTGTCTATGCTGATTGCAGCGCAAAACTTTTCCGCAAACAAGTCTGGCGCATTCACGCCGGTGCCCACCGCCGTTCCGCCCTGCGCTAGCTGACATAGGTATTGTTGAGATTCGAGCAAGCGATTTTTAGACTTATGAACTTGCTCAGCCCAGGCACTCAACTCTTGGCCTAGGGTTAAGGGCATTGCATCCATTAAATGAGTGCGACCTGTTTTTATAAGCTTGTTTAGACTGCGCGCTTTATCTCGGATGGTGGCTTCCAAGTGTTCAAGTGCTGGTAGCAAGCGATGCTGTATAGCCATAGCCGCGCTAACGTGTATGGCCGTAGGAATGACGTCATTGCTGCTCTGGCTCATATTAATATGGTCATTGGCGCTAACGCTTAAGCCACTTTGCTCGGCGGCTAAATTCGCCAAGACCTCATTGACGTTCATATTGGTGCTCGTGCCTGAGCCTGTTTGAAATACATCGAGGGGAAACTGCTCGCTATACTGGCCCGTCAGCAACTTATCTGCGGCCGTGGTGATGGCTTGAAATAGGGATTCTGGCAGCAATTCTTCTTTGTGGTTCACCATGGCTGCACAGCGTTTGATGCGAACGATAGCCGCAATAAATTGACTCGGCAAGGTGAGTTCACTAATCGCAAAATTATTAATGGCACGCTGGGTTTGCGCGCCATATTTAGCACTTTTGGGCACGGAAATTTTGCCCATACTGTCGCGCTCAATCCGGTAATCACTCATAGTCGGTCCTTTCCTCTCTTGAGTATCGAAGGTATTGAAGGTATCGAAGGTAACGCTGATATCGTATTTACCCCCGCTAACCCCTTACCACCGCTGGCCCTTAAACACATTTTCAGCGACATCACTCCGCGCCACCACACGTACCGCTTGGCTGTAAGCAAGGATGCCCTCGTGTTATCACCTCTAAATGCTTAAAATAGCGCGAATTAACAGGGAGATAATAATGTCTGACTACCACAATGCCACTACCGAACAATGGCTTCAATGGGACAAAGATCATATCTGGCACCCCTATTCATCCATGCTAAACCCTGTAGAAATGATTCCGGTAGTCTCAGCAAAAGGCGTACGGCTCACCTTAGCAGACGGCACCGAGCTAATTGACGGTATGTCGTCGTGGTGGTCGGCCATCCACGGTTACAATCACCCAGCTCTCAATGCCGCTGCCACCGCGCAGTTAAGCGATATGTCCCATGTTATGTTTGGTGGTATCACTCACCCTGCCGCCGCCACATTAGGAAAGCGCCTAGTAGACCTAACGCCAGCCGCTCTCACCAAGGTGTTTATCTCAGATTCCGGCTCGGTGGCGGTTGAAGTCGCCATTAAAATGGCTTTGCAATACTGGTACTCCATCGGCAAGCAACACAAAACTCGATTACTTGCACTGCGCAATGGCTACCACGGCGATACGTTTGGCGCGATGGCGACCTGTGATCCAGTAACAGGCATGCATCACTTGTTCAATAAAGTATTACCGTCACATATCTTTGTAGAGTCCCCCCGCACCGCGTTTGGCGACACCGCCAGCGACGCCGACATGGCCGCAATCACCACTGCATTGAAAGAGCACCATCAAGAACTGGCCGCTGTGATTGTAGAGCCCATTGTCCAAGGGGCTGGCGGCATGAAGTTTTACAGTGGCGACTACCTTCGCCGCCTGCGCGCACTCTGCGATGAATATGATGTCTTGTTGATCCACGACGAAATAGCCACCGGCTTTGGTCGCACCGGCAAATTATTTGCCTGCGAACACGCCGAGATCAGTCCAGATATTATGTGCCTTGGCAAAGCCCTAACTGGCGGCTATTTGTCATTGGCTGCGACCCTGTGCAGTGACCGTATAGCAGAAGGTATTTGCAATGGTGAAGCTGGCGTCTTCATGCATGGCCCCACATTTATGGGTAACCCCCTAGCCTGTAGTATTGCAAACGCCAGTATCGACCTACTGTTAGCCAGCGACTGGCAAGCTAATATCCAAAGGATAGAGAGTATACTCCGCGAAGAACTCAGCCACGCGGCGCCATTGAGCTCTGTCGCGAACGTCCGCTGCCTAGGGGCAATAGGCGTAATAGAACTTAAAGACAATGTCGATATGACAAGTATTCAAGCGCGATTTATCGATAAAGGTATCTGGATGCGGCCCTTTGGCAAGCTGGTTTATACCATGCCTCCGTATATCATCGGTGACCAAGATCTAACTCAGCTCTGCCGGAGTATTGTGGCTGCTGTAGCCGAAGAGGAATAAATTATCATGCCAGAAGCGAGTCTTAAAACCCGACTTCACACCGTTATTTTTGGCACCGAACCGGGTGCCGGCAGAAACTTTGATATTTTTCTGATTGTTATAATATTAACTAGTGTCGCCGCGCTATTCGTTGACTCCATTGCCACGGTCCATCAAAAATACGGAGACTGGCTATTCGCAGCAGAAGTTGTGTTTACTGTGCTATTCACACTCGAATATGCGGCGCGCATTTATTGTTCGCCCAACCGCCGGGCTTATATTTTCAGTTTCTACGGTTTAGTAGACCTGCTAGCCACCATACCCACCTATCTATCTTTACTAATACCAGGCGCCCAACATCTTTTAATCATTAGAATATTTCGTGTCTTGCGAGTCTTTAGGATTTTCAAATTATTTCATTATATGAGCGAGGCCAACGTCCTTATTCGCTCACTGATGTCTTCACGCCGAAAGATATCAGTGTTTTTAGTGTGTGTGCTCACGCTCATCGTCGTTTTTGGTGCCTTAATGTACTTGATTGAAGGCCCAGAAAACGGGTTTACCAGTCTGCCTAAAAGTATGTACTGGGCTATTGTCACAGTAACAACTGTCGGTTACGGCGACATCGCACCGCACACCCCCATGGGCCAATTGATCGCCGCGCTAGCAATGATTACCAGCTATGCCATTATCGCTATTCCTACCGGTATTTTAAGTGCTGAGTTAATACAAGAAAGCCAACGCAGTATTACTAATAAGCAATGCGATAGTTGCAAGAAATTTGGCCATGAAAAAGACTCAGAATTCTGCCGCCACTGCGGCGAAAAACTGCTTCCGCCGAGTTCATAATTCAAAAAATAAACTCGATCAAAACGGCACCATACGTCATGCTAAAAAAGCGACCAGTTAAAATGAGGGGGATGTACTGCAATGATTGAACAACTTACTTTGAACGTCTCAGGCCAAGGTTTGCACAGTGTCACAAGTATGATCAGTGAAGCTATATTGCGGCTTTGTCGCGGCCAAGATGGTCTCTGCACCCTATTTATTCAGCACACTTCGGCTAGCCTTTTGGTTCAAGAAAATTATGATGACAGCGCCCGCAGAGACTTGGAACACTGGTTAAACCGCTTGGTGCCCGAGCACGATCCACTCTACACCCACACGCTTGAGGGCAGCGATGATATGCCCGCTCATATCAAAGCCTCGCTAACCGCAACATCTCTATCCATACCCATAATCGACGGTCAACTCGCCCTTGGAAGTTGGCAGGGGATTTACCTGTGGGAGCACCGACACGCGGCGACAAGGCGCAATATCATCATGCATATCGGCAGCTAAACCACCCGCATTCAGTCTGCGTTAATCTGCAACGAGTAAACTCTTTACCGATATACATGGGCAAACAATATGAACTAAGCGTCATCTTTAGGTCTTAAAGCCTGTGGTATTCTGAGCCAGATTTTTTCAACACTAATAAACTAGGTGCTTACTTCATGAGTAGTATTAAAAATATTATACTAAGCCTATCGATGATAGGTGCGTCGGCCTTTTGCAGCGCTATCGAAGTTAACGGCACCCTGCCGAACTTTGAGGTTCCATCCAAAGGTGAGCTCATACTGGATAATGACAAAATACGTCATCAACCGTGGTCAACAGCGCAAATAAGCACAGGCACACCCGCCTTGGTGTTTCACGTGGCCGCCAGAATGTCTGCCGACGCCATTATCGCGCCGCTCAAAGAGCGTCTCAACCAAGCGAACTACGAGCCCGGCAGCTTCCAGTCAATCAGTATTATCAATTTGGATGATGCGATGTGGGGCACATCGGGACTGGTAAGCAGTGAGTTAGGCAAGAACAAACGCGAGCACCCAGAGGCGGTGCTTGTAGCGGACGAGGAAGGCCATGGCCTTGCCGCATGGCAATTGGAACAGGGAACCGTGGCGTTTATCCTAGTGGACTATGAGGGTAAAATTCGCTATTTAAAGCAAGGTAAACTTTCGGCAGACGACATTAACACTATTATCGCGATGCTAGACGAAGAGATAGCAAAGAGTAAAAGCTAGGCCATCTAAACTTGCCACGAGGGCCGCTAGAAGCAGCGGCGGCCTTCAACTAAACGCGCAAATCTGCGCAGCATTGCCTTTACGCCTAGGTGCATCACCGGACTGAATACCGGTAAAAAATACTTACTGGCCCCTTTTGGCTTCATCGCCATTGTCCAGCGCACCCGACAGGAGTTTTCATCGATTGCATCGACCTCATAGCGCTCTGCAAACGACTCAATATTATCCTTGCTGCCATGGGTAAAGCAAAAAGCCATTTCCCGTCCGTACTCCCACGCGATAAACTCTTCATAACCGACGAGGCCGCCTATCATACTGACCGTGCGCGTGGTGCCAATACCAAAGGGTTTAGGCGCAGTCCACTCCACTTTCTGGATAGGCATAGCCCAACGCGGCCAGTCGTCAGCATTCTCGAAAGATGCGAATACGTCTGCCGCACTGACTTTCACCTCTACTTCGGCAACATAGCGAAACGGGGCGACATCAAAAAATGTCATGTCGACGGTTTTACACTGGTACTTATTTGCCACGCGAACTCTCCAATAAAGTGATCTCTCACTAATCCGGCCAACTGCGCCTATATGCGGGAATCTAACATCAGTGGTAATTCTCTAACAAGGC
This sequence comes from Zhongshania sp. R06B22, assembly GCF_040892595.1. Classification (NCBI taxonomy): domain Bacteria; kingdom Pseudomonadati; phylum Pseudomonadota; class Gammaproteobacteria; order Cellvibrionales; family Spongiibacteraceae; genus Zhongshania; species Zhongshania arctica. The sequence goes on along the minus strand of NZ_JBFRYB010000001.1, from coordinate 2,019,594 downwards.
ATGAACGTAAATATGACAAAGTCTTCATCTAGGACCAACGGGTAAATGCCAGATTTTGAGCAAGTAGCAAAGACAGCTGAAAGGCTGGATATCCTGTATCAGGACGAATATATCATCGCGATAAATAAACCCAGCGGCCTATTAGTCCACCGCAGCCCCATTGATCGCCACGAAACCCGCTTTGCGATCCAGATACTCCGCGACCAAATTGGTCAGTATGTTTATCCAGCTCATCGCTTAGACAAGCCCACGTCCGGCGTTTTACTTTTCGGCCTGAGTGGCGCCGTGGCAAGCGAGCTAGGACACATCTTCAGCGGTCAGCAAATTAAAAAGTCCTACCTGGCGGTCGTTCGCGGCCATTGCGCCGAAGCCGGCCATATCGACCACGCATTGACAGAAATTACCGACCAACGCATTGCCAAGAGCAAGGTAGCGGCCAAACAATCCGCGGTTACCGACTTTCGATTATTGGGGCAATACCAACTGGATGTCGAGATTGAAAGCTATCCCCAGTCTCGCTATTCGCTTTTAGAACTGCAGCCGCAAACCGGCAGGCGCCATCAGTTACGTCGCCATTTAAAGCATATATCCCACCCTATTATTGGCGACGCTAAATACGGCCGAGGTCGCCATAACCGCTACTTTGCAGAGCACCTGCAATGCCCCAGGCTGCTGCTACACGCTGCGCAACAAACCTTTCAACACCCGGTAAGCGGTCTTGAAATATGCATCAACGCGCCTATCGATGTGCACTTTTCCAAGCTTCTCAGACGCTTTGCATGGATTGACTTACTGCCACCGGAATGGCAATAGTAAAAGGTTACAAAATTATAACTTACATCCAGCATCACCTAATCGTATGGTAGCGGATATAACAATATCCCCGTCGCAAAAACTACTAACGTCCAAGCGGGGGAACGCGGGAACTAAGTATGCTAACTCATTATGATTACATTATTGTCGGCGCAGGATCTGCCGGCTGCGCCCTAGCTAACCGTCTTTCAGCTAGCGGCAAACACAGCGTTCTGCTCCTCGAAGCCGGCGGTAAAGATAGCCATCCCATGGTACATATCCCACTGGGCTTCGCATTCACCATGAAGAACCCACAATTTAGCTGGTGCTATCAAAGCCAGCCCGAGCCCCATATGAACAACCGGCGTATCGATCAGCCGCGTGGCAAACTGTTGGGCGGTTCTAGCTCAATCAACGGCATGGTATACATCCGTGGCCAGCGAGAGGATTACGATCACTGGGCAGCGCTAGGCAATCGCAACTGGGGCTACGACGACCTACTCCCTATATTCAAACGCTGCGAACACAATACTAACGGCAGCAGTGACTATCATGGCAGCGACGGTCAGCTCTGGGTTGATAATGTGGGCGACAAATATGCCTTAGCCGATATGTATATTCAGGCCGCCACTGAATCCGGCATTCCTGCCAACGCGGATTTCAACGGGGAAAATCAAGAGGGTGCGGGCTTCTATCAAGTGAACATCCGCAATGGCTTGCGCCAAAGTACTGCTAAGACCCACCTGAAACCAGCGATGGAAAGGCCCAATCTCAAGGTCCTCACCGATGCTCTGGCAAGTAGAATAGAGTTCCAAGGCAATCGCGCGACCGCGCTGCGCTATATCCACAAGGGTAAACAACTTACCGCTCGCTGCCGCAGCGAAATCATCTTGTGTGGTGGGACTATTAACTCACCCCAATTATTAGAGCTGTCCGGTGTCGGCAACCCAGCGGTATTGCAGCAACACAGCATCAAGGTCCACACCGCATTGAAGGGCGTCGGCGAAAATTTGCAGGACCACCTCACCGTAAATACCCAGCGCTCATTTGTGGGTTTAAAAACATTCTATGAAGATTCAAGGCCATTGGCCATGATAGCTACCTTTGCAAAGCTGGCCTTTAAGCGTAAAGGCATGCTGGTGCATCCCGCCTCACAGGTCGGTGTTTTCTTTAAAACTGATAGCACCGAGCAACGCGCAGATGCGCAAATCCACTTTACCCCGGCAGCTGGAACACAGGACGACAGCGGTAAGATGATAACGGTTCCCGGCACGACCGCAACCGTGTGTTATTTACGCCCTAAGAGTCGCGGCCACGTGCATATTCGCAGCAACGACCCCAAAGATGCGCCGGCACTGCTACACAACTATCTTGCTGACGAAGGTGATCGTCAAAAAATGATTGCGGCGGTGCGCAAAACCCGCAGTATTTTTGAAGCTCCAGTCTTTAATGAACATCGCAGAGAAGAGCTGCTGCCTGGACCTGAGATCCAAAGCGATGAAGATATTCTGGAGTTTATTCGCAATACCGGCGAATCGGTATACCACCCGGTAGGTACCTGTAAAATGGGCAGCGATGACATGGCCGTGGTTGACGACCGCTTAAAAGTCCACGGTATAGAAGGGCTTCGGGTCGCAGATGCATCCATAATGCCCACCCTAATATCGGGAAATACCCATGCGACTACCGTGCTCATAGGCGAGCGCTGTGCCGACTTTATACTGGGCGAGAACGGCGCCTGAGCGCCTAGTGAAAGTTAATTTTGGCGATAGGGAATTTGACAATACTCGATGCCACTCAGAGGGCGAATACCGTGTTTGTCTAGACACATTTTCATCGAGTTCATCGACAAACTGATATTTGGTGTGGGCCCTAAATACACATGATCTAAGTCGACGGCATTGCTGTCGTCCGATACTAGTGAAAAACGCATATAGGGTACTAGCATGCTGCGACCTTCACGGAAATTTACCGCGGCGTCACGATAATCTGATACCACTGGCGATACTAGACGCCACTCTTGCTCTTCCTCAAATGAGGGATGCTTAAGAATGGCCGCCAAGCGCAGTAAATCACTCTCAAGATGCTCAAACAACTGATGGTAAACAGTGCGTTCGACGCCATCCTCAATGCTATCAGCCAACACTTCTACCGAATCTATTACCTGCCCAATTAAAGCCTGCTGCGCCAAATGATCATAGATACAGCGCCCCATCCGAAATTGCTGCTTCGCCGCACAAGCCACCACAGTGGCCGGATTAAAGCCTAGGCTAGCGCCCTTGCCAACCGAACTGTAGCCGCGCCATTGGCTCAACAAGTTACCATTTGAACGAAACGACGCGCCAAACAATATATGACCGTTGGTAATACGATGTTTTACCCAGTCCAAAAAACAAGTCAATAAATGCGGGCGGGGATGAGCTTGGTTAATACGTTTAGCGACCTCATTGGCAAGCAGGTCTGCGGTATGACGCAACTCTGCAGAATCATTCATATAACGAATATCACTCGCCCACAGTGTGCGGCTACCGATAATACCGAGAACGCCACTGAGTGATGTGTAGTGGTATAGGGTTTCTTGGGGCTGTTCAGAAAATAAGGCTTCGGTGATGTTACTTATCATATAAACTCCTCGACTTCCGCCGCTTTACTGTCGTGTTGTGAGCGCTATAGTTTCGTAACAGTCACCGCAAACAGACTTCACTTAGCTTATGCCGCACCACCCTCGTACGCAGCCTCATCAGCCCGCAAAAACTCTTCCACCAGACCATTAAAAATAGCTGGGTATTCCGCATGTAGCCAATGACCCGCCTTAGGAATGGTCTCAAAATACATATTGGGAAATTGACGCATCATTGGCGCCCGATTTTCGTCGCGAATATAGCCTGACAGCTCTCCGCGAATGAACAAGCTTGGGCCATTAAACAAATCTGGAGATGGTGCATCTCGAAGATTGTCATATAGCTCGGCGATCACCGCCAAATTCATTCTCCACGCCCAGCCATCCTTGCCGTCGCGCATTAAATTTTTGAGTAAGAATTGGCGTATTCCAAGCTCTGGCACATCCTTCACTAACAGCTGATCTGCGTGTTCGCGGTTTCTTAGCGAACGTAAATCCAGACCCAGCAATGCAGTAATAATTGCGTCGTGGCCGCGCCCGTAGCGCACCGGAGCGATATCAGCAACGATTAAGCGCCGCACCCGCTCGGGCTGTGTTATTGCGACTTGCATCGCGACTTTGCCACCAAGAGAGTGACCGAGTAAATGTGCTCTTGGAATATCCAGCGTGTCCATAGCCGCAACAACATCTTCCGCCATGACCGGAATATCCATTTGATCACTATGCGCCGACTTACCGTGATTACGCAGATCCATGCGAATTACCGTAAAGTATTTTTCTAAACAACGTGCAACTGCCATCAAGTTACTCGCCGAGCCAAACAGACCGTGTAATAAAACAACGCTAACAGGCCCACTACCACTCACTTCAGTATGCAATCTCACTACTCTGGGCATATGTTCGCTTCTCTTCATCTATGGCCATTGCTAGAATGCGCAGGCATTTTCAATAAAAAAGGGCTCATTGTGCGATTTACTCTGCTTATCTTGGCGCTAATTGGCGCCGCAGTATCTACCGGCTGTAGTTCAACAGATTACAACCCAACCACCTACGACTACTTTATCAGTCGTGAAGACATACAACAAAAGCCACTTAAGAAAATTATTCTGGCGACTGTCAATGTCAGCGGCGAACCCACGCGCTCAGTGTTACGCGATAGCGTTGATAAAGTTGACGGTATGGTAGAAGACTATTTAGAAGACAACGGCATAAGTCTTGCGCCAAATCACTTGTTTAATAATGCCTGGCAGCAAGCGCTACTAACCTTTGGTAATTTTTATGACCCGACCACCGGGAAAGTAGATCGGGTCGGCTGGCAAAAAGTGATGTCCGCTACACTGCAAAGTCTGCAGGCACAAAACGACATCGACGCTGTGGTATTTACTGATCTGATCGAACACGATGTGCAACATAGCCCAGGGATGAAACACTATGCCCGCTGGTACGGTGTAACACGCGAACCGGCCACAGAAGGTACCACCTCCAGCGTCCCAACCGATTTCAATTGGACGCAAGTGATAAAAGGCGCGTCACTGCTGATTACAATTTATACTACTGAAGGCAAACCGCTGTTCTCTAGTCGCGGTGGTATCGACACCTTGCACGGGATTGATTCTCGCAAATCTGACAAGGGCTTTGTTAGACGCAAAAAGATTCTTAGTCGCAGCAACAACATCGAAGAAGGCATAGAAATAGCCTTTCACCCGCTGATTAAAATGAAAAACTACCCAGGAAAAGCAGCGCCTGTCGCAGCCAAAGCGGGCGCTGAACCTAAGGCGTCACAACCTTAACGCTACGCTTAAATGTCACCTAGTAAATACTGCGAAACGTGGCTTCAAATAAAATGAGGCCACGATCAATCATCCAGTAAGCAGCGACTGATCCCATAACATAAATTGTTGCTGAGCGCGTCATAGCTATGATGTGATCCCGCCACTGAAGCCTAGCCACTAACAAGCGTTTCCCTATCATTAGTGCGACCGCGACCATGGCAATAAAGAAAATCTGCCCCAGCTCAATGCCAATATTAAAGCCCAAAAGCGCCGGCAGCATGTCGCCACTGGGCACCCTAAGTTCTTCCAATACCGCCGCAAAACCCAGGCCATGCAACACACCAAAGAGCGCAACTATTGCAGTAAAGCCTTTACTATAATTTCTTGATTCGTCGCTGTGCCGATACCTGCCCGCATACAGCGCCATGACTAAAACACTCGCAGCAATAAGCCATTCAGCCATGGCCGGCCAATGTGGAATGACACCCATACTGACTAGAAATAAGGTGATGCTGTGACCTACGGTAAAAGAGCTTATCCAGATAAGGAGACGATAGCGATGACCGGCGATCAGTAACAGACCCAAAACGAATAAGAGATGATCGCTGCCAATAAGGATGTGCTTGATACCCAGGCCAGTAAATTGCAGTATCGGCGGCCCACTGCTAGTGACAAGCGCCGGCGAGAACCTATCCTCATCGGAGCCCAGCAAACTCTGCTGCTCGCCGCCATCACCGCCATACCAACGCAGCAGTGCTGCAGAACGCGACTCACTAAGTCCGTTAATAGCGAACACTAAGGAGGACACTGGCGCTGCACAGGCAAGGGTATAACGCTGCTCTACTGCGCCATCACGCACTGTTTTTTCGGCACGATCTATCGTGCGGCAGGATTCAGGTAAGACCACATTTGGCAAGCTCGCCGCTAAAACCGGGGTTTTCCATGTAAGCCCAATCACACCGCCAGGCAACTCCCTAAGTTCAAGTAAAGACGGTGCCAGTTTATGTGCATTAAGCCCGCTGCAAAGGCTAAAAAATATGAGTAAAGCACTAAGTATTCGCATGACAGACCACCTGATATTTGTCACGCAGTTTATCAATATATGCAGCCCAGACTTGGGCTTGCCGCTCTCGACGCCAACGATCTGCTAGCAGCGGTGCCATATCTGCCTGCGAACGCCGATAGCTATCGTGACGTTGCAGAATACGCACCAGATGAAACCCGTAAGCTGATTGCAGCGGCCCAAACCAATCATTCACAGGCGTATCTGTGTTCACTAGTGCAAGACTAAAGTCTTCACCAAATTTTGAGGTTATCGACACCAGCGTCAAATTAGAAAAATAATTACCATCCAAGAACACGTCACCCTGATCAGCCATAGACGCATTTAGCGCCACTAGCGCTTTAGCTTTAGCTTCTCCGTCATCAGAGTTAAAAAATATATGTTCGAAACTAAAGCGCGCCGCAACGAGACCGAGCTCTTTGCTCTCGGCGTATATCCCGCTTAACTGCGCTGCCGTGGGATAACTGCCCTCCTCCTCAAGCTCTGTCATATTATGCTGCAACAGCTGCATTAAGCGACGACGAATAACCTCATCGCTCGCCGCCATATTCATCGCCACTACGGCATCAATTTTGTCTTTTACACTTCCTTCAAGACCCAAAAAGTCCGCATCTCGAAGCAAGCGCTGATTTATGACGGTATCTGATTTATGCAAACCTTGCAGCATGGCCTCCTTTACTAGCATTTTCTCATCCAAGGCGACTTGCGCTAAATGACTGAGTTCAATCGGCGTCGCCGCTCGGCCAGTACTGCGCGTCCAATCAGATGTTAGAACATTCAACTGTGATTCGGAAAGACAGTCTATATAGCGCTGCTGATGTTTATCATAGGCAGCAGAAACACTGTAGAGCGTCAAGCCGATAATAAAAAAATGCAATAGCCGCGAGGACAATACTTGCCTCAAGGCAGAGGCCCGCCGACTGTATTAGCGTCTTGCATCGGCTTAGGGCTTAGCTCAGCCATAGGCGAAAACCAAATAGGCGACGACCAAGCTCGCTCCTGAATAATAGGTCGATGCGCAGCGACACAACACTGCTCGTATCCTGGTTTTATAGTACTGGGATCATCACAGTCAACTTTTGCCGCCACACATATTTGCTGACTCCAACGACAGCTCGGATTTTCGACGACACGGGCGTAGTAATATGCATGCTCGGCGGGATCAAACTGAGGGTCCTTCCAGCGACCGCATAGCTGGGTATATCCGCGGCCAAACGTTTCGCAGGTTTTTAAATTAACACCCGCATCGCTGGCGGCGTCACCGGCAATATCAATCACCTTTTCATCGCGCTGCCCCTTATCATCAACACTACCTTTAATGATTTGAATTCGCTGCAACGGCATTCCCGGACGACCGGAACGACCAGCATCCATTTTTGCAAATGCGGTAAACACGGGCGACGCGCTTGCATCCAGTAAACTTAAATCGCCGCCCATCGCGACGCCGTGCTCATAGCCCAGTGCAACATAATCACTGCGTTCGCAAATATCCTCTGGCAAGAGCTCATCACCTCCGAAAAATCGCAGGCTTATACGCGGGCCACTGGTGCCATAAGTTTCGCGCCGCTGCATGCCCTCAAACAGGGACGTCCGGCTATTTTCCTCCGCCCACACCGCCGCTAAGCCGCCAGGATTAAATTCTAGATCATCGGGTAGGCCTTCTGGCACCTCTTCACCAACCGGCACACCCGCGCCACCATGGCCCAAGAACCCTTGCTCTGCCACCGCACCCGGTGCGCCTAGATGGGTATCTGAGCTAGCAATAAAACCGAGTTTAAATGGATTCACTCCCAATCGTTGCTCCTGCGCCATACCATCACGTAAAACATCGCGAATAAATCCGGCATCGGGTTTGGGCGGCTTACTCATAAATGGCAATATTTTGCCGACAAATTTATCCGCAAAAGTCCCGTAGGGTAGTTGCTCAAAACCACATAGCTCATCGGCACTATTTAAGGGGTCGTAAAAACATTCAGAGCTGCCCTTGTGCTGCATCAGCTCAACCAAACGCTCCAACCTCGCCCGTTGCTTGGCATCTTCGGCGGTGATGGGCCCGCCGTCATCGCGAGCTAAGCTAAACATATAGCCATCGCTTAGATTCGAATTATGCGGTATCACAAGTACCTCACAGCCGGTTCCCGCATTAACACAGTCACGATCTAGGGCATCCCACAACAAGGGCGCTGACGGGGTATCGATAAAGCTAAGAGGTAAAGTCGGCACCTGTTTGTTTTTAAATAATATATTACGATGCAAATTGGCGAGATTGGCAGATGCTCCCGTCCATTCATAAGCAACAAAACTGGTAAATTCGCAATCTTCGCTTCTGTCATAAGCGGCTTCCGCGGCGTGCTGAATTTCCTGCCAAGGACGTAATCCCGCGTCCCGGCAGAACGCCCCATCTTCACCACACATACCTAAGCGTTTGCCCCGGGAAGATTGGGTGTTAAAAAGGAAAAAAGCAGCGCGAGGAAAGTTTCGATAAACCTTACATTGCCAACTAGTGTAAGACTCAAAACTAGGTGTTTGGCACATCTCCACTTCACCAAATAATTCTGCGTGATCCGTCACCACCGCAAAATCTAAAGGCCGGTCTAAGCGCAAGCGCCGCAGGGGTTTACCATCAGCTGTCCAGGGCTGCACACCCAGTTCTGCACCGCGGGCAAAACGATAGGCATCTGCCGGCGAGGTGCGGGTACCTTGGGTACTGGCATCTAAAGAATATTTGGTATGAACATGAGTGTCGCCAAAAAACACCTGGCGCTGCGAATCACGGTTTAAGCAAGGTTGTCGCGACTCGCGATAGCCACTCTGATCTTCAGAAGAATCTTTACTAACCACCTCTTCTGCATGCAGCCCAGCCACCAAAACCAAGGCTAAAGAGGCGAATAGGACAAATCGTAACGTTCTTAAGAATCCCTTGGAAACTACCGAGAAACACGCAGTCATTGCCATACCACCTTTTGTTTTTATAGTGCCACTATTATTATTTAAGCGCCGCCTTTTTACAATCCCAGTGGTATTCAGGAGTCGTTAAGCCACCGCGTGTGATCATGACCGGGTATTTAACAAAAGGAGCATCATTATGAAACTGACAAAAACGTTAATTCTGCTTGCTGGTTTAGGTTTTTTCGCAGGCAGCGCCTACGCCGACCATCGCGGTGGCAATCAATTTGAGGCCCGCTATCAATACCATGACAGCGGGTCTCACCAAGGCCATGACAAACATTATAAAAAACACCACAAGCAAGACTATGACAAATACGATAGACACTACTATCAAAGCTACAACAACCATCACTACGATAAACACCGCTATAGCAAGCATCACTACAATAAGCAGCGTTACGGTAAGCATTACTATGCGCGCCACGAGCATAACCGCCGCTGCGGTCATCGCTACCAACCGGCTTTTAATAGTCGAGTTAAAGTCGTTTTTGGTCTTTAGTAGCTAACAAACAGGGCGAACTCTGCACGATTTCGCCCTGTTTAAGTATCCTTGCGGTGCCTACTCGCCCAACTTCAACTTCATATTATCGAACCAGGTCTGCAATGCGCCGCAATCCTCTGGAATTGCACGTCGTACCCAGCCACAAAATCCGAGCACCACATAAAGGTCGATATCAGCCTGCGAGACTGTATCACCGACTAAATACTCTTTACTCTCTACCTCAGTATTCATTGTCTCAAAGAAGGCTGTAATGCGAAGGTTGCCACGTTCTACTAACTCCGCAATTTGCGGCATTTTCAGGGGCCCGGGAAGCGGACTGTCTTGAAAGGCTTTGCCCTTGTTTCTAAGCACTTCGCCAACAGCGCTAAAACCTTCAAAAAATATCTGGTGGCAATAGCCAATAATTTGAGCGCGCTGTAATCCCGTTTTCCCAAAAACGGGTTTATCTGGAAAAACATCATCCAAATAAGCACAAATTGCGACGGTATCAGACAAGATCGTACCGTCGTCCAATACCAAGGTCGGCAAGGTCAAGCGAGGATTGACCGCACTAAACGCTGGGGAAAGCTGCTCTTTTGCCATCATATCGATTTCTTGGGTCTCTAATTCGATACCCTTGTATTTCATCAATAGACCGACTCGGCGCGGATTTGGCGCTGGAGCGTATGTATATAGTTTCACCAGATTCTCCTTAAACTTATTAAAATTGTCTCGATTTACACATGGTTCAGCTTTAGTTAAGGCAGAGACCACTATCCTACATACTAGCAATAGTTTTGGAGTATAAGCTATGTTCCAGTATCGCATTATCCCGTTGATCTTTGCCTGCGCTAGCCCAGTGTTTGCCGACCACCGAAGCAACAGCGTCAAGCACACTCAATACGCACGGGTTACTCAGGTTCAGGCGGTTTACGAGCGTGTAGCCTTTAATGCGCCGATAGAGCAATGTTGGGAGGAAACAGTCTCTCACCACGGCAGTAGCTCTGCGCCAATTTTTGGCGCCATCATTGGCGGCGCACTCGGCAATGAGCTTGGCCACCACAAAAGCAACAAACGCGTTGGCACGGTAGTAGGCGCTGTACTGGGAGCCACGGTTGCGTCTGACATTTCCCGCCGACGGGGATCAAACCACTATGAAACTATCGAGCGCTGCGAAATCCAACAACATCGCGAATGGCGAGATGAAGTAGTGGGCTATGATGTAAGCTATCGCTACCAAGGCGAGATTTATCACACCCGCTTACCCTATAATCCCGGTGAAGAAATAGAAATTGAGGTCAAAGTCACTCCGCGTGGCTAAAGTAGATGTTTAGGAGTTCTATGAAGCGTACTTCACAACTTTGCGTGCAACTGCAAATCGTTATTTTGCTGACTGCCACAAGTTTTGCAACACTCAGTGAGGCGAATCCGCTAGGTAATGTAAGTGGTGGTCGCCTGAGTCTGCCCGACCGCTCACCGCTTGAGCAGCGCTTAGACGACCGCGCTCGCAGCACCCTGAGTGTTAACGAGGCGATCTCTATCGCCGAGCAACGCTACGGTGGTAGAGCCGTTGGCGCAAAAAAAATACGTGGCGGCAACGGCGATAGTTACAGCGTTCGAATACTGCAAGATAACGGCAAAATTAGAAATGTCATCATCAATGATTGAGCGAAGTTCACTATGCGTATTCTGCTAGTCGAAGACGAAAGCCTGCTGCTAGAGCAGTTACACCGTAATTTTGAACGCGCCGGCTATGCTTGCGACACAGCCGCGGACGGCAACGAAGGCTTGTATCTTGGCCAAGAAAATCCCTATGACCTAGCGGTTGTCGACTTGGGACTGCCGGGCATTGACGGTATTAATGTCATAAAGCAGTGGCGCCAAGAGGGTCGTAAATTTCCCGTTTTGATTCTCACTGCAAGAGACCGCTGGCAGGACAAAGTAGAAGGACTTGAAGCCGGCGCAGATGACTACGTCGCCAAGCCATTTCAAATCGAAGAAGTCATGGCAAGGGCCAATGCTCTAATTCGACGCTCGGCGGGTTTTGCCAGCCCCCAATTACAATTTGGCTGTATCACCATTGACACTGGAGCCAAACGAGCGCTACTCAACAATACGTCCGTCGAGCTAACTGCTTACGAGTACAATGCACTTGAATATCTCGCTATGCGCAGCGGCCAAGTGGTGTCTAAAACGGATCTCACCGAACATCTCTACGATCAGGATTTTGATCGCGACAGCAATGTCATTGAAGTGTTTATTGCTCGTCTGCGGAAAAAGCTCGACCCTGGCAATACTCTTAAGCCCATTTCAACGCTGCGCGGTCGAGGCTATCGCTTTGAGCTAAGCGAAACCCAACACTGAAATGTCAGCCCAAGGCAATCAATCCATTACTAGGCGACTCATCATTGCCAGCCTTAGTCTGATGGCATTACTACTGGGAGCAACCGGCATTGCAATAGATCGCGCCCATAAAGCGAGTCTAATCAGTGCAGAACAAGAGCAACTTCGACTGCAATTCTTTGGTCTGTTAGGCGCCATCGAGTGGCAAGACGACGCCATTGATATGGGCGATCGCCTAAAGGAACCCCGGTTTTGGCAGTTCCGCTCTGGGCTCTATGCGCAAGTTAGACTACGCGATGGCACGCTACTGTGGCGGTCAGTCTCTAGCGAAACCATACCACTGCCGCCCCCGGAGAGCACACCGCGCAGCGGACAAGAATTATTTAGCGAAATTTACGTCGATAAAGAACCCTTTTTTGTTTTCCAATATCACGCCATTTGGGAGACCGAAGATGAACGCGAGGTCACCCTCCTCTTCTCGCTCTACTCCAGTCAAGCGGTACTTCTTAACGAGCTCAAAAAATTTCAAAATCAGCTGACCCTCTGGCTCGGGCTAGTGCTCACCATATCGCTAATCGTGACTGCACTTATTTTATATTGGGGTTTGCGACCCCTACGCGATTTGGCCATAGATTTAAAACTATTAGAGCAAGGCAACACGGGAAAACTTGATCTCAATTACCCCCGCGAGCTGCAGGGTATTACCCACAATTTAAATCAATTGCTCGACAAAGAAAAAAAGCAGCGCGAACGTTATCGAAACACCTTGGCAGATCTTGCTCACAGCCTTAAGACCCCGCTTGCGATCCTTAAGGGAGGAGATACCAAAGACGCTGTTACCATTGAACAAATAAACCGCATGGACAACATTATTAATTATCAACTTAAGCGGGCGGTAAGCAGTGGCCAGCAAAATCTTAGCGGCCGCATACAGTTGCAGCCGCTGATAACACGGCTCAATAACACCCTGACAAAAGTATATCGAGACAAGGCGCTGAACTTCCAACTATCGCTAGATGCCGAGCAGACTGTTGCGATTGACGAACAAGACGCCATGGAGCTATTCGGCAATCTGCTCGATAATGCCTGCAAAGCCTGCCGCAAAACGATTGCCATCCACTGTAAGATTAACGGCGATCAGACCGTTATTTACATCGACGATGACGGCCCCGGCATCTCCGCAGAGTCCCGTGAAAATTTACTGGAACGTGGCATACGAGGTGATCAGTATGGTCAAGGACAAGGCCTAGGACTTGCCATTGTCGGCGATATTATCGACAGTTATCAGGGCGCTATCAGCTTTAAAGACTCTAGTCTTGGAGGGGTTTGTGCGGAGATATCGCTGCCAAGATAAAAAATAAGCAACTAAACCGTTACCTCAGACCGCGGAATTATTCTCCGCCAGAAATAAATGAACAATCCTAACCATAAAAAAAGCAGCCGCTGCCGACTGCTTTTGATAGCTCTCAATAAGGAAGTTATCCATAAAAAGGATCTTAAAAAGTAATGGAGAGTCGCCAAAAAAAGTCGACTTCAACCTGCGATAAAGCCTCTTCATTGAGGTTGTTATCATATACCGGAGTAGCGGCGACTATCTCCGTCACAAATTGCTTACCCAGCTCCGCCTTAAGGCTAAACCCCGCATCCGCAATCGCGCGAGTATCTCCGGCCTCTCCGCTGGCATCCTCATACCAGGCCTGACCATGCTCTACAAAAACCGTGGGTTTAAACATCAGACCAAACAGGGGCAAACCATTACTTTCCAGCGCCAGCTTCGCATAACTACCCGAATCACCAACCAATACACCCGGTAAATAGGCACTAAGACCTGCTGCGCCACCTAAGAAAAACTGTTGTTGAAGTGGTAACTGTTGATCGTTTGAGAATTGACCAATCACATCTGTTTTCAATGTCGCCCAATCGCTTACCGCCATTTTTAACGCCACACGCGGTTTAAATACTAAAAACTCACCCGTCCGTCGCCCGGTTGCCACTTCTCCCTCGCGGGTATCCCTGCCCAGTGTACCGGTATCAGATTCCAGCCCGGCCTCTATAAACCCCTGCGCGGTTAATTGGCTACCAATACCAAATAGACGTATTAATTTATTATATTTGAGGCCCAGCTCAAGACTCGTTTGTGGCTCATCTAAGGCTTTACCAAAGCCATCAATGTCAATGACGCTATCAACGTTCTCCAAGCGCTGTGACACCGTAAAGCGATGCACCGCATCACTACTTATCACCTGTTCACCCGTGAGTGCAACACTGCGGACTTTCGACACCAAACGCAGGCGCCTTGCCTCCGTTGTCGTACCACTACCGATACTCAAGCCCAAGCCATTAGTTAATTCGCAGACCAATGGAATAACACATAAAAAATCATCTATGGGGCTAGGTCCATCGCTCGTCACCAAGCCATCGCTGCGGCGCTGATCTTCCGTATAACGGGCTTCTATGCCATATAAGCCAAAGCTACTCGGATAATTTAAACGAAAACTATAGCCGTCATAATAATCTCCACCATTCACCTCACCAAGTTCGATCAAAGCGCGATCATAGGAAAACGATGCCTGAACACCACTATTAAAATCATGTTTTAGTGTCGCATTAGCAAAGTAGCGTCCTAAAAAGCGATTACCATAATTATTCGCACTAAGGCTTAAATCGGTACTGTCGTGATCCTCTTTTTTGGACTCAGTGAGCACAATAGTGAAGGCCGTTGGGTCTTCTGACAGCTGATAAGTCACCCCGTAATTTAAACCCGCGCGCTCACTCTTCAGATTTGCCAACACTCGCTTGGTCTCAAATTCCGAACGAGTAAGATCCTGATCACCAATCAAGCCCGAGAAATACGGAGCGATACTGTCTGGCGCTTTAATTTCAGCTAAATGGCCATTGATGACGTGAGCGAAAATAGTGTTGTCGCGATGCGCAAAATAAACGGTGACAAGTAAATGGCCAAGCTGATAATAAGCTTGAGTCAAGGCATTAACCGCCTGGGCGGGGGTTTTGGCAACCGTCATAATCAGGTCGATCTGCTCACGGCTAAGATAGCGGTTACCGGAAATCCGCAGATCGTATTCGCCAATCTTGACGTCAATAATGGAATCAGACTGAGCCGCCGCATATTGCTCAATGCGTTCCGCAGTAGACGCCTGTGGCGGAATTACGGGAGGTAGGTCGATTGCCATGCTTACTCCAAAAAATATCTATTATCGTGGCCCCGATCTCAGGGCTTAGGACGCCCGTCGAGCACTTGCAGCTCCACCCGGCGATTGCGGCTGCGAGCATCAGTCAGTGCCTTCGCAGACAGCCTGCTAGTCAAAACCAGAGGCCGGGACTCACCGTAGCCCTTTACGACTAACTGTTGCGGGGACACTCCCGCCGCTACCAAATAGTTTTTTACCGCCAGTGCTCGTCGCTCAGACAACACCTGATTATCAGCACTGCTACCAACATCATCGGTATGACCGGCGACCTCAATCATGACGCGCGGCATAAATTGAATCATCTGCGCCACTTTACGTAAGATCTCGGTAGAAGAATCGACAAGCACCGCAGTACCTACCCCAAAGCTAACACCCTGCAGGGCCAGCGGCTTGGCGCGGTCAAAATGGCAGCCTGATGGTAGCACCATAGCGCCCGCTGGAGAATTCAAACACTGATCGTCGCTGTCACAAACACTATCTCGGTCTTTATCGACACAGGCACCAAGTTTAGTGCTGGCAACACCCGCTAAAATCTCTGGCGTCGATGCCGTTTCTTTATCTTTACTGGTATCAACATCTGGCGACCCCTGCCCATCAGAGCCAGGCAGGGAGAGAGTGAGCACGGTAGGATTAATATCGCCCATGGCAGTATCTTGCAAAAATTCAAGCACCGCTCCCTGCGAGGTATCTATAGTGCCGGTTAAAACAGAAAGATCGCCGCCATCGCTTGTGCCTCCCACCGGGGCCCCCAGCAATAATATATCCTGGCCGCTCACACTCAGTCCCAATAGATTGTCTGAGCCCAGCACCTCGACCCCAAGCAACTCCCCGCCGCCGGTAATACCGCCCAGCAAGTTAATATCCGCCAAGACATCATTGACGGGCGCAGTAATTGATACACCGAGTAATTCAATATTAAGTAATTGGGCACGCGCGATCGAAGGCCCAGCAAACGCTGTGACAAGCAGAATGAAACTTAAACACCGCGTCAATACAACCAAACTATTTACTCATCCACCGGCACTGAGATTAGTATTATAGACCTTAATAAAATCAATTCCTTAGCTCTGCAAGCTGACCCTAGTCATACTAACAGTGTTGCATAGCTGAACGAACGCGGCAAACCGCACTCAAGCAGCCCATTTAACGGGACTGCAACCACCAGATTTTACACAACTATCAAACACAACTGAGCAGAATAAATAGGCACAATGCCCGCTTAATCACAAAAATGAGCTAGAAAGGCTGCCATTTTACGACTCAAAGCATCAGTTCCCGCGCGAGACCTTAACTCAATTGCTGTTGAACGGCGTCAAAATCCCAGTATGCCTTGAGTGATATAATTTTGCCCTCTGCATTGGCTGTATAAACAACCACCATATCGAGCTCCATCTTAATATCGCCAGGCAGTGTATTCACCATGTTGACAACATTAGCGCATTCATCCCCGGCGGGGTGCGAAGACACAATAGTAAATTGAATATCACCCGCAGCAATAATCATATCCCAAAAATTACCGATCGCTGTTTTACCAATATGGCCATTACCCGTCGGGTCCAGCGGTGATTTACCCACTGGATCTTGAACACAGGCATCGTCTGCGAACAAATCCAGCCATGCAGATTTATTGCCCTGCTCCACAAATTGTCCCGACAAACGACTGGCGGCTAGCGCCAATTGTGCATTTCCCATAAATCAACCTATTACTATGTTTATCAAAGAAAAACGGCGGCTCAGATGCCGACACATATTGTTTAATCATTAAAAATGGTGCAAATACCTAAACAGCAGTCAGCGCAGATCAAAATATACACCTTAGCGCCACGCCAGAAATACGGCGACCTCACCCAAAACCAGTGCAGTTTTAGCCAGACTGGTCATTTAGATTGCTCATGTCATACTGCCATCATTATTTTTATCTTTGGGCTCTTCAAAGTCTTATATTTATATAGTAAATCAGCAATTACAATGCCCATAGATGCTCGACAGATAGTCACAGCGAAACGGACTCAGGAATATCATCCATTCGGTGGATGTCATACTCTGACAGAGAAACTACAACACATCGAAACAGTGGGTCCCGCCCGAGCAACAAATCAATAAAAAAGGATATACCTTAGTAAAATGACTGACTTTGCCCCTACTGGTTTTTTGCAAAACCCCCACGCGCAAACGCTGCTTTCCTCTACCAAGCTGAGACGATTGCGTATTTATCCACGCGCCCGAGCAATGGTAGCAGCGAGTAAAACGGTGGTATTAGATTGTGGTGATGGCCATCAATTACTCGGTGAGTTCGCCACCCAAACAAAGCGCAGCAAGGGCCTAGTCACACTTATTCACGGCTGGGAAGGCAATTCACAATCCAGCTATCTGCTCTCTGCGGGGGGCACACTCTTTAATGCAGGCTACGATGTGTTCCGCTTAAATCTGCGCGATCACGGCCCTAGTCACCACCTCAACCGCGAGCTATTTAACTCGGCCAGACTGGACGAGGTTATAGGCGCAATAAAAACCATCCACACCACCTATCCCCATGATTGGCAATTTTTGGCGGGGTTTTCACTGGGGGGTAATTTTGCCTTGCGGGTGGCGGCTAAAGCAGAAGAAGTTGGTTTAAGTATCCGTCAGACGGTGGGAATATGTCCCGTCGTAGATCCTGCAAAAACGATGGTGGCACTGGAAACGGGCTGGTGGGGCTACGAAAAATATTTCGTCAGAAAATGGCAGAAATCACTACAGAAGAAAATTCGGCTCTACCCCGAGCTGGGCTATAAAGATAAGTTGCTTAAGCTTAAAAGCCTGAGGGAAATGAACAGTTATTTCGTTCCCAATCACACCCCGTTTGCAAACCCTGCAGACTACTTCGAAGCTTACAGTATTGCTGGCGAGGTCTTGGCAACACTCTCTTCCCCGGCTCACATCATCGCCGCTGAAGATGACCCTATTATACTATCGGAAGACTTGTGCAGACTGGCCAAGAACCCCCATTTACACATTGAAACCAAAAAATATGGCGGCCACTGCGGCTTTGTTGAGAACTATCAACTGGATAGCTGGCTAGACGGCCGCCTATTAGACATCATAAACCTAAGCCGCTACCCCGGCGGTCAACCTGGGAAAGCCGGGCTTTCCCAATAGCGCCAACGGACGCTTTCGCCAGACTCGATAGCTAGCTTAATTTTGCGCATCTCGGGTCGCGATCTGCTCCGCTATCGCCAACACTCGCACCGCTTCTTCCACGTGTAGCGCCTCGACTAATCGGCCGTCGAGCAAGACCACACCCTTACCGTCGGCTTCGGCTTCTTGCCAAGCTACACGAATCTTTTGCGCGCGAATCAGGGTGTCCTCTGCGGGCGAAAAGGCCTGATTTGTGACCGCAATTTGCTTGGGATGAATGAGGGTTTTACCGTCAAAGCCCATTTCGACACCTTGCTCACAGGCGAGCCGCAGGCCTTCTTCGTCATCTAAATTCAAATGCACGCCGTCGAACACATCTATACCGTAGGCACGCGCCGCGAGCACGCACATTCCCAGCGACGTTAACATCCCCAAGCGCTGTGGCGTATGGGGAACACGCAAGTCTTTGGCAAGATCTGACGTCCCTAATACAATGCCATCCATAAGCGGGTGCGAGCCGGCGATTTCACTGACGGCTAAAATTCCACGTGGCGTTTCCGCCATTGCCCAGAGCTTAAGACTAGGACTAGCACCTGCCTGCTTTAATACCTGCACCACCGCATGAATTTCTGCCGCAGATTCAACCTTGGGCAAGCACAGCGCAGAAATAGGCGCATTGGCAAATGCCTCTATATCTTTGCGGCCCCATGCCGTGTCAAAGCCATTGACGCGCACCACTAATTCCCGACGGCCATAGCCGCCGGCATTCACCGCGGCCAATACCTGTTCGCGGGCATAGACTTTTTGCGATGGGGCGACCGCATCTTCTAAATCGAGAATGAGTACATCGGCATCAAGACTGCGCGCTTTCTCCAAGGCTCGGCTATTGGATCCGGGCATATACAGAATTGAGCGGCGAGGGTTTGTGGCCATGTAGAGCGCCTCCAAGGCAAAGATAAAAGTTTACCACAGCATGCTAGCGCAAAGAGGCCCTGCCAAGTCCTAGCGGTTTCGTTTTTCGCTAGCTTTTAATTGCGAATCATTATCAATTACGAGTAGAATACCGACCCCGGCCTCGTGCCCGCATTGATAGCGATCTGCGGAGATCATCCATGTCAGTTCTGTTACGCCAAGTCATTCTCCTTATCAGTCTCAGCGCACTCATCCTCAACGCAGTGGCCGCCTCCCAAGACGAAAAGCTAAGTGATAAGCGCGCAGTCGCCATTCACTACACCGAGTTGGCCCACGCCATATATAGCGACGCCGAAAATAGTGGCATCGCGCTGCAAACCAGTATTGACGCTTTTTTGAACGCGCCCAGTGAGACGGGCCTAATCGCCGCTAGAGATGCATGGAAAACTGCACGTAAAGCTTATCTGCAAAGCGAAGTATTCCGCTTTGGCAATCCGGTCGTAGACGACTGGGAGGGAAAATTAAACAACTGGCCCTTGGACGAAGGCTTAATTGACTACGTAGCCGACGATTATTTTTATGCCCTTGGCAACATTGGTGCAGAGCTCAATATTATTGCCAGCCCATCGCTAAGCATAGGTAGTGACGTGGTTGACGCCAGTCAAATTAATGTCAAATTACTCCGCAGCTTGCACGAGTTAGGTGGCTCAGCCGCCAATGTCACCACCGGTTACCACGCCATCGAGTTTTTACTTTGGGGACAGGACCTCAACGGCCACCAACTGGGCGCTGGAGAGCGTCCCTACACCGATTACTTAGACGGCGATAAATGCACCCACGGGAATTGCGACCGTCGCGCCGACTACCTTCGAGCCGCTAGCGCGGTGTTAGTGGAAGACCTTAAGTACATGAGCCAACAGTGGGCACCGGAGGTGTCGAATAATTATCGCGCCGAATTACTTGCCATGAACGACGACGTAACTCTGGCGCGAATGCTCTATGGTATGGGCTCGCTATCACTAGGGGAGCTTGGTGGCGAGCGTATAAAAGTATCGCTTGAAGCAAATTCTACTGAAGATGAGCACGACTGCTTTAGTGATAACACCCACTGGTCGCACTACTACGACGGCCTAGGCATCCAAAATATCTATTTGGGAAAATACCGCCGCCTGGATGGCACCGTATTGTCAGGGCCATCGCTAAGCCGCTTGGTCGCAAAAGCAGACGCGGATACTGACCAACAAACTCGGCAGGCATTAAACAAAACCATGACAACACTAACGGTATTAATTAATGCCGCCGAAGCCAAAGACAGGCCGATGAAATTCGACATGATGATCGCCGAAGGCAATAAACACGGCGAAGAAATTCTAAGCAACATTCTCAGCGCTCTAGTTGACCAAACTCGTAGTATTGAACAAGCCGCCAGCGCGATCAATATTGACCCCAATGCCACCGGGCTTTAATTGTTGTTAGCTCTACGCGTCAGCAACACGGTTCACGGTATACCGTTGCGCGTGTTGCTCACATTGACAATCATTATTGCCCTGTTCACCAGCGCTTGCACTAAGACCTCATCGAGCGATATCAGTCTTGATCAAAATACGGCAAACAAAACTAAACATAGCCTGACAAGTAATCAATCTGGAGGAAGCTTTACTATCGCCAGCCGAGGCCAACAAAGCTTGCAGCGACCTCAACCAAACCTCTCGCCAGAGCAGCAACTCGAATGGGCTGTCGGCAAAAGTTTTGCTACCCAGGCTTGGGTGGCGCCGCCGGCCACCACAAAGGCCAGAGATGGCCTAGGGCCATTATTTAACGCCAATAGCTGCACAGGCTGTCATGTGCGCAATGGCCAAGGCCAACTGCCAGAGAATGGCGTCGGTTTGATATTACGACTGGGAAACTCATCACCCGAATTTGGTGAGCAGCTGCAAGACATGGCCATACCGGCTGCCAAGCCGGAGGGGCGTATAGAATGGCTATCCATTAGTAGCACTATTGCGGCGGCCGACAGCAAGAACTTTGAATTGAAGCAACGCGATTACAGGTTTGAAAACCTTGCTCACATCAGCCAAAAAGCCGCTTCCGCTCGGCTTGCGCCGGCATTAATCGGTATGGGTTTAATCGACAATATCAGCGACGCTGACATTATTGCCAATAGCGATCCCAAAGACCGCGATGGTGATGGCATATCTGGTCGAGTGAATCTGCGTAAGAATAAAACCGATAAACAGATGCGCCCCGGCCGTTTTGGCTGGAAGGCGAGCCAAGTTAGCTTACATGAGCAGATTGCCCTCGCGTTTTTTGAAGATATGGGCATTACCTCTTCTTTACATCCAGCGAAGCCCTGCACTGAAAAACTTTGTGTAGCACAAACCAATACAAACACAGAACCTGAGATCAGCGACAAACTTCTATTAGCGGTCAACGATTATATTGCCAACTTAGCGGTACCAGCCGCCGCCCAAGACGACACAAGCAAGCAAGGCGCTGAGATTTTCACCCAGCTCGGTTGCTCGGCATGTCACATTCCGGCATTCAACACTAGAATGCCTAATATGCAGTTTGACAAACGTGAGCAGGCAGAGGATTTTTCAAATAGCGCTACCGAGATAGAAACCATTTACCCCTATAGCGATCTACTGCTGCACGATATGGGCGCCGGCCTGGCGGATGAATATCCCACGGATAGCACACCCGCCAATGAGTGGCGCACTGCACCACTTTGGGGGCTTGGCATTCGCGCCAGCGACGCCAGCAATATTCGCCTGCTTCACGATGGTCGAGCACGCTCTATTACCGAGGCGATACTCTGGCACGGCGGCGAAGCCGAGGCGAGTAAAACAAGTTTCATACAACTTTCAAATCCAGAGCAAACTGCGCTCCTGTATTTTTTAAAGGCACTTTAATGATTTTTGCAGCGATAAGATTATTCCTAAGTAAAGACACTGCCCGCGTACTAATTATCATTGGCAGCCTCGCAACGCTACTCGCCTGCAGCCCACCGCCGCCCAGCAGCAAAGTACTTATAGATACCGCAAATCAAAGTATCGTAAGTGGCTATCAAGCCTTCAACATTGCCAGTAAAGCCCTTGCAGAATCCGCCGTAAATTACTGTAAAACCCCAAGTGATAACGCTCAATTCGATACTATTCAGACCGATTGGAAGGAAACCGTTAAGCAGTGGTCTGCGATTCAAAACATTCAGTTCGGGCCCTTAATGGTAGACAATCAAGCCTGGAAAATTCAATTTTGGCCAGACAAGAAAAATCTAATTGCCCGCAAAGTTGAGGCACTGTTAAAAGGCGATGAGGCCATAACAATTCAACGTGTCGACGATGCCAGTGTGGTTGTACAAGGTTTATCATCGCTAGAATACCTATTGTTTGACACCAAGGCGGGCAATCAATTGCGGTATAGCGGCGACGGCGGCCAACGCCGTTGCGAGTTGCTTATTGCCGTCAGCGCTCACCTCCACAAAGTGGCCAGTGGCTTACACAATAGCTGGCGCAAAGACGGTGGCAACTACCTAGCGACGTTCAGTGAAACGGGCGAGAACAATCCAGAGTTTCCGGATGATAATGTCGCCATCGCCTATCTTTTAGACACCTTGGTATCAGGCATTGAATTAATAAAACGCGACAAGCTTGAACGACCGCTTGGTATTAGCCTTGCCGATACTGAACTCAAAACCGATACCCTGCAAACCCAAATTTACCAGTTGGAATGGTGGCGCAGCCAGTATTCTAAAGAAGCTATCATCACTAATTTAAACGCGCTCAAAGACATATTCAATGCCAATGCCGCCTATGGTATTGACGACTATTTGCGCGACATCAAAGGACAAACAGAACTAAGCGATAAAATTAACGAGGGTTTCAAACGCAGCATCTTGGCGGCATCAGCCATAGACGGCAGCTTATTCACTATCGCGAATGAAGCGACAGGCCGGCAAACCATTCTCAAGCTCCATAGCGAATTAAACACTTTACTTGCCCTGCTGCGAAATGACTTGCCCACAGCCTTAGGTGTGAGCCTTGGTTTCAACTC
This sequence comes from Zhongshania sp. R06B22, assembly GCF_040892595.1. Lineage (NCBI taxonomy): Bacteria > Pseudomonadati > Pseudomonadota > Gammaproteobacteria > Cellvibrionales > Spongiibacteraceae > Zhongshania > Zhongshania arctica. The sequence goes on along the minus strand of NZ_JBFRYB010000001.1, from coordinate 1,996,283 downwards.
CAAGGACGGCGACTAAATTAACGCGAAATTATCGGTGTATCGATATGCAAAGACGTCAATTTTTGTTTACCAGTAGCGCATTGATATGTGCGCCGCTGGCGCTAATTTCAAGTTCGAATGCTCTAAGCGCAGGCACAGAAAGTCGCGGCTTCAGCCCCATTCTGAGCGCCGCTACTGACGCCGCAGGCAATCGTATTGGCGTTTGGCAAGAAAACAGCTGGCAGTGTTCACAAACAATTCCCCATCGCGGACACGACAGCCTTTACCACCGCCAACGCCAAGAGCTTCTATTTTTTTCAAGACGCCCCGGCCGTGAGTTATACGTTGTCGACGAGAACAGCGGCACATTACTGCACAATATAAAAAGCGACGACGGCTACCACTACTACGGCCATGGCTGCCTTAGCAATGATGGCCGCTATTTGTATACCACGGAAAATAATATCGACAAGGATGGCGCCGGCTGCATAGGCATCTACGATTGCGAAGATAGCTACAACTGCATTGGCCATATGGACTGCGAAGGCATTGGCCCCCACGATATTGCCCTCATGCCCGACGGCAAAACACTAGTGATTGCGATTGGCGGCATTAAGACCTTACCGTCCAGTGGCCGTAAAACTCTAAACCCCGCCACCTTGGCGCCAGGCCTGCACTACCTCGACCTGCAAACCCAGCGAGTCCTTGAAAAAGTCGCAGCACCGCATTACCAACTCAGCCTCCGTCATTTAGACGTCAGCCCAGACGGCGGTGTACTAGTTGGCGCACAATATCAAGGTCGCTTGCCCTCAGACAAAGCGCTGGTCTACTACCACCGGCGCGGCCACCCATTGAACGCCATGAATACCGACGACCTACCCCTGCATTTTAAGCGCGACTACATCGCCAGTGTCTGCATTGATGATACCGGGCAATGGGCAGTCACCAGCTGCCCTCGCGACAATCTGGTCTGTCTTTGGAATATGCACAGTAAAACACTGTCGCAAGTTTGGATGTTACGAGACTCTGCAGGTGCGGTTTATGATGCGGCCTTCCAGCAATTTATCTTAAGTAACGGAGACGGCCAATTACTGGCCCTAGTGCCCGGTGAAGACAAGCTCCGGCAACTTGCCTACAGTGCTGGCACGCAATGGGATAACCATTTAACGCTGCGCGTTTGAACAAAAAACGCACAGCAGGAGAAAACATGAAACGTAGAACTCTATTAAAGACCGCCGCTGCGGGTGTCATTGGTGCCAATCTGCCAACCCTGACACTCGCAATGAGTTCGGCCGGCAAAGCCGATAAAGAACAATACGACTACATACTTACCGCTGAGCACGCCAGAGCCCGTATTGCCGCTGATGGCGATAGCGACATCCTTGGCTTTAACGGTCAGTTCCCCGCGCCGGTGATCCGTGCGAAGCAGGGCCGACCACTAAGAATCATGTTCATTAACAAGCTAGACGAAGCGACCACCGTACACTGGCACGGCATTCGTATTGAAAATAGCATGGACGGCGTACCCTACTTAACCCAGCCACCGGTAGCAGCGGGAGCTAGCTTTTTATACGAATTTACCTGCCCCGATGCCGGCACCTTCTGGTATCACCCGCATATGAACAGCGTTGAACAACTCGGCAAGGGCTTGGTAGGCGCCTTAATTGTTGAGGAAGATACACCACAAGATTATCACGATGTCATTCTCGGGCTGAAAGACTGGCGCCTTAAAAAAGACGGCAGCTATTTACCTCTTTCCATACCCCGAGAGGCCTTTCGCGATGGTACCCTCGGCACAGTCGCAACCATCAATGGGCAGCAAACGCCGACCGTAGACGTACCCGCAGGGGAGAGACTGCGTTTGCGCTTTCTGAATATGGACAGCACTCGGGTCTTCAACCTTAGCATGCGCAGCGACGCTGCACAGATTATCGCCATTGATGGCAGCCCCATCACAACACCGCTGCCACTGAGCGTTCACCCCACTGGCGCGGGAATGCGACTCGACGTGGGCTTTATCAGCCCCAGTGAAATAGGCCAAGAAATCCCGATCTTTGATATGAAGGGCCGTTTTGGCGTTGAAATCTGTCGATTAAGAACCGTCTCACCAAAGACCAAAATGGCGATCAAAACAGGCATTCCCGCCCTGCCAAACAATCCGATTCCGGTACCAGATTTAAAATCAGCAGACTCGCTAAGCTTTGTCTTTGAATGGGCTGGCGCCATGTCGCCCAGCGATGCAAAAGGTCAAGTTGACCACAACTTTTGGTTAATCAATCGTCGCGCATGGAGCGACCACAGCCACCAGAACTTACCCGCTCCGCTAGCCGAACTTACACTTGGTAAAAGCTATATATTTGAACTCCACAACGCAACGCCCCACCACCACCCCATTCATCTCCACGGTTTGATATTTACGGTATTAGAATCCGACAAAAAGGACATCACGCCCTTCCATACCGACACCATATTATTGGAAAAAAACGAACGCGCCAAAATCGCCTTTGTCGCAGATAATCCCGGGAAATGGATGTTCCATTGCCACGTCATTGAACACATGAAAACTGGGCTGATGGGGTATATCACTATCACCTAATAGTAAATTAAGTTGCCGTTAGTGCAGACTATGCTTCTCAAACTTAAAACCGCCGCAGGCGGACGATCCAAAAAGATAATGCCAGCGTAGTGCAGCGACTATACTCGCTAAATATACTTATTTTCATAAGCCTCGCTTGAGTGCAGTTCTCATTCCGCGAAGCGAAAAAGAGATACCACCTATGATTATTAATCGCGACGATATTGAGCAAATGGAGCAGCGGTATCGAGGCCTATTTATCAACAGTGTACTCGGTGCAAAACCCGCGCTTCTAGTTGGCACTAATAGTATCAATGGGGATTCGAATTTGGCCGTGATGTCATCGGCCTTCCATGTTGGCGCCAATCCACCACTCGTCGGCCTTATCATTCGTCCCAGCGAAAGCCCAAGGCACACGCTCAATAATATTCTTGCCACTGGCTATTACACCCTCAACCACGTGTCTCCCCAATACATCGAAGCAGCTCACCAAACATCCGCCCGCTACCCAGCAGATCAGTGCGAGTTCGAGGCCGTTGGCTTATCCAAAAAGTACCTACACGACTTTTCCGCCCCCTTCGTGGAACAATCGACGATCGCCCTTGGTCTCAAGCTGAGAGAGGAGCACAGACTAGCAATAAATAATACCCATATGATTATCGGGGAAATCCAACTCATTGAATTACCAGCTAAGGTACTAGGCGATGACGGCTTTGTGGATATAGCGGCAAACGATAGTATTGCGGCCACAGGGCTAGATAGCTACGTTCGCATTCAAGCGCTAAGGCGTTTGAGCTACGCAAAGCTAGGTCAGTGGCCTAAGGCCATCGAGTAAGCTATCGAGGCGCCTTACAAGACGCCTGAGCACCTGCTGCACACTTACACAACAGGTCCTTAAGCGCGCCACAACGGGAAGGGTGAATTAAGAATTACTGTGGTTTATCTGCACCACATTGCCGTCTTCTTTAGCTCTTAGCTCGCTGGAAGACTTGGCGTTCAAAGGCTTGGCATCTTTAGTCGTCGTACCCTTTGCTTTTCGAGCAACTGGCTTTTTTACGGGGGTCGCTACTGACGTCTTCGCTGGTCTTTTAGTCGCTGGCGCCTTGGCAGTGGTCTTTGCAGATGCACTCGCGCTGCTGGCGGTGGCTGTCGCTTTTTTTCCAGCGCTAGTCGTCGATGACTTCGCCGTTTTTTTGACCTCAGGTGTTTTTACATCGGCCGTCGCATCAGCCGTTTTTGCATTGGACTGGCTCTTTGCAGCAGCTAACAATTCCGCAAAAGATCTTTCTATACACTCACGGTAGAAAGCAGGATCCGGCATGGAATCGCGATCACCCACAATTGACATAGTCATGATGCCATTAGAACTAAAAATCAAATGGAACAAGCCAACACCTGGTGTTAATAGCCCCAAGCCGTAGTAACGCACCATTCGCGCACCCGCTGAGAAAAGTGGGAACGTCGGCCCCGCAACGTTTGACACCACCGAACTGATCCCAAGCGGTAAATGTCGAGTCAGGTGGTTGTTAGAGTAACTATTCACCAGCGACCGAGTTAACGCTGGCGGCATTACTCCAGCCAATCTCAGGACGTCAACTAGTGGCGAGTTTTCACCATATACTTTGGCTTCTTGAGAGCTCTTATAAATCCCCGCAAGACGCTCTAAAGGGTCGGCAACATTGGTATGTAACTCCACAAATACGGAGCCTACCTGGTTGTTTTCATCGGTCATTCCACGGCGGGTACGCATATCCAGCGGAATAGTTACCGACAGACTTTCATCCGGCAATTCATTGTGATGATCCAAGTAATACCGCAAACCACCCGCAACCACACTGAGAACAACATCATTAATCTTGACGCCAGCAAAGTCCTTTAAAAATTTAACGTCCGCCAGCGAAAATTCTGTCGCTTCAAAAACCCGATACGGCCCAACCGGCGTATTAAAACGGGTTCGCGGCGAGTTTATAGAGGGAATAGGAATTTTCTTTTGTGCCATTCCCACGGCCATTTTCCCTAAATCACGCAGCACTCCGATGCCACCTGTGAGCATTTTTACACTGTTTTTTACATTATTAACTGCTGATGACGTTGCTAGATAAACGTTCCCTGGAGCGACATCTGCGGTCACAACACGAGGACCCTGCGGCACTGCGGCTGGGTCAGGTTCTAGATCATGGATCACCGACATAATGGAGGACCCGCCGGCCCCATCTACTAGAGAGTGATGCATCTTAGTATAAATGGCGAAACCGCCTTTGGGGACACCCGGAATATTGTCTAGACCCTCAATGATATAGGCCTCCCAAAGTGGTCGGGTCATATCCAGCGGTCTAGCGTGGAGTCGTGCGACCAAGATGCAGAGCTGACGCCAGTCGCCGGGCTGCGGCAGTGCTATATGACGAATATGAAATTCGACGTCGAAATTAGCATCTTCCACCCAATATGGCCGATCAACGTTGCCGGGGACTCTATGTAAGTGCGAGCGGAAAATAGTGTGTTTTGACAAGCGGCGTTCAAAATTGGAGATCACACCTTTGAATCGCACAAAACCGCCGGGGGCGCTTGAAGGGTCATAAATACCGAGCCCACCCACATGCTGGGGGGTATTGGGGTGCTCAAGGTTGATAAATGCCGTATCTAGGACGCCTAACTGCTTCATGCAATAAATCCTCTTATTTTGATGGTCCCGCACTCGTTTTTTTATTCCACAGGTGCAGGCAACTAGCAACATATTACATTAATTCTTGAAGGATCAAAGTAATTCAAATGGGATAGAGAATGTAGAAAGATAAAATCCAATAATGACTAGCCCCAACATCGCGATTTCGCGTCTGTGAGATAATCGCTAGAATCTGCACACAAACGAATTAAAAAGCCGAAAACCTACACTCAGCTTATCAAATTCCTGCACACCGCTACTTAAAGATTGTCGATTCGAGACTTGCGTTGACGAGCTGGCGGCGCCGCACCAACATGATCCTCATTGCGTAAACGCGCAAGTTCAACCTGCTTCTGACGATCACGAAAACGCTTTTTCTGATCTTCGGTCACCACATCGAAACAAGCCGGACACGTCACCCCTGCTTCATAGCAGTCACTTTGTTTATCCATACTGTTTATCGGCCGACGGCAGCCGTGACAGAGATCGTGCTCTCCGCTTGCTAAACCATGGGTTACCGAGACTCGGTTATCAAATACAAAGCACTCGCCCTGCCACAAGCTTTCAGGTTCAGGCACCTCCTCTAAATACTTAAGAATGCCTCCCTCAAGATGATAAACCTCTTCAAAACCCTCATGCTTCATAAAGGCAGACGCTTTCTCACAACGAATACCGCCGGTGCAAAACATCGCCACCTTCTTATGTTTCTGTGGATCATAGTGTTCGCGAACGTAGTCCGGAAACTCTCTAAAGCTGGTGGTTTTCGGATCCACAGCACCACGAAAACTACCGATTTCGACTTCGTAATCATTGCGGGTGTCTATCAGCAACACCTCGGGGTCAGAAATAAGTGCATTCCAATCAGCGGGTTTTACATAACTTCCCACCACATCATTGGGGTCGATACCGTCGATCCCCATTGTCACAATCTCTTTCTTTAACTTCACTTTGGTGCGGTAAAAAGGTTGCGATTTATCGAAGGACTCTTTGTGACTAAGATCGGCTAAGCGACTATCTGCACGCATATAGCTAAGCACAGTGTCGACGCCCTGACGCGAGCCCGCAATGGTGCCATTCACGCCCTCAGCAGCAAGTAATATGGTCCCCTTGACGCCGGCTTGCAGACAAACATCTAGCAAGGGTTCGCGCATCTCATGGTAATCGGGAAGACTGACAAATTTATATAGGGCCGCTACAACAAACTGATCCATACCTTATTTAACCTTGATCCTTTTTACTGCCACCCAAACAGTTGGGTGACGCCGGTGCCGGCGCGCTTCGGTCTTGCCACTCTTGCGGACTATAAGTGTGCATTGCCAAGGCATGAACCGGCCCAGCTAACTCATCAGCCAATAGCTGATAAACACTTTGCTGACGCGCGACTTTACGCTTAGCACTGAATACGTCGGCGACGATGATGAGTTTAAAGTGGGTTTCTGAGTTCGCGGGCACGCTGTGCATATGACTTTCGTTAACAACCTCAAGATGCTGGGGCTTTAAGGCAGCTGTAAGCTTATCGGTAATACTCTGTTGAATGACTGACATAATAGACCCTGTTAACTCCGCTATCGTAAATCGGCCTACATTATACACCCCTAGCTCGTTTCTTACCCTTTTCTGCCGCACAGCGCATAGCAGCTGCGTAAGCACGGTTAGCCCAAACCAATAACATCTCGGTGTCGTCGAGTGCCTCGTCCGGGGTTTGATAATACGAAAGCGCAATTTCCCTACCGCCACGCGCATAGGTAAATGGTGGCAAGCCCAAGGCGTCAAAATCTTGCCTACTGGCAGTATCGACCTTCAAATACAGCGTGTTTTCAAACACTAGACCGAACATCAAGCCCTCTAAAAACACACCGTAGCCGCCGAACATTTTTCGGCACTTAACGGGACCAACCCACTGCAGCTGCTCCACCAAGTAATACGTAAATACTGAATCAGACGGCATTTTCAACCCCGCTACGCTACCAAGGAACTCAAATTTAACTGCCTAAGACGCAGACGTAGCTCATTAATATCTGCCGCCAACCCCCAGCGTATAAAACCCGTATCGCCACAGCGGTATAGCCGCACCGACAAGCCCGCTCGATAACAGGCCATCTGCAGCACTTCCGCGCGCTGCAATGGCATAATTAAGGTAACAAACAGGGCAGTAGCAACACAGCGAACTCCATAATCTTTAAAAGTCGCCACCAGCAGTTCTGCTTGCGCCTCAGACGCATCAGCTAATTTAGCGACCATCTTCTGCTGCCACGCTTGATCTGCCAGCGCGCGCTCGCCCAGCCATTGCGCCACGCCACTCACCGCCCACGGGCCCAGATGCTTATCTAGCTCTGCCAATAGGGCTGGCGCGGCGATCACAAAGCCTAAACGCAGGCCCGGCAGACCAAAGAACTTGCCGACAGAACGCAATAACACAATACCCCTATCCCCAGCTAATGCTGAGACATCGCTCTCCGGGTTGGCATCGGCAAACGCCTGATCGACAACTAGCATTCCCTCCTCCGGCAATAATGAGCGCCAGTATCGAAGATCATCAACATCAAGCTGATCTGCGCTTGGGTTGTTAGGACTAATCAGGACTAAGTGCTGAACAGCGTCGCGACGTATCTGTTTAGCAATGGCGTCGCGATCATAGCGATGAAACTCCACCACATCGTGCCCCGCCAACTCCCAGCGGTAGCGATGCTCTTCATAACCAACAGCCGACAGCAAAACGCGACCGCTAGCAGCTAGGAAGGGTAGCTGCTGGATAACCGCTTGACTCCCCGCCGTCGCTAATAAGCACTCCTGAGGGACGCCGTAGTAGGTCGCGGCCACGCGCTGCAAACCTTCATTAAAATAGGGTAGTTTTGAATAGCACGCTATTGGTGGCGCAGGCACTGGCCATCCCCACGGGTTCACTCCCGTTGCCAAATCAAGCATCAACACGCCAGCATCAGCTGCCGGTATGTGGCGGGGATCGCCACCATGCTTCGGTACGCCCTGCGAGGCATCCATCATAAGAGCACCCCGCCAGCCACGGCCACGGCAAACCACAATATTAACTGGCGATTGATCAAACCAATACCTCGTTCCAAATCCGCCACTGCCGGCCTGGAACCACACCCCAAAATTGGCCGCAAGAAGGATTCTCCGTGGTAACTCGCTGCACCACCTAAGTAAATATTTAAGGCCGCGGCACCACTCGCCATTACTGAGCCCGCATTAATACTCTTCCAGCCCCAGCCCTGTGTAAACCAACACCGAAACCCACGTCCAGACAAGGCCAAAATACTAAACCCTAGGGCAGTGAGCTGCGCCGGAATAAAATTCAATACGTCGTCACTACGCGCAGCCCACCAACCATAATAGCGATAGCGCTTATTTCTATAGCCCCACATCGCATCCAGGGTATTAGCCAAACGATGTAATACGATCCCTGCAGGACCCGCTACCGCAAACCAAAACAATGACGCAAACAAGGCATCACTACTGTTCTCAAGGGTAGTTTCAAGCGCCGCCGACAAGACCTCTTCGGCATCTAATTCCGCGGTATCGCGGCTAACTAAATAACGTATCCGCAGGCGGGCGTCGGCTAGATCGCCAGCAGCCAAGGCCCCACCGACAGGTCGGATATGCTCGCATAAACTGCGCCAGGCAATCGCCCAATACAGAACCAGACAATCAAGGAAAAAAACCAGTGTCGTCGAAAATGAAAAAAAATATTGACGCAATACCCACATCAATATTACAGGCGGCAGCACTAGCAGACTCCAAGCCAACACACCGGAGAGACGCAAGACAATCTCGCGCTGAGTAGTGTTTAAATACGATTCGAGCCGATGCGATACATTGCCAAAGCCGACTAAGGGATGCCAACGACTAGGCTCACCAAAAACACGGTCTAATAGCAGTGATGATACCCAAACTGCCGCAATATACATTGCGCTACTGATCATTTAAGTCGGCATGCCACAATGTCACGCTCGCACCGGCTGCTTAGCCATAAGGCTTGTCGCGGCAAAATAAAGAAGGACTTAATCGTTGTAAAAAACATAGTTTACTCACCAATTCTGCGCCCACAAAAATATTCAATACCTAGTCAATAAGGCAAAACAATCAATATCTATATCGATTAAATCAGCTTAGAAGGCTTGCGGGGTTTATCGAGGGTTATTGTGGCCGGAACTGTAAAGAACTAGGCAAAAGCAGTCAACTCAAGCGTGCCGTCGACTTAGTGTCAGACACCAAGTCGATAAAACGCCGCGGCATTATCCCACAGCACTTTTTTGGTCGCAGCATCGCCAAGGGCATTGCCAATAATTTCAATGTCTACCGGATTAAAGGCTCGTGGCGAGCGAGTTGAAGGCAGATCAGTGCCAAACATTAAGGCCTCGGGGTTGATCTCAAACAAGCGCTTTATCGCTTGGCTAACTGCAAAATTTACTCGGCCAAATCCAGTTGCTTTCACTCGAGCACCACTTTCAGCCAGGCGGTATAAGAGCGGCAAACCCTCCTTGGATAAACCAAGGTGATCGATGCTAACAGCGGGAAGCCGGCAGAGCTTACCTTCAAGATCCACTAGCGTTTTACAGTCTGCATAAATCTCAATATGCCAACCCAATAAGTCGTACACCCGATGTGCAAATTCGCAAAGATACTTGCTGCTTTCTGATCCACCGCGGCGCAAATTAAATCGCACTGCGCGCACACCATGACTACCTAGTAGAAACAAGTCCTCGTCACTGACAGAAAAAGGTAGTTGCGTCACGCCAACAAAGGTAGGTCCTAATGCAGCCAAAGCCGCGATTAAATAACTTTGATCAAAACTTTGAAACGAACCAGAAACAACTGCCCCTCCGCCAACACCCAAGGATGCAGTTTGGCCAATATAATCATCAACCGTGAACTCATCTGGCAAGTAACCATCATTACTCACCAAGGGAAAAGCGGGGTCTATAATGTGTAAATGGGCGTCAAAAATCATATGTTGCATATCGCTCCCACCTCTGCCGGCTAAACTTAAAAGCCTGCGTATCAGCAACTTTTATTATTAATAAAATCAATATGCTTCATGAAAGCCTTTAACATTCGCAGATTTACAGGCTAAAAGCAATCTTCAAAAAGTATCCCCATCAATATACGTCACGCGGTTCTTCGCTTCTATCCACTGCGACATATACTGATGGCTTTTGAGTGTTTGGTGACGAAGCATAAGACCATAAAAATGGCTTTGGCGGTGAGTATGCAGCTGCTCAAATACTGCATCTAAGCGCTGTTCAAATAGCGGCAAATACACATTCTTTTGGTAACGTGACGCCAGCAGTGCTTTTGCTTTTTCTTGCGCCACCTGCCATTCGTTTTTATCTTGATAAAGACGCAAAGTAGCCGTAACAAAATCTTCAATAAATAAACTTGAAGCACTGACAACCTCACCACTCCACGGCAAATCCCCCTGCATTCCCTCGGCTCCGACTTCGCTAGTTACCGTGGGTGTCCCACACTCCATCGCCTCCAATAACTTACCTTTTTGACCAGCGCCAAAACGCAGAGGCGCTAGGCAAAGGCGTGCGGAAGTCACGACTTCTACCGCATTTTTTGCCCAGCCCTTCACCAGAAATCCAAGTTTCTCGCTGTGAAGCTGAAGCGCCTTAGGTGGCGGGTATGCACCGTAAACATGACACTCAACGCCGGGAAGTGATTTGCGAATTTGTGGCCAAATCTCTGAACGCAGATACAGTACGGAATCCCAGTTTGGTGCATGCCGAAAATTACCAATGACAATGCAGTGTTGACGGGCATCAAAACCAGTCCACCCCACCCAGTCTTGTGCATTCGTGTCCGACAGCAAGGGCAGATAGTGCAAGACATCTGCAGCCACGCCGTAGGTACCCTGCAAAAGGCTCATCTCATATTCGGAAATAATCAAACTAATATCACAGCGCCATATGGCTGCAATTTCACGCTGCGCCAACTCACTAAAGAGATCACTGCGCCTCACCTCACGACCTTGCTTTAAGGCCTGATGACGGGCGTGACGCAAACAATGAAGGTCTTCTGTATCGAGGATGCGCAATGCCGTTTCGCAACTTCGTTCAACTCGCCAGCCAAACTGTTCTTCAGTGAAGAATCGGTCAAACAAAACAACGGCGGGCTTTAGGTCAGCCACAAAATCATCAAAACTTGAACAATTTAATCTGACCTCTGCGATCCTGATATTCATGCCTTCAAGATCAACGCTGTGCTCGCCACGCTGGGCGGCGCTAACGAATGTTACGGTGTCACCGCGGCTGAGAAAGACGCCCAGTAAATCCATCATCCGCCGGCCAGCGGCCGAGGAATTTGGCTCCGGCCAAACGTAGCCAATCACTAAAACCTGCATAGAGATCCCATAGCGGCGGAAAATTCAAAAGCATCAGCGACCCGAATATGCTGATAAATGCTAAGGAGCTTAGACCACATTAAGTGTATAGCCATGCCTTGGGAAGTGGACGTTCACCTCCCCCAAGTCCTCACTCGTCTTAGCAAGAATCAGGCGTTCAGAATCGGCGCCAACAAGTACTCCCTCCACCGCGACTAGCCCATAGTCAGACGGTGAAATTTGCACGCGCCTACCTACATTTTCATCCTCCCGCATGCTATCTGGTATAGCGCGAGGTAGCGCTTTTTTGGCGATATCTAAAGCACTTTCTGGGCTTATCTCTTGGCGCTTACCGTGACCAAAATCTGCAATGCGAGCATACCAGGCGGCAAAGTTACTTAGTTCTGATGGCGGCTTTGTGCGAGTCATTGCAAAATAAAACCATAAGCTATGGAAGGCAGAAAAATCGGCTAGAGTGGGACTATCTCCCTGCAAGTATTGCGCATTCGACACCCGCTGATCCAAGTCCTGCATATGTTTCCGAATAATCATCAACGCTTTTTTCGCCGAGGGTCTGCGCAAATTGCCACCCTTCGCCATAGATAGCCTGTCACGAATCAAAGCAAAAACTTTAAGGGGAGACATACGCCTGAGCAAAGACGACATCAGCGTCAGCGGCGAGATGGCACTGAAGGCGGCGCTAAAAATATCGCTATCTAAATATTCTATGTATGCCTGTTCATCGGCACTTAAGCTCGGCATCGCAAATTTAGGTCGCTGGGTTAATGTCGCCACTTCAGCGGAAATAATTCGCGTATCACAAAATATATCGGCACCGATTTGGGCAACAGGAATTCGTCGGTATCCGCCTGCTAAAGGCAACAACAGCGGGCGTGGTGGCATTGCGCTTGTTAACACCGATTGCCATTCCAAATTACAGTAGCCAAACATCGCCCGCACTTTTTCTGAAAACGGTGACATCTCATAGTGGTGGAGTATCAGAACCTTACTCATAGCAGATTAGCCTATTGGTTTGGATTTACGATAAAGAAAAACTCAGATGCTGAGGACAGTCAGTATTCAGTCAAAACGACTATAGGGGATAGGCGGTTCAGGCGGCGTCCAAATCGGCTGCCAGCGTTCATTAAAAGTATATTTCGCGTACATAACCACATGATTGGGCTCGAAAAAATCTGCTCGCTGTATATCTGCTGCTAAGCCGACATACCAGCGCTTACTGACTCGTTTTTCAATAGCTGCCTCAAGTGCATAGCCAAATCCACCGCCAGACGAACTGCCGCCACCCAGCAAATAGGGTGCATCTTCACTCGACCAGGAATTCGACACCGACGCCGCCATTAAATAGGACCAGTCATTGCCATAGCGACCATAGTATCTAATCGGCAAAGACACGGAGATATAGTTTTGCGGACTGAAATATGAGCCGTGTTGTAAACTTACCTCACTTAAATTCTTATCATATTGAAAATGTAACACGTTCAAACCAACACGAAACTTACGATTCTCTTCATCGATCACCCGGTGGTAAACACCACCTAAGAGGCCAAGCCGCGTATTATCCGCCACCTTGTCGCCGCTAATAAGATGATACTGCAAACTAGCCCAGTAGCCATTGGAACCACCAAGATCGTAACTCAAACCCAGCTTAGCGCCAGTGAGGATAACACCGCCCCAGTCAGTACCCGAGCTCGCTGCCCCTGAGGGAACTTCCATACCGGCGTAGGACAAGGTCGAACTCACCTCTGGCCGCTGTGACAGCACTACATTCCAACCCAGCTCACCCACACTGCCCTTAAGCCCCGCGCCAAATACAAAATTCGACTCGCGAAAACCTATCGGCGTGGTACCAATATCGGCATGCCAATTTTTTGCATCCCAGCCAATACCAAGTGCAATCCCACTCGCCTTCTCCGCAAATGGAATTCTGGTAATGGTCGTCGGCGGCAAGGCACCGGGATCTATATAGTCAACGGTATTCGAATTAATGGTCACATAATCCACGCGCAATAGCAGATGACCATCTAAGGATGGCACAGCCCATCGCACTTCTATCGGAACCTGCGAGGTCGTGTCTCTTCCGCTGCGAAAATTCTGATCAATACCAAACTTAATATAGCTATCGCGCCTTTCCCTAAACTCACTAATTGAGGATTTTAGACTGCTAGTTAACCAGTACTCCTCATCGGCATCGGCATAAAGCTCTCGCTGGCCCGAAGCTCGACCCGCCAAGCCCGGTCGCGCTTCTATTTGCGCCTGCTGCAGCCCTAAATACGCATATTCTTCAGCCGAATCCCAGTCACGCATATCTTTTTCTAGCAACATCGCCTCTCTGAACTGCTGGGCGCTAAGATCGTCACGGGTTTTTAAAACCGCCATAAACTGGTGTCGCTCGGCAAGCAATTTAGCGTTTTGTAACACTGTCGAAATGTCCAAAATCTCGCTAGAACTCAAATTGTTACTCTCAGCTAACAAGGCCTCACTTTGCGCTTTTAATTCCGTTTGACGATCTAACTGCGCGGTGATTTTCAACAAACTGATGCGCGCTGACACTTGCCCCGCCGCAGGACGCTGCAGGGCGCGTTGATACATTGAATAAGCGGTAATCGTATCGCCACGCTCTGTATAAAATCTCGCTCTGGCAAGATAATACTCCAAAACTAAATCGTCTAGCTGAGCCTGCTCTGCGAGCGAATACTGCTTGGTTTCCGAATCCTTCTGCCACTGCATAAAGCGGTCGAATTGATCCAGTGTGAGCAATAAGCGGGCGTAATCTAATAAAGTTTGAAACTCCCAGCCCTCATCGGCAGATATCCCATTCACAATCCTTAGCGCGCGCTCACGCTCATCTAAATCAACGGCGATATCAGCAAGACGTAATAGCGCTAGCGGTTGATTGCTATACTGTTTGGCCATTTGATCAAGTTGCCGGCCTATTGCAATTGACTCTTCGCTGCCTGAATTCTGCATGCCGGCCAGTTCCCGATCCAAGTTCAAGCGCATGATATTTCCCTGCATCGCAACGCTGCGCTGGCCCTCGGGAATACCATTTAGCACTCTTATTGCGCCAGCCAAATTCCCCCTAGCTGATAAATACAAACCGTAGGAAAATGCCATCTCAGGGTTTTCATCGCCATCAGCCCAATCAGCCATCAGTGCATCTGCCCGCGCCGCTTCACCAGCATCAAGCAAGGCATTGGCAATGTCCGCACGCTGCCAAGGTGATATAGGCTGCAAGGCAATAACACGATCAACCGCGGCAATATAAGCACGTCTATCACCCACCGGGTTCAAACGGCTAAGTACGTCCATTTCGCCATCGATTCTGAGGCTGCGGAGTTGAGTGGCAATACGCTGCCGCTGGGAACTCGAATACTCTCGGTCCGCCATTGCTAACGCAGCCGCGCGACCACTGAGACGCTCTCGCAATTGCACGCGCCCCCATAGCGCAGATTGATCGCCCGAGTCGCGTCGCAAGGCCTCGCCGTAATATACATCTGCGGTTAATAGTTTGCCGCGAGCAAGCGCAAGTTCCGCAAGAGCGACATACGTCGCCGCATTCGAAGAGTCAATTTTACGAGCCAGATTTAGCTGCGCCTGCGACTCTTCATATTTACCGATATCCATTAAGGCTTCGCCTCGACGCAGCGCTGACCAATAACGGCTAGTGCTAATGAGGATCGCCCATTTTTCGTTTAGATCAGGGTCTTGGTTAAAGCGCGCCGCTTTTTTGAAATACCGTAACGCGCGATCATGATCACCACGACGCAGATAGATTACACCTAAACCGCCATTGACATCGGCGTCATCAGGGAAGCCACGCAGGGCGAAATTCAGTTTTTTTTCTGCTGCGGCAAGCCTATCGGCATCAAGCGACGCCAAACCCTGTTTCTTTGCTCGATAATAAGGATTTTTAAGGCGCTCCTTCTCGGCGAGAAGTTCATTTAACACATTGCGATAAGCATTTTGAATATCCAGATCATCAGGATAGCGCTGTGCTAATAGCGCGTAGTCATTCATCACTGCCGCCGTCTTCGGCAGTCGCCCTAAGGTTCGAATCCAAGACCCTGCGGCCCGCCGCCCTAGGCCATCACCCTGCGCCAAACTGCGATAAATCGCTAAGGCGGCAGAATCATAGGGGTTTTGCTGACTTCGGAATTCAGCCAGGCTGAGCTCCAACAATGCAACATTAGGATACTGTCGATTCAACTCTGACAATCGAGCCAATACTCGGGCCTCATTGCCCTCAATGTTAGCCAATACATCAAGCAACTCTAGCTCTAACTTTAAGGTCGGCATGCCATCTGGGAAGAGTTTTTTATAACTACTCAAGGCATCTTTATAGCGGGCGGTGCGACGCAAAATACGCGCTTGCGCCAAGTTGACTCGCTTACTGCTCATGCTCGCAATATAGGCGGATAATTGTCGAGTTTCGAGCGCGCCGGGAGCCGCCAACTCGCGGGCCGCTAAAATAGCGTTCGCACCCGCTAAATCGTCATCCGCCAAGGCGATATAAGCGCGGAAAAAAAATGCCCCTGGATGATTGGGACTAATGACCAGCAAACGATCTAGTGCGCTTTCTAATAAATCCCGTCGATCGAGAGCATCGCCTAACTGCATCTGAGCAATGAGCTCGGCGGTGAACTCATCGTCTAAGTAATCAACGTCGTCCGCAGCAGCATCCTGGCCAACGACACTAACAAACCCTGATTCAGCAGATACCGCCGACTCTAACTCTGGCGTGTTACCGAAAAACCATTGGTAGAACAAACCACAAAAAAGCACGAAAACACTGAAGTAAACCCATCGCCAAAGCTTCAAGATTCACACCTTGACTGCCATGCGGGAATCAAAGCACCGTCGCTGGAAAAGCGGAAATACCCCTGATCCCAGCCTGTGCCAAACAAGGCCAACACCGTTGCATAATATCGCGACTTATCGATTGCAGGCTCCCACACCGCCGCCGCACGTTGGCGCTGCTGACCCAGTACCTCGGGTAAGTCGTACTGTGCCAAGAACGGCAGCAGCGCCGCAGAAAATCCCGCTGATCCTGTTCCTGAATAAAGTCCAGTGCTAACATTTATTTTTTCAGGCGGCGCGCCATTCTCCTTAACAGCCAGTGCCATCGGCTTCATTGCGGCCATCAACTCAACTTTATGCGGATGTGAATCCGCCAACATCCCCGCCCACAAATAGCTGCGTATTGCGTCATAACTACCCAGGTCCAACACCCAATTACTGGTCTTATATGGCGGTGAAATCTTCACCCAATCTGGTGAGTAACCTTTTGGCATAGTCTGAATAATCAAGCGGCGGGTACTGGCGGAAATTGCCTGCCAATCTCGCGCGGGATAAAGACTCGCGAAGCGATCTAATATCTGCAAGGGCGCATAGCTAGGGTTGAGCCGAAAACTACCACTACCGTCGGCAAAGCCCTTTGGGGCTGGCAGCACACTCAAACCTAAATTAGGTATATCCACTACTTCGTAGCGGCGGATCTGCTCCAATAATAAATAGCCAAGCGAGGTGTAGTAATAATGCTGCCACAAACGGCCAGCCTCAATCAGGGTATAAGCAATCCACAAATCAGAATCTGCTGCCGAATTATTATCGAGCACGCCGAAAGAGGTCTTTGCGCTCCCTGATGCCGGCTGCTCAATGCGCCCCCATAACCATGCGGGCAAATAGGCACCAAGATCCCCCGCCGCCAGTTCGCCTTGAGTCCAATGTAGTAACTGATCAAAACTAGCGCGGTCATTGGCGACCAGCGCGAAAAACATCCCGTAAGACTGGCCTTCAGACGTAGTGATTTGACGCGGGTCACTGCGATCAATGACTCGCCCACTTTCAATATACGCCGCTTTAAAAGACGCCCAATGCGACCAGGAACAGCGCTCATCAGCCCATGTTGCAATCGGCAGTAAAAGCGCCAAAAACAGCAGCCCATGTCTCACTACTCATCCTCTCCAGCACGCAAGCGCATTGCCGCAATTTGATTGAGAATCCGCCAGATCACCACCACCAACATAGCGATTAATAATGCGGCAAGCAGCAACAGTAAAAACGGGTGTTCTGAAAAGTGGTACCAAATTAGCTGCCATATTGGAAGTTTACCCACGTAGTAACGGTCTCCGACTAGGTAACTGCTAACACGGTCCTCGCGAAACACCGCCACAGATCCAAACATCGCAGTGATTTTACCACTGTCATTAAAAGCTGCGCTCACTTTGCCAAGATCTTCAGTACTTGCAGCCATTACCGCGATCACGCTCCGACCAGGGGTGTATGGCGACTCAGCGCCAACGACCGCCGCCAGCCCTCCGGTCGCGCTTACATTGACATTCTCTGCGACTTCATTGTCGACCGAACGCCCATTTTCGCCAATATTCAAAGACGCCTGCCTATTTCGAAACGGTCTTGAAATGGCGCGCTCGGTTTCACTTAAAATCATCGGCAGCGCGTCGGAGTCGGCCATGGCAGAACTAAGCCCGGATGTGACGCTGATTGCCAATATGTCCTTGTCTTGCAACTGCGCTGCGTCCCAGTCATTGACCACTTCTACGCCCACCGCGGGGTAGCCCGAACTCGCACCAATAAAACCTAATAACTGTAAAAACGTTTCGATCTCTGGTTTGCCTATCGCAGCGGGCAACACAACGATGGTTTCACTCAAGTCGGCCATGCGCGTAAATGGAAACCCTGCATTTGCAAAAGCGCGCAAACTCGGCATTTCAATGTAATGCGGGTAGCCAGAAAAATCGACACTTGAGCTGCCGTCAACCACTGCCTTTGGTGGCGCCGCCGGAATAGTTTTACAGGCTCCACTGCTAATACTGGTAAAAGAAAACTGAAATTCTAATTGGTTTTTACTGCCCACTTTAAAGGCGGGAATCCGCACCAAATCACCACCACTGAAACTATCAGTAAGCAGTGGAATTCGGACTCGCTTTTCATCTCCGCTTATACCGCGTTGACTTAAATTAAACGCCTCTACAAATTGCTTATTGATCGACACACTCATGCGTGAGCCATCGTAGTCCTCGGGCGGTGGCGAGTAGCGATAATGCAAATCCATCGGTATTCCGCGGCTACGCCAGGTAAATAGATCAGGCGGCAACTGCAAGCTAATATTGATGGGCGACGAATTGCGTCCGCTAATTTGCAGTTCCTGCTTATTCTCGACCAACTCAGAAAACAATACCTTGCGGTCGGTACGCACCCAATTAGGCGCGTCGTAAGGGCTACGCGGCTCGATTTGCAGTGCCCGGTTAATCTCTGCCACCGGCCCGGTCAAAACAGAATTTCCCAAGGCGAGACCCTTAACCGCCGTTAGTAATTCCTTGGTGTCGCGGCCCATAACTAGCAGAAACTTAATGTAGGGGTTTTCTGGGTGACTAATCACCTGCAAAGTCGGCTTATTTACCGGCGGGAAATCTTTTAAGAATGCCGGACGTTCAGTATTGGTCATAAAGATCAGCGCGTGCTGAGTGGGAAGCTGATCAAAGTGAACCGGAAACTCTGCGCCCCGCCACTTCGACAGTGCGCCAAAATAAGATGCCGCCACCCCCGCAGATTTAACAAGTTCAACACTCGGTGACTCGGGAAACAGCACCGGCAGTATTAATTTAGTAAATTCGCGCTCGTCAAAAAATGGCGCAGGCAAAAAACCGAGTTCATTGCGAAGCCTGATCTTGCGAGAGCTGATCTGGATACGGCTATTTTTACTGATTTCAGCCCAAATACTTTGATCATCGGGGTTCCAGCACTCAAGATCTAAATGACCAATAAGCTCAATTCGAACTTGGTTATAGTTTGCAAAAAATCGAGGATCCAAAGGTATTTTTGCATCTAGCAACTGGCCTTGCTTGCCTTCCTCAATGGCAACCACGCCCATTAACTCTTGATTAAGATAGACTTTCAAATGTGAGAATTTCGACTGCAATGCCGGTGACGGCGTGAAGCGTAGCTCTATGTCGCCGCCGATAACGACCTCATCTAGCCGCGAACCGAATCCGATATAGGTGTCGCTTTTACTACCCTGTAATTCAATTGATCCACCATAGCCCAAGTCACTCAGTAAATAATCGCGCTTTATGACTTTGGGCTCATCGTCAAGCAACATTGACAAGGGGTCACCATAGGCAAACGGTGACAGCATAATAGTTGCAAATGCGAAGATCATAGCAAGGCGAATATTGATGATACTCATAGGTATTCTGCTCTCGGCGACACTTTTCTAGGGCTAAAGGAGGATAGATATTTAACGCGGGCAACTAGCCACCGGGCGATTTCAGGCAATGGCCATGGCGCGAGTGCAAACAGACGTCGGTAACCATAAATAGCAGCACGGAAAACTGCCGCCATGCTTGCCATCGGACGATCCACCTCATAGGAGTTCTGCCACTTAATCCAAGTATCTGCACGCGCGAAGGTGCACTGCACAAAATCCGTCATCTGCACGGTGCTGAGCGGCTTCAAGTGCAAACCCATGGCATTGTCTAAGGTGTATACACTGCGCATAGGGAAGGTGAACTCGCGATTAGCTCGGTTTAAGATAATATCAATATCAAACTGACCCCGTGGCAATTTACTCATATCATTCACCGCAACGCGCAAGCCGTCCAAAGAAAAATCCATGACCGTCGCCTGTATTAAATGGCCGCTGCTTAGTCTTACCATTGCGGGAATGCTCGTCTCTACCCTATGCACTCGGCGCACTTGCTTCATTTCTGAGGCGACCGCCACCGCACTACCAATAATCAAGACGTTGTAAAGCGTCCAGATCATATTGACGATAACTGCACCAACTTCATTTTGTGGGCCATTAAAATATCGATGAACACCGAGTCCCAAGCCAATAAAATTTGCCAAAACAAGCAGCATATAAGGTTTGGATATAACCCAATCATAATACGATTTTTCGACCAGCCCACCCTTTGCGGTCACGTTAAAGCTGCCTTTGTGCGGGGCAAACAAGGCTACCGTCGTCGGTCTTGCGATATACCAGGAGAGCACCACTTCATAGACTTCACCCCAAAACGAGTAGCGATACTTACCTTGCATACGCGAATTGGTAATACTTGAATGGAGAATATGGGGCAGTACATAAAGTACCAAAATCAAGGCTGGCGCGTAAATAATGTAAGTATGAAATATCAAAAACATCAATGGCGCGGTAAGAAAGATAAGACGCGGAATGCCAGATAAAAAATGCAGCATGGCATTCAGATAACACAAACGCTGCTGCCAATTCAATCCCGGGCCAAGTAAAGGGTTGTCGGTTCTCAAAATTTGCGCCATGCCCCGCGCCCAGCGAATACGTTGGCCAATATGGGCAGATAAGGTTTCCGTCGCCAGACCTGCCGACAATGGCGCCCGCAGATAAGCCGAACGATACCCGAGGCGATGCAAACGCAGGGAGGTGTGAGCGTCTTCAGTGACGGTCTCCACCGCAATACCGCCTATCTCTTCTAATGGTGCACGCCGCAATATCGCGCAGGAGCCACAAAAGAAAGTACTATTCCAAAGATCATTACCGTCTTGAATTAGGCCATAAAACAAGCCACCTTCGTTTGGCACCTTACGGAAATTAGACAAATTGCGTTCAAATGGATCTGGGGAAAAGAAATGGTGGGGTGTTTGTATAATCGCCAGTTTGGGGTCCTTTAAAAACCATCCCATACTTATTTGTAAAAACACCCGGGTAGGAATGTGGTCACAGTCAAATATTGCCACATACTCGCCACTGGTTTGCTTTAAGGCGTAATTGATATTGCCGGCTTTAGCGTGATTATTTTTCGGCCGCCGGATGTAGCCCACCCCCACTTCGGCGGCAAAATCTTTAAAACTATCGCGTTTGCCGTCATCCAAAATATGAATATGAAGCTTTTCCTTAGGCCAATCCAAACCTAGGCAGGCGTATACCGTCGCGCGTACCACGCTCAAATCTTCATTATAGGAAGGAATCATAATATCGACGCTGGGCCACACACGTGTATCAACCGGCAAGGCAACAGTACCGCGCTGCAATGGGCGAATATTTTGCACATAACCTAATAACATCACCAGCCATGCATAGGCTTCTGCCATGAGCAAGCCAATCCCAAAGGCTAAGCCCAAGGGGTCATCAAAATTTAAGGTTGAGGTACAGCGCCACCAAATATAGCGACCCGATGCTAGCAGCGATATCCCCACCATCAACATCAACGGAATATGCCCAGGCACTCGATTGAGTCCGTAGGCCAAAAGGAATAATAAACTGACGAAAATAAACTGATCCTGCACAGTAAGCGGGACGGTGAATGTAACTAATGCCAGGGCAACTAACAGAAAGCCAAAGATCGTTCTGCCTGCCGTTGTACCGGTAAATGGTCTTTTTGATGTTGAGCTGACGCCACTCGTCGATTGCGACTCCAGCGTTTGCAGTCGCGCTCGCAAACGACGACTCAGGGCATTGTGAAACAACAATGCCTTTAAAGCGTGGACAGCACGAGTGTGCGGTGCAAGTGGCTGATCAACCGCTGTCGATGCGCCGATCAAGTCAATACGACTCTGCTCCGGCTGGGGCTGCCTGACCACGAATAACCAAGCCAATTGAATGACAAATCTAAAAATGTCGCTAATCCGCGGCCGACTAAAATTAATATGGGGAAAATAGACTAAGGGCAATCGCCAACTTTCAACTCCTGCCACTCGGGGTTTTAAGAACATCAAACAAAAGCTTAACCACAGCGGTACGATAAGGAAGCCCGTCAATCGATAAGGTTTAAGGCCGCGAAAAGCGGCCAAACGCGCACTATAGTAACGCCGCATCACCGACATCAGCTGGCCAACGTCTAGTTCGCTTATATCAATTGCTTTAGACATCTGCGTCACCCTTGGACAAGTGACCGATACACCACAATGCTAGAGAATGGTAGTCGCCACTAGCCTGACTATCGGGCATATAAGCATTCACTGCTGACATAAAAGCGGCGGCTTCTGGCACGGCGGCATCCAGGTGAATCGAAACAGGTAATATCTGCTTGGAATATTCAGCTTGTAATAATAGCTCGATATCCATGCTGAGAGACGAGTCGGTATCTAAGCCATTAATAAGGTAGAACTGCTTTGTATCCAGCGATTCACCGGCCAAAGCGGCCTGCTTAAGTAGGCGGTAACACGCGAGATCCGGATTTATCACATAAAGGCTAATATCTGCCAAGGCGTATATTGCCTCGTAGATACGCGCAGTCGGGTTATCGCATAGCGCCTGCTGGCGATCTACTGGCATATCAACCAACAGCCAATCACCATCGCTGGCCGATAACGATGCCGCCATTGCTGTCACCGACGAGGCAAGCCCTTCGCGAAATTGTGAATATTGATAAGGTGGCACATCGCCAAAGGGCAAAACGCGACGCCCATCGACTGCCTGAAAAGCACACTGTTTCCAATCTTTGCCACTGCTGACTGCCTGCCCCCAACCAGTTGTGAGTTCTTGGTCAACACCGAAATTCACGCAAAGTTGGTTATCTGAATGTAAATCAAGAGACAGGGTCTGCTCGCCCGCTCGTTGCAGAGCAGCAGCCAAGTTCGACACCACGGTGGTTGTCCCCACACCGCCGCGCTGGCCTGAAACAATCACGACTGGCACTAGGGCTTTTCCTTAAGCGATGTCTTATTTATGGCATCACTAGACATCGGCCTAGCCACTGCCAAGCCATTCATTTGCGCAAGTGCGGGCCACTTGATAAGTATCGACAGAATATATTCGCTTTCGCTCAACTCCTGGTAGCCAGACGAATCATCGCCAAATGCGCCATAAGCGGTACCCACATCGTGGTTACTATTCGACAACACAGCACTCCTTACTGTTTCGGCACGCCACCTGAAAACCCAAGAACAGATTACCCATAATACCTGCCAAATTCCAGATAGACTCTTAGATCACTACACCAAAACATTGAAATAGTTTAATATTTATTTTGTAAGAGTAGATGCTATCGCTTTGACTTGCACTAATATGAACATAACACCTCAGGGAAGTAGGGACAGACAAAATTTTAGATACCAACATTGAACGTAGATCGCGCTCGCTAGGGGTGTCGAATATCCCAAGCAGTGGCAGCGAGATGAGACCAGGGTCGATCTATCTCTGCGTAAGCGCGGGGAAAAAGCACGTGCCTGCCCTCATTTCAAGTATCTGTACTAGCAATACCCCCCGTTTTATTGGCCTATGTGAGCCCGAAAGTCTATTCCGCGGCTTAGATGAGCTGGTCTCACAGCGACTAGATCAATGCCTAAACACCCAATTCAAAGACGTTCATTTTTGGCATGACCCAGAAGAAAAAGTATCAGCATCGGCCGCGATCTTGCTGCGAGATGTAAAAAAAATGCCGTCAGTCAAGCCGGCTTTGTACATTATTTTCCTCAAGTCAAACGCCTTCCCTACTGACAATCAGCGAAAATTGGACAAGGTTTTAGCCCGCTGGCAAGCATGGGCAAGACAGTATCAACACTGCATACTATTTCTGTGCAATGGTTCAGTAAAATCACTAGAGACCGCAGCCCTGCAAGCCAATGCTTTTCTTTCCGGCATTGCCAGCTTTTACGCACTAGATGCCGATCACTATCGATACTTTATACATCATTGGAGTTCAGACGATAATGTGATCGCTAAGCAGGAGTATTTATTAAGCACAAATTCAGCTGCCACGCTGGAGGCCATCGATATTCCAAGTGAGGACACAGCAAATATAGACCTAGCGGTAGAAAGTGGCATAGAAACTGGCCAAATAGTGACTACCGATGGCCTCGCGGCTGAAATTTCATCTGAGTTGCACGTCGGCATTAGCGTTGCTAGTAATAGCTTAATTATGGATTCATTCGATGAATTACATAGCGCGACCGTCATCTTCACCTGCTCGTCGCCGACGGAAGTGGTTGAACTGGCAACGATGACGTACAAGCTGCGCTCGCGATATAAACACAACATCAAAATCTTGATACGCGAAAACGTGCAATGTCTCCGTTACGCTGACGAACAATTCTTGCTGAAAGCTGGCGCTAGCCAAATCATCCCCTACATAATCACCAGTACACGATTGGTTAGCCTAATTGATGCCATCCGCTGCAACGATTTCGCAAGACAACTTCCGCCAACACTTTACGGTTTACTAGAAAGCCGCAACACATCCGATTATCGAGGCTATGCCGACCCCTATATATTTGCCGCCTCGGTTGGCAAGGCAATGGACGCGCAGCGTTATTCTGGAGTGGAA
Source organism: Zhongshania sp. R06B22 (assembly GCF_040892595.1). NCBI lineage: Bacteria > Pseudomonadati > Pseudomonadota > Gammaproteobacteria > Cellvibrionales > Spongiibacteraceae > Zhongshania > Zhongshania arctica. The sequence goes on along the minus strand of NZ_JBFRYB010000001.1, from coordinate 1,971,444 downwards.
CACCTGCTGGTGCGCTTTGAACCACTGCGCGGCATTAGCTTGGAGCAGTCACTAAATCTTTGCCACATAAAGCGCGACGGCGACTTGGTCACCGTTTGCCGTGGTTTTATCTACATTTTTTTACATGCTTGCCGAATAAACGATGTGGCGATCGCCCTGCGGAATTCATTAACACTCCCGGTTCAAGATTCTTTCGGTTCGCAATCTATTATTCACGATCCTGACGATGTCGCCGCCGAACTTGAGCTTATAGACTTGTCCACCGATGGCATTCCTGCAGATATCGGTCAAAAATTATTAGCCAGCAATCCGGAGAAAGACCAAAAAATCCAGGCCAAACACCTCATAACAGTGTCGCTTGCGACGCCGTATGTCATCGACTAGGAATGTAGTAACGATACCCTATGGATATTAGAAGTTTTTTACTCACCCTCGTCGTATCACTCAGTGCCGGTGTTTTTATTGGCTTCACACTGCGTGACATCGGTCGATATTTACTGCTGTCTTTTCGTAAACATCTCATCAAACCCAGATTTCTCAGACCCTACCAAGCTACCTCACAGGCTATCCCGCAGACTGTTCAGCAAACCATCCAGCAAACCAGTGACGAGCAAGACTCCAAGGTAGAGGCATGAAAACGAAGTCTAGTGTGCCAGTCGAAAATGTGGTGCTACCTGCGGGCCTAGGTTGGTGGAATCTCTACTTTATATGCAAGATTGGCTTATATTTTCAAGGGGTAATTGATTTTCACGGCCTTGAAAACTTTACATTTGCCGCCTGCCTATTACTTCCCATTCGCCACTATTATGGCCGACTCCTTCGTAACATCGTCGCCATTCCCATCGCCGCCCTACTCCTACATTACGACTCGTTTATGCCGCCACTGTCGCGACTTTTCGCACAAATAGATCAATTACTTAGCTTTGAATTAGCCTATATCATTGAACTACTTACCCGCCTCGTTTCCATCAATATGATTTTGGGAGGCATTGCTGCCGGCTTTATTTACTATTTTGCAGCCAAAGTATTTAGAGTCACATCGATAGTCATTCTAGCCATACTCGCTAGCGGTATAAGCTCGTTTTCGGCTATGCCGAGAAATGCACCAATAATAAATACCGTGGTAAATAACTCCGTTAGCGTACCCAGCAACACCAGTAATAGCGCACTGAATCAATATCTGGATGATTTTTTCAAAACCGAAAAATCACGCACCACGGCGTTCTCTAGCGACTGGGCCCAAAACACCCCATTCGATATACTCTTGCTAAGCGTATGTTCGCTCGGCGTCGACGATATCAAGCTCGCCGGCCTAGAAGATCACTCCCTGTTTCAGAAATTCGATATTGTCTTCGATAACTTTAACTCGGCCACCAGTTACAGCGGCCCTGCGGTCATTCGATTAAGTCGCGCTAGCTGCGGTCAAGCCGACCACAACAGTCTTTATGGTCCGGTCAACGCCGAGTGTCAGCTATTCAATCAATTGGAGAAATTGGGCTACAGTAAAGAACTCCTTATGAACCACGACGGGGTGTTTGACGCCTTCCTAGAAAAAACCCAACTTTATAGCGGAATAAGCTCCTCGCCCTTCCCCCTTGCTGGAATAGAGGCCACTCAAAAGGATTTTACCGGGGCGCCTATCTACAGTGACGCTGGAATACTCAAGGCCTGGTGGCAAGAGCGAAGAAACTCTGGCGCTAGTAAAGTTGCCGCCCTGTACAACACCACAAGCCTCCACGATGGCAATCGAATTCTCAATGAGTCGCTATCATTTGGGGTGCCAAGCTATCAGCGCCGAGCTAAAAAACTGTTTGATGAACTTGCCACCTTTCTAGACCAGCTGGAAAAATCAGGCCGCAATATTGTGGTTGTCCTCATACCTGAGCATGGCGCTGGATTGCGCGGCGACAAAATGCAGATCTCAGGAATGCGCGAGCTACCGTCACCGTCCATCACCCATATTCCGGTCGCGGTAAAAATTATCGGTTCGGGGCTGCAGCGCAGCGATGCGGTATCTCATATTAAGCAAGCCAGCAGCCACCAAGCTATATCACAATTGCTTGCTAATATTTATGAACAAAAGGTGTTCGACACAAGCTCCTTTCGGGCCGCTGACCTATCCGCAAACCTGCCCCAAACCGCTATTGTCTCCCAGAACGAAGGCAGTACCGTCATCGAGGTCGACCAAGACTATTTTATTTCGCTGGATCAACGCACTTGGAGCCCCTACAGCGATCAATAACATTAGAGCCCACTTCGCCCAATCTTTTAGGGCCTGAATTTAGGTCTAGGTATTAAGGGGGGGGTTAAAGAATCAACTGAACAAACGCGCATTCTTGTCGCTGAGCTGTTGGTTCAAAGTCCAGTAGTCGTAAATGATACCCAGTAAAAACACCCCGCCGGTCAATAGATACAGTATCCCGGTCACCCACTTCCCCATATAAAATCGGTGCAAGCCAAAAACCCCAAGAAAAGTAAGCAATATCCACGCGAGGGTGTAACTGCTAGAACCGGCGGTGTAACTGGTGTCGGCATCACGATCCATACTTGGAATAAGAAATAAATCGACAAACCAACCGATTAAGAACAGGCCTAGGGTAAAAAAGTAAATTGTCGCACTGATAGGCCGACCATAATAAAAACGATGCGCGCCCATAAAACCAAATATCCACAAAATATAACCAACTACTATGCTATGGGTATTATTCACTGCTTTGGGCTCCTGTGCGCTCGCCTGACGGTAAGGCAACGATCAATCAAAAAAACTAAGACCCCAAAGTGTAGGGGATTATGGCTAAGAGCTAAAGCGCGGAAAAATAGCCTCTGTGTCGGCTATTACGCCAAAGGTATATACAATAACAGTAAATCTTTAAGCTTTGCCTGCGCTCGCCAACACAAATATCAGCGAGGCCGGCTGTCCTGTGTCCGTATCCAGAGGCTCAATCAACTCCTTTAAATGCAAACCGCAATCAGCAAACAGCGATAGCCACGATGATAGGGTCCGAAAATACCAGGGCGGCGGCTCGACAAAATCACTGCTAAAACCGGACCAACTTCCTTGCCGCCAACCGTCGCAGTAGGGCTCGCCAACATAAGCTGGATGCAGTGTTTGAATAATGCAGTGGCCGCTAGCACCTATTATCGCCGGCATAGCCCGCAGCACATCCCCAACAAGTTCCTTGCCAAGAAGAGAGAAATTACACACCACACAGTCAACTTTGTGTGGCCACTTTCCTGCGGCGAACTCCTGATATGACAAAACCTTAAATTTACCACCGCGGGCGCTAGCCTTAGCAATCAAGTCTCGCACCACGTCTAAACCCGCCGCCGACAAGCCGAGGTCTGTTAAGGCGCGCACTAACCAACCCTCCCCGCAGCCCAGGTCTAAAACCGATGTCGGTGCCCGCGCTACTACAGCATTGACAATAGCTGCATCAGTAACGGTAACGCGACTGCTAATTTGAGCGCCACGCACAGCATTTGTCCACGCATCTACATTTTTATGCCATGATTTAACAATGGCATCCTCATAAGCTTTGTCGTTCACGCCGAGCCCCTCTGATAACTCCCGATCTAGATTAAGCTATTTTCGGCCACGCCAGCATCACAAAATAATTAATTTTGCGGAATCTACTGCACCAATGTATCGGCTAGCTATAACGTCGCGATACTAGGTCTCAGCAAGCGCTATTGCTCACTTGATCACATCCGCACAAGCGCTTTATTTGATAAGCTTGCCAATACCCCTCACTATAAGACCTCAATCTCATTATTCAGAGTGAGCATAACTCACTCAAAGCAAACTGCAGCGAACACTCTATGCCAGCTATTTACTATCAAGAATGCAGTTACACCAACGCCGACAATGAATCAGTACTCGACACCTTACTCAGACATAATGTCGCCATTCCCTATGGCTGCCGGGCTGGTGCGTGCCAGGCTTGTACCTTACAAGCCGATATCAAGCTAATCCCAGAAGACTGTCAACAAGGCTTAAGCGCGGAACAAATTCGCCAGGGCTATTTTTTAGCATGCCGCTGTATTCCAGATCAGGACATGCAATTACAGAAAGTTGATTTGCAGGCGCAGAAAATACCGGCAACTGTCAGCGAATCATTTTTGCTGGATGAGCACACTTTATGTCTGCGCCTAAACTGCCGTCTGCGTTGGCGAGCGGGCCAATATATTACTCTTTGGATAAATAACATCGCCCGCTGCTACTCTATAGCTAGCGTTGCCCGCCTCGATCCCTTTATTGAACTACATATCCGTGTCTATCCCAATGGCGCCTTAAGCAAACCATTATCTGACACTGTAAAAGTCGGAGACCGCCTGCAACTACAAGGTCCCTTAGGACGTTTTGTTTACCAGCAAGATCAGCCTGAGCAAAAACTAATACTCATTGGCGCGGGCACCGGTATCGCGCCGTTGATCGGCATTGCCCGCGACGCTATTGATCATCAACATACTGCCAACATTCACCTACTGGCCGCGGCTAAAACTGGAAAAAACTATGCCGAGCAGTCGCTCACTGCACTGCAACATAGCGTAACGACGTTTTCCTACCAGACTAGCGACATCGATAATATTGAAACAATCCTCTCCACCGAGTTTTCAAATTTACGTGGCCAAAAAATCTATATTTGCGGTGGCAATGAATTTGTAAAGAGCATTCGAAAAAAGTGCTTTATGCTCGGCGCATCACCACGAAATATTATTAGCGAAGAATTTATTAACTTTGCGTCTAAGGCAGGCCTTGATAGCCCAGATACCGACTTGTAAAATCCTTTTTGCCATGCGCTAGAAAATGCTCAAAATCCCAGCCCCAATCGGCTAACAGACTGAGGTGAACGTCGCGCAAAACATAGGCTTGGGCCTCAAGACGTGTCCCATTTGAGGTATTTACTGACACGCTACAACGCTGGTAGTAATCACCTTCAAAAACATCTAAGCGCGCCAGCGCCGACTCATCGACGTCATAATATACGCGTCCGTCTACCCTCGCCAAATCTTCCGCAACCATAGCGGGGAAGGTCTGTCCGCGCAGGGCGTAGCGTGCAAAGTTGACGATAACTGCGGCGTCGCTAGGCAAATCGACGCCCGTTACCGCAGCCATAATGTCATTACACATCAAGCTACCGTAGGTAAAAACTATTGCCATGCTGGTCTCTATGGTCTTCACCAAAACAAAGAACATCTGCAAACAATATTCTATCGTCAGACAATACCTTTGCTATTGTCTGACACAGGCGACCACTGCGAATATCGCGATACGGTTGCGAGGCGACCTGGCTCTTTTGCCCCCATTGCGTTGCTGCCAAAGCTTGATAAAAATAGGGCCGCATAGACCAATTCGCACCGCAATTTTCTGGATCAACATGCCAAGCTCTGCCGCTGGCACCATTAAGTAGCTCATAATTTGGCGAAATCTGTTCACCATCATGACGGCACAAAAAGACTCTCAAATAACCGCTAGGCGCCTTAGCTAAGGTCTCAAACTCTAAGTGCTCGCCATTAATAGCGGCCTGGACCGAAAGAAAATAATATTCCATTTCCTCCATATACCGCATCAGCTGCTTCTCTCTTTGGAGATTACGACTAACGAAGCCGCCAAGTAGTTTGCGAATAATGTCACTTGGCGAATTAGGGTCTATAAATTCCGGCAAGGCCGGCCAAAAGAAGTAGCCCTGCACATAGCGTGCACCGCACTCTAACGCAAAGTAAAACTCTTGCTCAGTTTCCACCCCTTCGCACAATAAATGACTTCCGGTGCGACGCGCTAAATGAGAAATACTTTGCACAACTTCCTGGGACACCCCACCGGCCATAGCGCGCTTGAACAGATTCATATCCAGTTTAATAATGTCGGGTTCAAGGGTAATAATACGATCTAAATGGGAGGAGCCAGAACCAAAATCATCGATAGCAATTTTCATCCCTGCGGCGCGATATCGCGCCAGCAGCTTCTGCATATTGGCATCTTCCCCCGCGCCTTCAACAAATTCAATCAACACTCTTCTTGGGTCAATATTAAGGGATTGCGCCATTTCAATTGTCGGCACCGGCATATCATCGCTGATATGATCCATCCACTCAGGCGATAAATTTAGTGACAAGAAAACGTTCTGTTCACTTTTGGCAAAGTAAGCCAAAGCTTGTTTACGCACACTCCGGTCTATGGCAAGCAGTTCTGCACGATTGAAACTGGGATCACTAAACAGCGCGCCTATAGAGATCAGCTGACCGTCTTTGGTCCGGGTCCGGGCAAGCGCTTCATACCCTGCAATTGACATCCGATTGATATCAATAATTGGCTGAAAACACGGGAAATACGGCACTTGTACTCCGACAACACAACAATTATGAGAATTGATAAAATAACTAAGCGAATACCCTTTTACAAGTGGCCGCAAATAATAAGATCGAATTTTAAGTAAGCGCTTCTGAGCTAACTATCATGGCAAAAAAAAGCCAGCATTGCGCTGGCCTTGATTATAAACGTTGCAGAGAGCCTCTCAGCGGAACAACTCACCACTCTCAGCTCGACTCAGCAACAGTGCAGGTACCGTAAAATCATTACCATAACGCGCCTCTAACTCCTGCGCGCGCGATACGAATGCTTTGAGACCATAGGCATTTATTGCCTGAAATACACCACCGGTTTGGGCTGGAAAACCAATACCCATAATGGAGCCAATATTACCGTCACCGACAACATCGATTACGCCTTCTTCCATCGCTCTCACCGCCTCAAGACACTGACTGAAAGTAAGTCGATCTTTAATGTCTTGGTAGGGAATATCAACGTAACCCTGTGCTGCAAACGCATCTTTCAGGCCAGGCCATATGTATTTCTTGCCAGCAGCGGGGTATTCATAATAACCGCCGCCGTGCACTTTACCCTTGCGACCGAATTCATTGACCATAAGATCTAAAATCCGTGAAGCGGCATTATCTTGCCACTCACGCCCTTGAGCAATAGTGTCTGCCTTGGATTGCTGTCCGTTTTTATACGCCGTCTCTTGGCTGATCTCGTCAATCGCTGCCAGCGGCCCAACCGGTGAACCATTATCTCGGGCTGCAGACTCGATCAATACGGGGTTCACTCCTTCTTCCAGCATGATCGCGCCTTGGGTGACGGTTTTGCTGATCACGCGGGTGGTGAAAAAGCCCGGCGCATCATTCACCACAATAGGGGTTTTCCCAAGCTGCTGCGCCAAATCAAAGGCCTTAGCTAAAGTTTCATCCGAGGTTTGCTTACCGCGAACGATCTCCACCAAAGGCATTTTTTCGGCCGGCGAAAAGAAATGCATACCAATAAAATTTTGCGCCCGCACGCTGGCCTGCGCCAACTCTGAAATCGGTAAAGCCGAGGTGTTAGACGCAAATACGCTGTCACTTGCCATCACCGCTTCACACTCAGTGGTCACCGCCGCCTTAATACCACGATCTTCAAAAACGGCTTCGATCACCATATCGCAGCCTGCCAAATCAGCGTAGTCGGCCGTCGCTTGAATTAGAGCCATACAGGTATGCATTGATTCCTCTGTCATCTTGCCCTTTGAAATGCCCTTAGTAAAAAAGGCTTCAGCATAAGCTCGACCGCGATCGGCGTTTTGCTGACTAATATCTTTAAGGACAACCTGAATACCTTTTTGGGCAGCCACTGTGGCGATACCTGCACCCATCTGTCCTGCGCCGATAATACCGAGCTTCTTACACTTAAACCGCTCGCTGACATCAGGACGATTAGCGCCCTTATTCAGCGCCTCCATCTGCACAAAAAAGGTGGTCATCATATTCCGAGCAGTTTGATCTAATAACAAACTTAAGAAATATCGGCCTTCAATTTTTTGTGCGGTGTCAAAATCCACTCGCGCACAATCAACAACACAGGCAAAAATCGCGTTCTGAGCCGGCATCAAGTTTTTGGTTTGCACCATCACATTAGCAGGACCAAAAAAGATCAGCCCTTGATTAGCGACCTCATCTGGACCACCGCCGGGAATAATATAGCCCTTCTGATCCCAGGGCTGCACAGCGCCAGCATTGGCTTTAATCCAGGCTTTTGCCTTGGCGTGCATATCGGCTTCATCGTCCGCCAGTTCGTGCAATAGTCCCTTTTCTAAGGCCTTATCTGCCTTAAGTCGGCGACCCTGACTGATCAGGCCGATCGCTTCTTGCATACCAAGCAAATAGGTCATGCGCACCACGCCACCGGCGCCAGGCATAAGACCAATCATCGCCTCTGGCAAACCAACTTGAATTCCAGCTATTGCAACGCGGTAATGACAGGCCAGCGCAATCTCAAAACCGCCGCCCAATGCGGGACCATTTAAACCAACGGCCACCGGAACACCCAAAGTCTCGAGCTGGCGCAAGGGAGCTTTTGTTGCCATTACACCGGCGTACATCGCCGCTTTTTCCTCAGCAGCAGGATTTAAATCCATGTTCAACATTTCATTAATATCGCCGCCAGCAAAGAATTGCTTCGGTTTGCCGCTGCGCACATAAACACCGCTTACGCCGCCGTCGGCAACCATAGCAACTAATTCGGCAACCGCTGCGCGCATAGCCTCATCGTATTCACGACCCATGGTATTAACGGTTTTACCTGGCTGATCAAAAATCAGTTCTACAATACCGTCGCTGTCTTTTTCCAAGCGAATATATGCCATGATATTTGTCTCTCTGTATTCGGTGGCCGCTATTTAGCTTGCTGGCCCACCGTTAATTCTTATACCCATTCACGTTTGCAGTAACACCTGCAAACATATTCTGTGGTCTTAAACTGGCGCCTTAAACACGCTCGATGACGGTGGCAATACCAATTCCGCCGCCCGCACACAGCGTGACCACACCGCGCTTCAAATTTCGACGCTCAAGCTCATCCAGCAAGGTACCCAGAATCATCGCGCCGGTGGCACCTATCGGATGGCCCATGGCAATGGCGCCGCCATTCACGTTGATTTTTTCATCGGGGATATTGAGCACTTTTTGATAGCGTAATACGACTGATGCGAAGGCCTCATTAAGCTCAAACAAGTCGATATCATCAACTGTGAGACCGGCTTTCTTAAGGGCTTTTTCAGTCGCCGGCGCCGGACCGGTCAACATGATGGTGGGTTCAGTACCGACTAGAGCACAACTTAGGATGCGGGCTCTTGGTGTTAAGTTTTGTTCTTTGCCTGCACGTTCGCTGCCGACCAGTACTAGCCCAGCACCATCGACGATGCCAGAGGAATTGCCCGGCGTATGTACGCAATTAATATTTTCCAATTGCGGATACTTCAACCTGGCAACACCACCATGGCCGAAATCATCGAACATTTGAAACGCGGGCTTGAGTTTAGATAAGCCCTCTAAGGATGAATCACCACGAATAAACTCATCGTGATCTAGAATGGTGACGCCGTTTAAATCCCTTACCGGTACGATAGATTTAAAGTAACCTTCGTCACGCGCCCGGGCCGCCCGCTGCTGCGACATTACCGCATAGCGGTCAACATCTTCGCGACTAAAACCGTCCATGGTCGCAATCATATCTGCGCCCAAACCCTGGGAAATAAAATAGCTTTTCATTGCGACCCAAGGATCGCCCGTTGCGCCGCCACTCGCGCCAATCCCCAGGCGCGACATAGATTCAACACCACCTGCGGCGACTAAGTCCTCATAGCCTGCGGCGACTTTGGCCGCCGCCATATTAACGGCATCTAAGCCGCCCGCACAAAAACGATGTAATTGTGCGCCGGTAGTAACATCATCCCAGCTCGAATATACCAGCGCCGCTTTGGCGATGTTTTGGCCCTGTTCTTTAACCGGCTCGCCACAGGCTAGAATTAAATCTTCCACCTTCGTGGTATCTAAGTCATTGCGATCTTTAAGTGCTTCTAAAAGATTGGCGACCAAGTCAATTGGTTTAACCTCGTAGAGCGAACCGCCGCGCTTGCCTTTGCCACGCGGAGTACGAATCGCATCATAAATAAATGCTTCTGCCATGGTATGTCCTGCCGAACTAGGGATGAAAGTCATGGGGCCAGTAGGTGGCCACGGCAAGCACAATGAACTGTCACGGCGGTTTAGGACAATGGCATTTTCGGTCAACACACTGACAGATTTTTTAAAAAACCATATAAAACATAGAGTTAAAAAAATCAGGAGGACGGACAAACAAGAAAACAGTCCGTAATTACTAGCGGCAATTATAAGCCGTCTCTGTATTCAGGCGTTTAGCGGTTGTTTTCACGCTCTTGCTGACGATATTCACCTGGCGTGGTGCCCGTCCACTTTTTAAAGCAGCGGTGAAAAGCCGATGGGTCTGTAAAGCCCATTAATGCCGCAACCGCATTAATAGATAATTCGGAGTTTCCGAGGTAGGCCATCGCCGCGTCTCGACGGCTTTCATCTTTCAGTTGCTGGAAGGTTGTACCCTCTTTTTTCAGACGGCGACGCAAAGTTGGCGCCGACATATTTAAGGCGTCTGTGATGCGCTCAAAACTCGGAAAGCCCTGAGAAAAATCGTGACCAATCATGGCTCGGACTCGCGCAACTAAACTGCCGTCGTCACGCGCGCCGCTCATCACCATTAAGGGATACGGTGCGGCACGTAAAAACTCTTTTAAGGTTCGCTCATTATGAACTAGGGGATAGGCTAAATAACGGGTATCAAATACGAACTCATCACGAAGCTGGCCGTAATATACGGGGCAGGAAAACAACTGCTGATACTTCTCTACGCGACTCTTCCCTGAGGGCGCTTGCCCGGCGAAGCGCACTTCTTTCAGTTCGATATTGCTGCCCACCAACCAACAAAAGAAGCGATGCCAAATAGATAAACCGTAGAGATCAGCGGCATCCACTTTATCGCCGGCAAAGCCTTTTTTTATACTGCCATATCCAACGATGGCGTTATCTTTACGGGTATCTAAGTAGATCTGTGCATCGGCATCGTAAAATGTGCGAAAGAATTCACAGGCGCGCTTGATCGCCGCGCCCAGATTTTCACAGCCGATAATGCAGTAGCACATCATCCGAAAAGCACCTGGGCTAACGCTCTGGCCCAGCATTAAGCCAAAGGCTTCATCCTGCAAAAGACTCATGACCTGCTGATACACTTTAGTGTATTGCATAGCTGAGATATTGGCCTGATAGCCTGCCGAACGACTATTCAGGGGATTAAAGCCAATCCCCGCTACCGTCAATATGCCACTGTGGTCGTAACCCCTTTCAGCGGCAAGGTTAAGCAGCGAACGTGCGAATTTAGTCGGCACGGTTTCTAAGTCGATATTACTCAGCAGACTTCTCCAGCACGTCTATATTTATTCGGCACATCTTAACACTCGCTCGCCGCACTTCGGCAGTTTCATCGCCATATAGCTAAATTCTCTGCACAGTTGAATAGATCCAATAAGCTAGCCATAATCAATACATGACTGATACCCGCTTCGACCTGATTTTGACTGGTAACGTCGCCCCCGGCGTATCGCGTGATGTCGCCATTAATAAACTCGCCACTCTATTCAAACGCCCTGCCGAGCAAGTAGCCAAGCTACTCACAGGCAAACCCAGCCGCGTTCGCAAAGATCTCGATCACACCGAGCTAAAGCGCTATCAGGAGGCTTTTAGCCGTATTGGCGTGATTACCGAAGTGGTGCCCACGGCGACTGAGCCACATGCTGATCAAGAATCTCCTGAGGCTGCCGCCAAGCAATCATCGCCCTCGTCGACACTGTCCTTATGTCCTAACGGTACGCCAGTATTAAGCGACGATGAGCGCTATTATCCGCCTATCGCCGCTCCCGACACTGGGGGTTTAAGTGTTGCCGCTGCCGGCGAAACGCTAACTCAGAATGAGGCGATACCGCTGCCCGCCCCAGACACAGACCATATCAGCCTTGCGCCTGCAGGGGAGACTATAATGCCCCCTTCGGAATCAAAAATTGTAGTAGCACCAAGCAGTAATCTAAGTCTTTGTGGCGCAGGCACCCCACTGCTAGACCCAAAACCGAAAACAACTTATCGCGTGCCGAATACCGAGCATCTCAGTTTAAAGTAGCGGCCGTTTTCCTCGCCAAAGACCTTAGTATTATCGCGGAAAGCGCAACACAATCCGCAAGCCGGGATTATTATCTTTTAATTCAATATAGCCGTCATGCAAGCGGACAACCGCTTGCACTAGACTCAGGCCCAAGCCGTTGCCAGGGTGTCGGCTGCGGCTGTGCTCCACCCTGAAAAAGCGCTGAAATACCCGCTCTCGATCTTCTTCGGGAATACCCACGCCGCTGTCAGCAACTTCAATTCTAACAATACCGCCTTCAACCGCCAGGTTGACCTGCACCCGACCACCCTCGGGAGTATATTTAATCGCGTTGTCGACTAAATTCGCCACCGCTTGGAATAGCAGATTCCGATCACCGTGAAAGCTGCCGACCTTCGCCAAGCCAGTATGAAAAGTCTGATTTTTCTCTGACGACAGGGGTTCATAAAGCTCGATGACATCCGTTACCAAAGTGCATAAATCGACCTCAGCAAAGCCGGAACGACGGTGACCAGTCTCGACCTGCGCGATACGCAGCAGGGCGCTGAAGGTACCTAATAAACCGTCCGCCTCTTCAATTAACATTTCCAATTGATCTCGACTTGCGGAGTCATCGCAATTTTCATGTAAATCACTGAGCTTGTTTCTTAGCCGTGTTAAGGGTGTGCGCAAATCATGGGCGATATTGTCCGAAACCTGCCTGACCCCGGCCATTAAGGCTTCTATTCGGTCGAGCATCTGATTGACGCTTTCAGACAAGCGCAGAAAGTCGCCACTACTCGCATTGGTGTCAATACGCTCGGATAGGTCACCGGTCATAATACGTCGCAAGGTGACATTGATATGTTCGACTCGCCTAAGCGTTAATCCCGTGACGATTGCGCCACCAATGGTGCCCAATAAAATAGTCGCGACCATACTACGGGTTAAGGCGCCGCCGACTAATTTAGTGCTATTAAGTACATCGGCGTAATGCCGGGCTACCAGCACATGTTCGCCGCCAGCTAATTGCCGAGACCGCGCCACAAACTCGGTGCCAATATAGTCAGAGGGGCTCGTTAAAGATTCAAAACTAAAGCCCAGCCAGCCGTTGCGATACTCTTGACTGTCGGGCCACTGATCTAGATTGCCCGCAATTTTATTGAGATTTTCATCACCCACGTAATAGAAAAATCGAATAAGGCGATCTGGACCGCTATGGTCTTTTACAAACTCATCAACCGCTGAGGCGCCACCGGTCTCATAAGACTGACTTAAGGCCCCCAGTTCGCTTTCTACCGAGTGATGAACTTCGGCAAAAAAGTCATACGCAATGAAGGCATAGATCAGCGCCAGCACCATAAATACTGCAACACTGAGCCACGCGACATAACTGACCAAAAAACGAAAGGTGAAACTACTAAAGATTTTACTGAGAATCATCCAACATATATCCAGCACCGCGAACTGTGTTCAGCAGGGGTTTATCAAAGCCTTTATCGATCTTCTGGCGCAGGCGACTAATATGCACATCAATCACATTGGTTTGCGGATCGAAATGATAGTCCCACACGTTTTCAAGTAACATGGTGCGGGTAACAACCTGACCGGCGTGACGCATCAAGTATTCCAATAATTTATATTCTCTGGGCTGTAAATTGAAAGGCTGACCGGCACGGGAGACCTTGTGCGCCAGCAAATCCATTTCCAAGTCAGCCACTTTCAAACGGGTAACAGCCGAACCCGCTTCTTGGCGACGCAACATGACCTCGATACGGGCCAATAATTCAGCAAAGGCAAATGGCTTCACAAGATAATCGTCGCCACCGGCCTTTAAGCCTTTAACGCGATCTTCCACTTCACCCAATGCGCTTAAAATCAAGGCAGGGGTGCTGTCATTTGACGCCCGCAGTGTTTGGATAATGGTGAGTCCATCAACATGGGGTAACATGCGATCGACAATAAGCGCGTCGTAATCTTCAGTGGTCGCCTTGACCAAACCGGTTTTTCCATCGGCAGCGTGCTCAACTTGATACCCGCTTTCACGCAAGCCCTTCACAATATATTCGGCTACGCTTGCATCATCTTCTATCAATAAGACCCGCATCTATACTAATCCCTTGCACTTTTATCTTGGCTTCATCACTTAAGCGTCTTTCACTCGCGAAACAGCTATCCATGAAAGACCTAGGTATGTGAAGTACATCTACTTATTCACCCTTAGTATGCGGGCGCGTACACTTTTTTCCAACAGCTTCAACTCAGCTTAGGGAGACTAACAGCAATGAATAATATAAAAAATGCTTATGCCTGCCTTAACCATTGGATCAACAAATATCATTGTTTGTTTTTACTGACCTGCGGGCTAATACCATGCACCGCCGTTGCTGGTGTCTGGGACACAGAATCCATTAACGACATCACCCCATCAAAGAATGAGAAACTAAACTACCGCCCCACTATCAGCTTTTGTATTGAACGCGACCAGACCACCGGTCAATTCCAGGCATTTAACGCCAATCAAGCCCGTTTTAACCGGGTATGGATGGACCAGAAAACCGCCAAACACGGGAATGATGCCACCAAAGCGCTAGTGAAAATGGGATTAAAAGCACTCTATAAAGCCTTCCATGGCAGAAGTGCCGGCGCCAAACGTTATTTACCGGACGAAGAAGGTCGTGTCGCCATGTCGAGCTTCGACCGCTACCAAACAGACTACCAAGTTCATTTGCGCAGTGATTCGCTTACCTTAGGTGTCGCACTCACCTTCTAATCGGACTACACCTAGTAATGTCAGCCCTGTTACAATGCGGCGGTTTCTGCTCTGGACCTGCTGCCAATGCCTCCAAAATCTCGACATTCTAAGCCCGTATCGAATAAAGGCGCTGCGCCTATGGCCGCCAATGACTCCCTTTCTGAGCACAGGGAAGGGCCACCGGGGGTATTTCGGCGTATTGCCGCGATTGTCTACGACGTATTCCTGCTATTTGCGGTCCTGTTTGTTGCTACCCTGATTCCTGCGTATTTCCTCAGTCCAGAATCCTTTGTTGCTAGCCCCGCAAATAATAGCGTAGTCCACGAACTAGACATCCCCTTGCAGGGATGGATTTACCGCGGATACTTAATGGTATTGATTATTATTTTTTATGGCTTTTTCTGGCGAAAGAGTGGCCAAACACTGGGTATGCAAGCATGGCGGATTAAACTGGAAAACCTCAATGGCGAGCAACCCAGCTGGACGCAGTGCGTTATTAGAGTATTAGTCGCGGGTATCTCTCTTGCCGCCGGCGGACTGGGCTACTGGTGGATCTGGCTAGATCGCGACAACCGCTCTTGGCATGATCGCGCGTCTAAAACCGTCTTGCGCTCAATACCCAAAGACAAGAAAAAGGCCAAAAAAACCTAGGCCTTTTTCATGAGCATATAGGTGCCCGCAATAAAACATAGCACGATGGGCAATAAACTGGCGTAAATCGGATCAAAGCCATAGACCATACTGGACGGCCCAAGAATATCTTGTAGAGTTCTAAATACAATTCCCACCATCACCCCGACAAACACCCGAAACCCCATGGTGACATTGCGCAAGGGGCCAAAGATAAAGGAAATCGCGATTAAGACCATGCCCATAATGGTGAGCGGTTGTAGTAATTTATTCCAAAACGCCAGTTCATAATCGCCCGCGTTCAAGCCCTGCTTATTCAAATATTGAGCATATCGCCACAGACCACTTATCGACAAATCCTTGGGATCCAAGACCAAAATATTCAATAGTTCCGGCGACAGACCGGTGTCCCAAGGCAGCTGCGGAATAAACTCATAGGTGGCGCCCTTAGGTCCGAGGTCGACAATTTTTACCGCCTCTAATGTCCAGTCGCCGTCTATATAATGCGCCCGCTCGGCAAAGATATTGCGTTCTAATTGGCGCTCTTGGTTAAAACTAAAAATACTGACACCAAACAACACTCCATTGGGCTGCACCGCATTAAAGTGCATAAACTGCTGGCCCTCGCGATGCCACATGCCGTGCCGAGAGTGAATAGAATGTGTTTTTTGCAAGGCAACGGCGCGCTGGCTTTCGGCGATTTGCTGGGACACCGGCGCAACATATTCCGCCACGACCAGGCCCAACAAGGTGATTGCCAAGGTCGGTTTAATCACCGCAAATACCAGCTGACGGGTAGAAACTCCGGCGGCGCGCATCACAATTAATTCACTACTACTCGCCAGTGACCCCAAACCCGCCAAACAACCTACCAAGGCGGCAAATGGTAAATAATCGTAAAAACTTCCCGGTGACGTAAGACCCACATATTTAAGTACCGCTACAAAGGTATAGTCACCCCGCACCTCTTTCAGTCCATCGATAAGCTCTGACAGAAGATCTAAACCAACGATCACAAACAGCACCATAATTATGGCACCGGCAACGGTTCTCCCTATATAGCGATTGAGTTTAGCCACGGTGACGTCTCCAGTTCAGCCACCAGTGTCGCAACATGCTGTCCCAGTAAAGCAAAACCAAACCCAGCAATAAGAACGCGGCATGCACAATCCACATACCGGGAAATACCGGCCATACCCCTTTAGCAATGGAATCGCGAATCGCATTTAAGCAAACCAAATACACCATATAAATCATAAAGGCGGGAAACATCTTGCCGTAGCGACCACGGCGATGATTGGTTTTACTTAGCGACACAGCAATAAGCGCCGCTATCGGCACCAATAAGCCCAAAGAAATCCGCCACTGTATAGCTGCGATATCCTCAAGTTCTGACGAGCCCCACAGCTCCGCGGAGTCCTTGCCATCTAACTCTTGCCTATAGGTTTTTGCCTCAGAATCTCGAATCAACTGATCAAGTTGACCAAAGCTGGTCACTTGGTAATCCATAAACCCAGATTGGCCCACATAACGCACACCGTCATCTAATACCAAGTAGCGCTGACCCGATTTCTCGTCGATTTCAAAGCGGCCCTGCGCCGCGGTGACTAGTGATATTAGCGGCCGGCCGCCATCGACAATGGGCTCAGGCTGGGCGATAAACACCCCCTGCATCGTCTGATCATCGCGATCGGCTCTTTCGATATACGTCACCCGGCCGCTAGCTTTATCTAATCGAAAGCGGCCCTCTACCGCCGCCTTTACACCTACCTCAGAGCGACTTTTTGCCAATAGCTCTACGTAGGCCTGAATACCAGAGGGAGTTACCACCAAACTGATGTACGCCACGATACCGGCAGCAATCAAACTTGGGATTAAGGTATAGGTCAGTAAACGCCGCCGACTCAAGCCGCAGGCGCTCATGACGGTCATCTCACTGTCGACGTATAGACGACCGTATGAGAGTAGGATGCCGATAAACAATCCCAGGGGCAGCACCACTTCAAGAAAGTTTGGCAGGCGGTACATCATTACCAAAAACAGTACATCTGGGGCAAAGTCTCCCGACGCTACCTGACCAAGGTATTTCACAAAACGTCCGCTCATAATAATAACAAGCAAGGTCAGCGTAACGGCGAAAACCGTCTTTAGCATTTCGCTAGTGAGGTACCTAAATAAAATCAACCATATCTCCACCACCCCTGACGGCAATCAATCACAATGACAGCACCGTAACTTTATATACTCGTAAATTCTAATTAATACCGTATCCGCAGCTAATTTAAATCCGGCCAAAGCGCCAGACACAGGCCTATCAAGAAAATAAAAATCGTTTCCATCCACCGCCGACACTAAAAATACCCAGCCTAGTCATTAATCAGACCCGCACTAACTATTTCACGCCACGATGATACCCTTTACACTAAGGCCAGAATACAGCCTTATACTGACTTGCGAGTAAGCGTTAATATAACGCGGCGTGTAACGCCTCAACGATCAAGTAATAATATAACGGCGTGCATTATCACCAATCTGCCCACTGTCTGCGAGTATATCCATGCAAATTAGTCTAAAGCCCTGTAAAGATGTCACTACTGTAAACACCGATTGCCTAATCCTCATCGTTGATCGCTCGCTGAGCACAGATATCGCCAAGGCCGCAGACTCCGCCACGGGCGGCGCCATCACTAAAATCATCAATCGTGGCGACTTCAGTGGCAAAATCGCTGAATCGCTCTACTTACCCGCGGTTAGCGGGCTAAAAGCGCCACGCTTATTAATTATTGGCAAAGGTGAGAACGCTGACCTTAAAGACAGCGAATTTGACAAAATCATCACTGCTGCGATTAATGCTACCGCCAGTGCAGGCTGCAAAGACATCAGCATGATGATCGATAGTATCAGCGTAGCTGATCGCAACGCGCCTTGGCAGTTACAGCGCATCGCTCAACTCATCACCACCGCTGGCTATCGCTACACTGCCACCGTTAGTAAACCCAAGCCTGCCCTGTCTATTCGCCGCTTAACACTGCAGAGCGCGAACACCGACGCTAATCGCCGCGCCGTTCACATTGGCGCCAGTATCGGCAAGGGTATTAATGTGGCCTGCGACTTGGGCGACCTACCCGGCAATATTTGCACGCCAAATTATCTTGCTAGTGAAGCGCGGGCATTGGGACGCAAGTTCGAATCGGTCACCGTCAGCGTACTCGACGAAAAGAAAATGGCGCAATTGGGCATGCACTCCTTGCTATCAGTCTCCGCTGGTTCCGATCAGCCCGCGCAACTTATTGTCATGGAATATAAGGGCAGCAAAAAATCTGATAAACCCCATGTCTTAGTCGGCAAAGGTGTCACCTTCGACACCGGTGGCATTAGCCTAAAGCCCGGCGCGAAAATGGATGAAATGAAATACGATATGTGCGGCGCCGCCAGTGTTCTTGGTACCTTAAACGCGGTGGCAAACATGGACATCAAGCTAAATGTCATCGGTATTATCGCCGCAGCTGAAAACATGCCTAGTGGCAAAGCCACCAAACCCGGCGATGTTGTCACTAGTATGTCGGGACAGACGATTGAGGTCCTCAATACTGACGCCGAAGGTCGCCTCGTTCTGTGCGACGCCCTCACCTACGCCGGCAAATTTAAGCCTGCCTCAGTCATTGATATCGCCACCCTAACGGGCGCCTGCGTGGTGGCTTTAGGCAAACACGCTAGCGGCTTGTTCAGTAATGACGACGGCTTTGCCGCAGAATTGCTAGAGCAAGGTCGACTTGCCCAAGACCGCGCATGGCATATGCCCCTGTGGGATGATTACCAAAGCCAGCTAGACAGCAACTTTGCCGATATGGCCAATATTGGCGGGCCTGAAGCCGGCAGTGTCACCGCAGCATGTTTCTTGTCTCGCTTCACCAAAGATTACCGTTGGGCGCATCTCGATATTGCCGGTGCAGCCTGGATAGGCGGTGCAAACAAAGGCGCCACTGGACGCCCTGTTGGCCTGCTGTGCCAGTATCTTGCAAGCAAGGCAGGTTAATAGGCGCTGGGCCATGACGCGAATTGACTTCCATATACTCAGTCTTATGAGTGCCGAGGCGGCAATGCATTACGCTTGCCGCCTCACCGAGAAAGCCTGGCGCGCGGGCCATCAGGTGTATTTACATTGTGATGATGTCGACGCCACTGAAGCCCTAGACGCCATGCTTTGGCAGTATCGCGACGAGAGCTTCATTCCCCACAGCAGTCACCCCGCAGACCTTAACCCAGTGCTAATAGGTTGCGGTGAGCACGCCGGTGAACACTGCGACGTGCTGGTCAATCTCGCCAAGGAAGTGCCTACTTTCTTCAGCCGCTTTAAACGCCTAGCCGAAATTGTCAGCCAGCAAGACGACAGCCTGAGCGCATCGCGCGAGCGTTATAGTTTCTATAAAGATCGCGGCTATCCATTAAAAACTCACACCATCACAGGTTAATTCCCAATGGCAACGGAAAAAGGCCCTCTGCTGGGTGAACTGGAAGAACTTAAAGCGGTATTACATAAGCAACACGGTGTCGACTTGGCCGCGATCCCACTGCTTGACGATATTATTGAGGACGATGTCGATGACGGGCTTTTAGATTCCAGAGTTCAAGACTCTGTGGTCCTAGAAACTAATGATCTAGAAACTGAAAACATGGCCGCTGACAATGCAGGCACTGGGGCTTTCACCGCCGACACAATAGCTAATGAATATGGCAACACCCTGATCGACGACTCACCACTCCACTTTGCTAACGATACTGACGTTAGTGTCGATGCAAGAAAATCAACGCCAAGCTTTGATAGCAACTATTCCGGCGATGGCGACTACGGACGCGAAATATTTATGCAGGAAGTCATCGACTCGATGATGCCAGAAATAGAAGCGGAGCTGCGCAAGCGACTATTGAGCTTGGACAATGTCATTCTACAGCGCTGGCACTCTCAACTTCACAGCGACAACTAACACCGCAAATGCGACTTTCTTTTTAGCCAGCCCGCCCAAAACTCAGTATACTTAAGCACTTTTTTAATCGCCAAGCCTCCACGCTGACCGATAATGTCGATCAGCACGCGCGGCGCCATTAACACCACCTAAAACATCAGGCTAACACGCCGCAGAGACTCAATGGACAAGACATTTCAGCCCGCAGATATCGAAACCAAGTGGTACCAAAACTGGGAAGAAAAAGGCTATTTCGCGCCTCAGGGCAAGGGCGACCCTTACAGCATCATGATCCCGCCGCCAAACGTCACCGGCAGTTTGCATATGGGGCATGCTTTCCAAGACTCGATCATGGACGCCCTCACCCGCTACCACCGCATGCAAGGCCACAACACCCTTTGGCAGGTTGGCACCGATCACGCAGGCATCGCTACCCAAATGCTAGTCGAGCGCAAACTCGCTGCTGAAACTGGCCAAACTCGTCACGATCTCGGCCGCGACGCATTTCTAGATAAAGTGTGGGAATGGAAGGAAGAATCTGGCGGCACCATCACTCGGCAGCTTCGGCGTCTGGGCGCGTCGGTAGACTGGAACCATGAACGCTTCACCATGGATGATGGCTTCTACAAAGCAGTACAAGAAGTGTTTGTGCGGCTATATGATGACAAGCTCATTTACCGCGGCAAGCGCCTAGTTAACTGGGACCCAAAACTCCACACCGCCATCTCAGACTTGGAAGTCGAAAACACTGATGAAAAAGGCTTTATGTGGCATTTCCGCTACCCATTGGCCGACGGTGAAACGACCGCGGACGGTAAAACCTACTTAGTGGTTGCCACCACCCGACCAGAAACCATGCTTGGCGATACTGCTGTTGCGGTTAATCCCAAAGACGAACGCTATGCCTCACTGATCGGCAAGTTCATTACCCTGCCGTTAGTAGACCGCAAAATTCCCATCGTTGCAGACGACTATGTTGACCGCGAATTTGGCACCGGCTGCGTCAAGATCACCCCCGCCCACGACTTCAATGATTATGCCGTAGGCCAGCGCCATAAATTGCCGATGATTAATATCCTCGACAAAGACGCCGCCATTCGCAGCGAAGCAGAAATTTTCAATAGCGACAGCTCAGAAAATACCGACCTCGATAAAATGGTGCCCGCAAGCTATGCCACGCTGGATCGCTATGTCGCCCGCAAAGCCATTGTCGCCGATTTAGACACCCTTGGCCTGCTCGAAAAAGTAGACGATCACGCGCTTAAGGTTCCGCGCGGAGACCGTTCCGGTCTAGTGATTGAGCCTATGCTCACCGACCAGTGGTTTGTCGCCACCGCCGCATTGGCCAAGCCCGCCATTGAGGCGGTTGAAGACGGTCGCATTGAGTTTGTGCCCAAGCAATACGAGAATATGTATTTTAGCTGGATGCGCGACATTCAAGACTGGTGTATTTCTCGTCAGCTATGGTGGGGACACCGCATTCCCGCATGGTATGACGCTGAAGGCAATATCTACGTCGCTCGCGATGAAGCGGAAGCCCGGGCGAAATACCAACTACCGGCGAGTCTGGAACTCAAGCAAGACGACGATGTACTCGACACCTGGTTCAGCTCTGCACTATGGACCTTTGGCACCCTAGGCTGGCCGGAGCAAACTGAGCGCCTCAAAAATTTCCACCCTACCGACGTATTAGTCACCGGCTTTGACATCATTTTCTTCTGGGTTGCCAGAATGATAATGATGACCATGCATTTCAATAAAGACGAAAACGGTGATGCGCAAGTACCGTTTAAAACCGTTTACATCACCGGCCTAATTCGCGACGAACAGGGCCAAAAAATGTCTAAGTCCAAGGGTAATGTATTAGACCCACTAGATATGATCGACGGCATTGAACTGGACGCACTACTGGAGAAGCGCTGCGGCAATATGATGCAGCCGCAGCTGGCAGAAAAAATCGCCAAGGCCACCCGCAGCACATTCCCCGAGGGTATTGGCGCCCACGGCACCGACGCCCTGCGCTTCACCCTATTTTCACTGGCCTCGACCGGTCGCGATATCAACTGGGATATGCGCCGCTTAGAAGGTTATCGCAATTTCTGTAATAAAATTTGGAACGCCGCCCGCTACGTGCTCATGAACACCGAAGAGCAAGACTGCGGTGTGAATGGCGAAGCTGTGGAACTGAGTCTCGCCGACCGCTGGATTATTTCTCGCCTGCAGCAAACCGAGCAAACCATTGCCAATGCAATGGCAGCCTATCGGCTCGATCACGCGTCCCAAGCAATTTATGAATTCATATGGAACGACTATTGCGATTGGTATCTGGAGCTTTCTAAACCGGTATTGTGGGATGACAACGCCAGTGCTGACGCCAAACGCGGCACTCGCCAAACACTAATTCGGGTACTAGAAGCCACCCTGAGAATGACCCACCCATTTATGCCCTTCATCACTGAGGAAATCTGGCAGCGGGTTGCCCCCATCGCTGGTGTTGCATTCAGTGCCGGCACCGACACCATTATGCTGCAAGCCTATCCCTTGGCCGCCAGTGAAAAAATAGACGACGACGCCATAGCTGATGTCGAATGGCTGAAGCACGTAATTCTCGCCATCCGCAATATTCGCGGTGAGATGAATGTGCCCCCCTCAAAAGCGCTGACCTTACTGCTAAAGAATGGCAGCGACGAGGATCTGCGACGTTTAAGCAGTCATCGCCAATCTCTTGCCAAGCTCGCCAAACTCGATGACATTCAATGGCTGGCCGTCAATGACGAAGCGCCGATGTCTGCGACTCAGTTAGTAGGCACCATGGAAGTACTAGTTCCAATGTCGGGCCTAATCGATAAAGCGGCAGAAATTATCCGCCTAGAGAAAGAAGTCCAAAAGCTAAACAAAGAGATCCAACGCCTACAAGGCAAGCTCAGCAACGCTGGATTCTTAGACAAGGCACCAGCCGATGTTGTGGCTAAAGAGCAGGAGAAACTAGCTGGCCAGCAAGCTGCAATGGCAAAGCTAAGTGAACAAATGCAAACGATTAAAGCATTGTAAGCATCCACTAAATGGCTGTTGATGCGCTATGTAAGTATCAGTGCGGGCAATAGGCCAAGCCCATAGCTGGCTGGAATGGATTATTTATTAGACATAAATGCCCTATTCTTGCCAGCTTTCAATGCACCAAGGCCAAGCAGCTCGAATATCATCCTGTCCGCAGCGCTCTACTATAAAACCCTAAGGCATAGACAAAACACCTAAAGGCGCTATAGTAGAGCTCACAACAAGTCTGATATCCGCTGTAATGTAATGGTCGCAAGCAGAGACAACTCGCTGATAAATACAGCGCCCCGGCCAAGCAGTAATCACTGCATTGCGGCCAATCCCCCCACGTTCCCCAGCACCCAGACCGTTTTATTTACCTTAAACAGCAAAATTTCGATCTTCACAAATCTATCCGTTTTTCACCCTAGCTATTTGTTTAACAACGCAATGAGGAAGAGCAATGAGCGACCGAGTTTCCGGTACGGTTAAGTGGTTCAACAACGCCAAAGGCTTCGGGTTTATTAGCAACAGCGAAGACAATGACGTCTTCGTCCATTTTCGCTCTATTCGCGGCGAAGGCTATCGCACTCTAGACGAAGGGCAAGCTGTTGAATTCAACCTAATTAACGGACCAAAGGGGCTTCAGGCCGAAGACGTGACCAAAGTCTGATCACTGACAAAGCTCTCACAGCCATCAATACTGGCCGCGCGGCAAGTTGTGTTTTATCTAGCGAGAATACCGCTAAAATTTTTCTAGCATTAATCGCGGCCGATACTCAACTGCCCTAGCCAAAGCAGATGGCAACAAAGGATCGCTATAAACTTTTCTTGGGTCGCGGGAGTTAAGCCGACTTGGCCTGGGGGCAATACAAATCGTCCTCACCGCCTGAGTTTTGCAGTATTCAAGCAAGTCGCTATCGGCATCATGACCTAAGATCAGTACGACATTGTCCTGCTTTATTGTCGACAATTGCTCAGCCAAATCTGCCGCAGAAATCACCCAAGATACCTCTTGTCCGCCCAGCGCTAATGCGGCCCGCACCGATTCTTTTAACAAATCATCGCCCATGCTGGCAAATACGACTATGTCCCCGCCAACCACAATGCGTTTCGACGTGGTATCAACCGTAAAAGGAATAGAAAACACAAAGCGACTGCCCTCAAGGTGATCGTCGTCTAAGGCTATCTCACCTCCCATTAAATCCAGCAATCGGGTGGTAATTGCTAAACCCAGCCCCGTGCCACCAAAGCGACGGGCTCGGCTATTCTCTTCCAGCATGAAGGGACTGAATAGCTGCGAGCGCATCTCTTCCGATACGCCTACGCCATTGTCTATCACTTCAAAAGTGATGTTTTGACGAGTCGCAGCTTCTGTCTCTGCAACACTCAGGCGCAACTGAAGCAGCCCGTCGCCAGACCGAGACTTGGTAAATTTTATGGCATTACCTAATAGGTTCACCAAAATTTTACGCAGCCGAGTGGCATCAGCGAAGACCGCGGCGGGTACCGCAGGGTCAATATATAGAATAAAGCGAATTTTATTCTTAGCTGCGCTGTCGGCAAATTCGTCGGCCACGCCCTCAACAAATTCAGCCAATTGGATACTTTCTACTTCCAGCTCCACATCACCAGAATCCAATGCAGAATAATCCAATATATTATCGAGGGTAGCCAGCAAACTCATGGACGAGCGCCGCACCGTATCAACCATCATCCACTGTTCACGATCTAGCTTTGTTTTACTTAACAAATCAGCCATGCCAATAACGCCGTTCATGGGCGTGCGTACTTCATGCCCCATAACACTCAAAAAGGTCGCCTTAGTGCGGCTAGCCTTCTCGGCTTGCATCACCGCAGACTCCAATTGCTGAGTGCGCAAGCGAACCCGGTCTTCAAGGTTGCGGTTTAAACGCCGTACCTCACGCTCTGCTTCCTTAAAGTGGGTAACGTCTGAATGCATCCCGACAATACGAATAACCTGACCGGAGCTGTCGCGTTGTGCACAAGCACGGGTCACTGCATCGCAGACACTGCCATCTATACGGCGTAAACGGTGCTCATCGCGGAACACTGTATCGTCGCTTTTTAGAAAATCTTCAATAGCTTGCCTAACACGTACTCGGTCATCCGGGTGAATACTGGCATCAAACACCGCACGGCCATCGAGCGGCTGGCCACCTTTAATACCAATCATATTTAGCCATGCAGGGCTAAAAAATACCGAACCGTTTATCATATCCCAGTCCCACAGACCGTCTCGCGATGCCATCATTGCCATCTCAAAACGCTTCTGCGAATGCTGATATTTTTGATATAAGTCTCGACGCTCAGACACATCTTGCAGACACACCACGACCACCTGGCCATCCGTGGTATCAAAATCACCGAAATACAGCTCGACCGGTATCTCGACCCCCTCTGAATTCAAGATTAAGAGTTCGCGCCCCTTGACCCGCTGACCACCTCGCTCAGCACTGCCGTCCATATAGTTATTACTAAACAACTTGTATTGCTGCCGAAAACGCTTTGGCAACAAGCTCAGCATATCCATGCGTGATAATTGCTCACAGGGGTACATTAGAAATTTTGCTGCAGACTCGCTGGCCAACAGAATGTGCCCGCTGCGATCTGTCAACAGCACAATGCCCGGCAAGGTGTTGATAAGGCGGTTAAAATACTCGCTGGTATCGAGCATGCCCTGATGCTCCTTGGCGAACTTTCTCGCAAAATGGATACCCACCGCCAATGGCAACAAGCACAGCAATAGCAAGCTAAATATAAATTGGGTCTGTTGATGCCAGCGCACTTGCTGATCAAGTACCGATATAGCCAAAGCCGACAGCCACTCTTGCTCATACGCCCGCAACGCCTGTAAGCCAATAACTATTTTTTGGGCATCGACCTGAGGATTTAAAGGTGCGGAAACGCTAATTAAAGATTCGGAGGCCCGAGATTGATAAGAAGAATAGACATCGAGCAGACGAACCAAGTCCCGGACGATCGGCTGGGGAAATGATGCAAAAACATCACTCAGTAGTATCTCGCGTCCTGCGATAAAACGACTTCGAATGATATTGACTTGAGGTGAGTCATTCATAAGATAAGCGGCAGCGAACTCATGGAAGACATTGCCACGCGCAAGCGCCGTGTCGAGCTCAAATAGCGCCGTCTCTCTCAACTGCAATTGGGATAAAGCCGAACTAGAACCCGACTCAGCCTTACTGAGAAGATATGCTTGAGATACTGCCAAAATGAGTATCAATACACAGAGCGCTGCAATAGCAATATTGAGTATGAGACGATGCTTTCTAGCGCTTTGCTTACTCTCTCTGGAATCAATCCAGTCACGCATCAACATGCCCCCATTCACCACACGTGTAAACTGCTTAACCCCATCCTTGAAGGGCCTTCTATAGTGCGATTTGACGCGGTCAAGCACTATTCGTAATTTCCCTTAGCACACCGCAGAGTTGAGCACACATCGGCACTATTACCTAATAGATTCAGGGCGATTGCCGCGCCAACTTCACAAACCCCAGTAGCCGCGACGCCATCGTATACGAGTGCTATAATGACGCGCGGGTAAAACACCACTCGCTAAATACGATTAGGTTCTTTCCACTTTCAGCTATTTTTGGATTTATATGTTACTGATAATTAGAATTATATTTTTGGCCATCCTAAGCTTTTCAAGCATTGCAGCGCTGCAGTTAACAGGCGTCGATGCCGGCAACCCACTCTCTGCCGCCATCATCACAATCGCAATATTACTCGGAATGCTACTATCACCCAAACTGCCAACGCTTGCCGACAAATTTAAAAGTCAGCGCGAGCGCGGAACAGTTAAATGGTTTAACGTTAGCAAGGGCTATGGCTTTATCACCCGCGACGCCGGTGGCGATGTCTTTGTTCACTTTCGCTCAATCCGCGGCCAAGGCCGAGGGCGTCGCAGTCTAAACGAAGGGCAAACTGTGGAATTCATTCTTACTGAGGGTGAAAAAGGACCGCAGGCGGAAGAAGTCACAATGATTAAGTAACACCACCGCGACACATCCTGCGACAAGACGAAATCGGTCTTGTCGCAGGCATTCCACGCTTCTCGTCTTTCTTATAAATCTACGCTCCGCTATTTTTTAACACGCCACACGTCGCTTAGTAATGAGGTGGCCGCTCAGAATCGACAAATTGGGCATCTTCACCGGAGGTGTTTTTTTGTTTCATCTGCTCGTGGAGCAATTCTAGCGTGCGCCGCAAGTTCCTTATTTCAAGATCTTGGGCCACTACGCGATCATTCAGCGCGTTAAGCAAATCTTCTTGAAACGTCAACTGGGTTTGTACGTCGATAAGCTGAGCGGATACATCATCGGCCATTTAAGGCTCCCTTAAAAACTAAGACTCAAATCACCCTTAAGCGGGCGAAGCCATTATAATCATCGCAGCACAAAATAGGAGAAAATCGTGTCTAGACTTGTTTACTCAACTGATCTTGGCCGCCGCTGCCCCGATTGTGGCCAAGCCAGCACCGAGTGCGTCTGTAAAAACGTGGATAACACCGCCCCCAGCGGTGACGGTATCGTGCGCATTCGCCGTGAAACTAAGGGCCGCAAGGGAAAAGGCGTGAGTATTGTGAGCGGCGTATTGATAAGCGCTGGCGAACTGAAGACCTTGGGCAAAGAGCTTCGCCAAAAACTCAGCACCGGCGGCGCAATTAAGGACAATGAGATGGAATTCCAGGGCGATCAACGTCAAGCACTCAAAACCTTACTAGAAAGCAAAGGCTATACCGTCAAATTATCAGGTGCGTAGCAGCAAGTAGTTCAATAATTTAGCACCTAACACCATGTTAGCTCGCGCATTGCTATTAGGCTTCACACTTAGCCCACGCTTCAATTACCATCTATTACCTAGCTAAATTCACAACAGCTAAAAATAATAAACAAAAGGATCTCAGCATGCCTCCTCAGCTACTCAGTGACAGCATAGAAGTTGGTATTGTCACCACCAATATGGCCACAATGCGGGCCTTCTATGGTGAGACACTTGGTCTGAAATATGAGTCTGAGCTATCGTTTTCCGGCGGCATTATGCATCGCTACCATCTTGGCGGCGCCATCATAAAACTCGTTAGCTACGACGAAGCCCCAGCAGCAGACGTTATCGCCGGCGGCGGGTTCAGCGCCAAAGGCTATCGCTATATATCGATGGGTGTAAACGGCTTATCAGCCTGGTTCACCGAACTAAAAGCCAATGGCGTCGAGATCCCGGTAGACGTAACCGCATTTGCAGATGGCATCGGCTTTGGTTTTATTGCCGACCCCGACGGCAATTGGATCGAAGTGTTTGGTGTATTGTAAGCTAAGGCTGAATACCTAATTTGCGCATTTTCTCAATCAGCGTGGTTCTTCTCAGCCCCAAATGCAGGGCCGCCTTGCTCACCACGCCCTCGTGGACACTCAGGGCCTGCGATATCCACTGCCGCTCGACGTCCTGAAAATAGTCTTTCATATTTATTCCCGCTGCAGGTAGCGCCGGCAGGCTGGTGCCGGCTTCCGCCACCGTGTCAGACTCCGCTAATATTGGCGGTCGCCAACCGTCATCACGGTAGCGGTAGTTTTCAGGTAAATCGATAAAACCGACCACCTGATCTGGGTACATAATCACCAGACGTTCCAATAAATTCGCCAACTCGCGAATATTGCCAGACCAGCCATGAGCGCATAAAGAGCGTATAGCCGAGTCTGCAAGGCGCAAACGCCCCAAGCCCTCGGTTTCTAATTGTTTCGCCAAGGCGCGAATCAGGTGAGGAATATCCTCTGCCCGCTCGGCAAGCCCGGGCACGCTCAAGGGAAATACATTTATCCGGTAATAGAGATCTTCACGAAACTGACCGGACTCAATCATCGCCTCTAAATTACGATGGGTTGCCGCAATTATCCTTACATCGGCGCTGCGCGTTTTATCCGAACCCACCCGTTCAAACGTCCGCTCCTGAATTACCCGCAGAATCTTCACTTGCATGTCCAGGGGCATATCCCCAATTTCATCTAGAAATAAGGTTCCGCCCTCAGCCAGCTCAAATCGCCCGGCCCTGCTAGATATTGCCCCGGTAAATGCACCCCGCTCGTGACCAAACAATTCGCTTTCTAGTAACTCGCGCGGAATGGCGCCGCAATTAATTGGGACAAAAGGGGCATCTCGCCGGCAAGATAAGTCGTGTAGAGAGCGGGCCACCACTTCTTTACCTGCGCCTGAGGGCCCGGTTATCAACACCGTCACCGCCTTGTCTGCCACCTGTGTGGACAAGCGTCGCAACTCCGCAACCGCAGGGCTAATACCAACTAAACGATCTTTTTTGGCTACGCCGCCACTCTGAGACGTATCCCTACCTAGCCGCAGTCGGTATAAGACTTCGAGCACATCTTGGTAGTAAAAATCACTTCCCAATACCAGCTCTTCAGCCGACTTAGTGTCCAGCCTATCGCTTGGCAGTATAAGTACCTTAGGCAGCGATGTGACGCCCAGCCACCGACTTTGTGCAGCGCTAAGGCCACTTGTAAAAATGGCCGCACAGTCCGCTGGCTTCAGCTCAGCGATGTCGGTACATATATCGTAATCGCCCAATGACATTAGAATACTTTGTAATCGCCCTGCGAGGGGCTCCGGTGCAAACACCGCAAATTTAAGAATATGTCGAGCAGAGGCCAAGCTATCACCCATATTTAATTATTAACATAAAGTGTCATTTTATTGACTATAGCAGCAGCGGTGGCAATGCTCACTTATTATCACCATTCGCCAAGCCCGTTTTACCACTCGACTATCAGCGATTTACTGCTGCTGCGCGATATTTGCTAAACCAGCACTCAGTGCTTTTGTTTAAAGCCCGGCAGGATTAGGATGATTCACTTTTATAATGATGAGGATAATAAAAATGGCAATCGTGGCGGCAGTAATCGGCATTATATTATTGGAGTACTTGGTTTTTATCATGATGGTCGGTGCTACCCGCGGCAAATCCGGCATTCAGGCCCCGGCTATGACGGGCGACCCCAAGCTTGAGCGGATGCTGCGTGTGCAGCTAAATACCCTTGAGCAAATGGTCGTGGTGATACCCGCCATGTGGATTTTTGCTACATACGTCAGTGCGGCGGTTGCTGCGGGCTTGGGTTTGGTCTTTGTACTGGGGCGCGCCCTATACTGCAAAGGCTATTTAGCCGCAGCAGAGAAGCGCGGTGCAGGCTTTGCCATTGGTGGTCTGGCAACTATCGTACTGGTCTTGGGAAGTATTTACGGCAGTGTTGCAGCAGCCCTATAGCCTGAGTCGGCATGACACCTTAGTGACAGGGCGCGTGTTCGCGTCCAGTCACAGCTATACCCCCTTCTCACTTCCCACTCAAACGAACGATAGGCGAAGCCCTAGATAGCTTGCGATACTCGCCCGCTAATTGGCCTGCTAGACTTTTGCTGCCGTTAAATTTAAATAATAAGAGAATGTAAAATGTCCAAGTCGATCCCTTATATGTCGGTGTTAACGGCAGCAATCCTCGGCGCCATGCCGCTCACATCCATGGCCGCCAGTGATTTGACCTTAGAAGAGATTCTGGTTACCGCTGAGAAGCGCGAGAGCTCGCTTCAGGATACCCCTATTTCTATGCTGGCCTTTTCCAGCGAACGGCTAGCGCGCTTCGGTATTAGTGACTTGGGCGATGTCGCCGGCTTGGCGCCCAATGTCACCATCACCCCTTTTCCTAATAGCCGCAGCTCCCTAGTGGTGTTCATGCGCGGGGTGGGCAATAACGACAGCCAGTCGACCCAAGATCCCGCCGTTGGTATCTATCTGGACGGTGTATACGTGGCGCGGAGTATTGGCTTAACCAGCGATGTCGCCGATCTGGAGCGCATCGAAGTGTTACGCGGGCCCCAGGGCACGCTGTACGGCCGTAATACGACCGGCGGGGCGATAAATTTAATCACCGCCAAACCGGCGGAAGACTTTGCCATTAGCCAGCAATTTAGCGTGGGCAACCGCGACTATTGGCGCTCGCTGAGTAAAATAGAGAGCGGCAGAGTCGGTCAGTTTACCGGTAAATTAAGTTATCTAGAGTCTGGCCATGACGGCTGGGTTGAAAATACTGGTGCCGGCAAGAACTTTGGCGAGGAAGAAAAGCAGGCTGGCCGGGCGGTCTTACGCTGGGATGCCAGCGAGCGCCTTGTTATTGATTACGCCTATGATTTTTCAAATATTGATGGGCCGCAGCATTTTTATCAAACCACATCATCAACTGGAAATGCTATACCGGCAAGTGAACAACGCAGCGATAGCGGAAGCTGGAATGGCGGTGTTGAACCCAGTAATACTGAACTGAGCGGCCATAGTTTAATTGCCAGTTTCGACACCCCCTGGGGACAACTGAAGTCAATCACTGCCTACCGCGAATTGGCTGAAGATATTGTGCAGGACTACGGTGGCGGCTTGCCCGGTTTTAAAATCCGGGTCGGCATCGAACAGGATCAGGTTTCGCAGGAATTCCAATTCGTCGGCGACGCTGGCGAATCTTGGCGCTATGTTGCAGGACTCTATTACTTCAAAGAACACGGTGTCGAGAAAGAAACCGACACCGTGCCGATTCCAGCGCCGGCGCCTGTCCCCCCTAACCCTTTAGTGCCGCCGTCCTTTGTGACCATAACCTTAGAAGATAGGCAGATCTACTCAAGCTCCGAGGCCTATGCGGCCTATGGGCAAGTGACCTGGTCGCCCGCGCAACTGAATCACGATTTAGACATTACCTTGGGAGGTCGCTACACCGTGGATAAGCGCGCGGCGCGGAAAGACAGTGCAGTGTATTTCACTAATGGCGAGCAATCAGATAGCGACGAGTGGAGTAACTTTAATCCTAGTTTAACAGCGGATTACAGTTGGAATGACAACATTAACACCTTTGCCAAAGTCGTTACCGCCTATAAATCCGGCGGCTATAATGTGCGCAGCACCGAGGATGGTTTTACCCCACCATTCGATGAAGAACATATGGTGTCGTACGAGCTGGGACTTAAATCCAACTGGCTAAACAATCGCATCAGTGTCAATGCCGCGCTGTTCCACGCCGACTACCAAGACATGCAGCTTCAGCAAATAACCAATAACGCCACCATCTTTTTAACCGACGTCTTCAATGTGGGTGAGGCCCAAATAGACGGCTTTGAACTGGATGTTATGGCCGTGTTACTGCCGGGCTTGACCATGCAACTGTCCTACGGCTACACCGATGCAGACTTTGTTGAATATATTGATCAGCGCAGCGGCAGCGCCACCGAAGGTGAGAATGTTGCAGATCAAGCTGAGATGCCCTACGCCCCAGAACACAACTACACCGTTGGTTTTGAATATCAGCGCGGCCTAGGTGCCGGACCGATAATGCTGACTGCTAGCGTAGACTATCAGTGGACAGACGAGCGTTACGGCACGGCGTTTAATGATGATATGTCCGGTTTTTTCCTCGATGACTATGGTCTATTGAATACGCGGGTAGCGCTATCTGATATTGCGCTTGGTTCTGCCAAGCTAAGCCTTGCGCTGTGGGGGCGCAACTTAGCCGATGAAGAATATAAAGTGCATTCGATTAGCTTGGGCGCCTATCAGGCAGCATACTTCGGTGAACCGAAAAGTTATGGTATGGATTTGACCCTCAGCTTCTAAGCGCGAGATTGTATTTTTCGGGAAGGGCCACGCAAGGATGCTAGCCTCCCGAAAAATCATAACAAGTCAAAATATTGACCACGACGACTAAGAGGCTAGTAGGCACAATCCTAGACTAAATCCAGAGCCTTCCCTAAAGCCTTGCGATGACAGCATCCATGCGGCACAATCTGCCACCTTTGACCCCGTAGAAGGCTAGCAGCATGTCAGACGGTAAGCCCCCCGTTTACTATTTATCATGGGATGAACTCCACCGCGACACCCGCGAGTTAGCCCGTAAACTCACCACAAAGCGCTGGAAAGGCATTATTAGTATTGCCCGCGGTGGTCTAGTCCCCGGCGCCATCTTGGCTAGAGAATTGAATTTACGCGTTGTGGATACTCTGTGTATCGCCAGCTACGACCACGACCAACAAGGCAAAATGAGTATTCTTAAAACAGTGGAAGGCGATGGTGACGGCTACCTACTAGTAGATGACTTGGTCGATACCGGCGGCACGGCCAAAATTGCCAAGGAACTACTACCCAAAGCCTGCTTTGTGACGATTTACGCCAAACCTCAGGCCAAGGCACTGACCGAACACTTTGTGCGCGAATTTAGCCAAGACACCTGGATTCATTTCCCCTGGGATATAGAGCCCACGTATAGCCAACCTTTAGTATCATAAGTTGCGCAGAAAATAATCTCATAGCTGGCGACCTTCCCGCGCCCCTACCCCACTCAAACCGGACTCTCGTCGCCTAGCTAGGCTAAATCATATTCCGGGTTTGGTGATTGCAGCCAATCCCGCAATTGCTCTGCTTCCTTTCGATAGGTATTGCGCTCAAGTTGATCCAGACGCAAGCAGCGAAGCATATTGATAAAGTAGCGATCAAATCGCCCGGCAAGAATACCGGCGCCAGGTGTATAACAAATGTGGTGCCAGTGCAGACAGTTATTTTCCCAGAATAACACTTCGCCATTTGGACTTACTGTATAGGCAAGTCGAGCGCCATCAGGCAGCGGCGGCCCTTGGTTTACAGACCGCGCAACAATGACGGCAGTGCTCTCTGTTGGCCGCAGCAAAGACACCAGCTGGCGATAATATCTTGGGGCCGGCATGCCTAAATCAAATCGCCCCCAACACAGCTGATGATCATCAACGCCGTCTTGCGGTGGCAAGCAAAGGGCAAGGCATTTGCCACCCTGAAATTCACTATACCAAGGCTGAATGGGCAGCGCGGCCGAATGAAAAAACGTCCTGCTTAGCCACGTAAAACGCTCAAGAGATTGTCCGGTGATGGCAATATGACTGTGATACACATAGGTGCCCGCACTGGCCAGCCAGCTGCGTTCAATACTGCAGTTATCCATGGCACTATGGTTATCTCGGTGTATTTTTGCCATGGCCGCCAGCTCCAGGGCGCTTGCCCGCGCCTCCTGAACAGCATCATTGACGGTGATCTCATTCTTTTGAATCAAGACCATAAATCAATCCCAGCTATACGACACTTCTAAGCCGTAATGGCGCGGCGGAACTTGTGCTTTTGTCGTGGTGCCGAGATTATCACCCAATGCCACACCGCCGCCGAAGAACAGGGAATCCTTCAAATTATTAACATACAAAGCGACCCGCAGCCTGTCATCGGGCAGCCATGTTAGCCGCGCATTATAGAGTTCTTGCGCGCCAAGCGTGGCACCCTGATAGAGATTTGCCTTGGCGTCTAAACCCACAAATATCTCAGAGCGGTAAGAGTAGTGAAGCCGCGGAATCACCATCCCTAGCGGAGTTTCCCATCGATATTGAATCGCCAGCGAGCGAGTATTCTCAGGCACCACGGCAAAGGGCTCAGCGCTGCGATCATAGCTTGAACCATCTGCGAGAAAAACCGTGTAGTCACGATAATAGGCATCGGTGTAACCCAGATTAGCATTGATCTGCATGGCATTTAACAGCAGCGTCGCCTCTAGCTCAGCACCCTGAACCACCGCCGAACCGGCATTATCCAAAAACAAAATGACATCGGTAGGCCCGTTCGGCCCCGTTTCAGCCTGCTGCACTTGAATTTGGTCGTAATCCATACGGTAAATAGCGCCATTGAGTCGCAGGCGAGAAGACAGCGCCTCCAGCTTAAAACCGATTTCGCTATTCTCAACAACCTCTGGCTCAAATTCGTTAAGCCTGCGGCCACGCAAACCCAAACCTCCCGACTTATAGCCTTCACTGATAGTCAGATAGGTCATCAAGCTGTCCACCGACACACTATCAATACCATCACCTCCCCAGTCATAGTTCAAGGTAAATGCCGGAGAAAGCTGGTCAAATGAGCGCTCAGCTTCAGTGCTCACCGGCGCTAAAAACGGAATCGGCAAGGCGAAGTTAATATTGTCAAAGACCGGCCTAGGCACGGGATTATAGATTCCGCCCTGGGCATGGATTAGACCCTCACGCTGCCCAAATGCATCGAAATCAGCATTGTATAAGACCACCTCTCGCTGCTTGTCGTCCTCGGTGTATCGAATACCTAAGGTGAGCTGAAGATCCCGACTTAAGTCGTAGCTTCCCTGAATAAAGACCGCACGGGTATCGTTCTCTATAAAGCTCAAATTTACCGACGCCGAGAGCAAGGGCAAAACCAAGGTATTGGTTGCCGCAGCCAGCAGATCCACACTCGGCAGACTTATGCTCGTAGTGCTAGCTAGAAGAAAGCTAGGCGGTATACCCAGAACGCCGTTGGCACCAATGATTTGCGGATAAGCGAAGCCATCAATTCGTTCAGCGGAGTAAAACGCGCCAAAGGTTAGGTCTAATTTATCATCCAGAAATCGACCGTTAAACTTCAACTCTTGGCTAATCTGGTAGCGCTCCTCTTGATCATGATCAATACCAGCGGCATCGAGCGCCCGCAAGGCAAGCCGCTCGCCATTGGGTACTAGACTGAAATCACTGCCGTCGATATCTTCCTGTTTACCCAGATCGTACTGGCGGCTATAAGCGGTAATAGATTCCAGATCCAGCGGCCCCAGTCCCCAAATTAGCTTTACCCCATGCAACTGCGACTGCTGCCGATAGAAGCTAGCGTCGGTATTGATGGCGACCTCGCGGTTCTCCGCTAAGTTTTCTTGTTGCTTACAGCGCTGGGCATAATTATCAGGCTGGCCGGGGACGAAAAATGTGGCCGCCGCGGCTTCGGCATTAATCACTTGGCAATTATTCGCCTGCCCCTTCTCATCCTGCATACTCCAAAATGAAAAAGTATCGAGCTGAAGATCATCGTTGATATCCCAAAGAAAACGCACTGCTATGGCTTGACGGTCTTCATCAGCGAAACGGCTACCATCGACAATATTCTTAAAATAGCCCTCTAGGCGACGAACCGTGGCGCTGAGGCGAATACCCATGCGGTTCTCGAGCAGGGGAATATTGACCGAAGCTTTAATATCTTGACGTCCATGGGAACCGACCGTCACCGTACTATTAGCCGTCCAGCTATCGAAACTTGGTTTTACCGTTGTGACCAGCATCGCGCCACCGGTATTGTTTTTACCAAACAAGGTCCCCTGCGGCCCTCGCAAAACCTGAATACTTTGTACGTCTACCGCATCCAGTAACTGTGAATCTTGGCGCGCAATAAAAATACCATTCAAGTATTGGCCCACACCGGGATCAAGTTCCGGGGTTGATGCACGCTGACCAATGCCACGAATAAATATCGCCTGACTCTTGGTGGCAGTGGGCGCGACCTGAAGGTTGGGAACAATACTTTTTAGATCTGAGAGCGAGGTAATCCCCGCGTCCCGTAAGTCAGACGCGCCTATGGCGGATACTGATATTGGCGTATTTTGAAGGCTCTCTTCGCGCCGCCTAGCAGTGACGATGACCTCTTCTAACTGGGCAAAGGTCGGTGTACTAAACAACGGCGTAAATGTAGCTAGGCTAGCAAACACCCAATACACGGCCAAAAATGCTAAAAAACTCTGCTTCTTCACAGCGCTACCTCTATTATTTTTATATGACGTAGTTGAAATAATCTAGCCAAACAAGCCACCCCTGCTGGCTGATATATCACTAGTTTAAGGGCAGTCGACACTCGCCTCCGCACCTATTGCACAAATAACATGTAATGGTGTAGTTGCATATACTCCAAAGTAACTTTTGGGCGCTACTCAAGTACGATGAAACAACATATTAAAAATATAAGGAGGATAAAAAATGCGAAAGTAGGGCCAGTATTCAAAGCAGAGCTGAGGCCTATCAATGGATAAATTGCGGAGTGATTTATGGTGTGATTTATAGCTGTCAAAATTTGCTTTATGGTCATTGTATAGCGCGAGCTAGAAGCACCCAGCTTGGCGCAGCCGCCTGAATAGCGCGCCTTCTTGCCATTCCATTATTAGCGTGGGGATCTTTGCTTGGGCGCCAACGTTGCCGACGGCCCGTTTCTTAAAAGCGGTCTTTGCGCCATTTTCACACTGTTATTTTTTGCTG
This sequence comes from Zhongshania sp. R06B22, assembly GCF_040892595.1. Lineage (NCBI taxonomy): Bacteria > Pseudomonadati > Pseudomonadota > Gammaproteobacteria > Cellvibrionales > Spongiibacteraceae > Zhongshania > Zhongshania arctica. The sequence continues at coordinate 1,933,874 of NZ_JBFRYB010000001.1, read as the reverse complement.
GGCATCAAGATCTGCGAAAAGCTAGGCCGCCGAGATTTTTACTTAAATTTGCTCAAAGGGACAGCGCCAACTAGTTGACTGCGTTCAATTTAATTTCATCGCATGGTATCATTCCCGAATACGTCCTCGTAGCTCAGCTGGATAGAGCATTCGCCTCCTAGTTGTATAAAAATTGGGCACCCCGCTGGAAACATTGGGAGTGAATCTACTCAAACTCAGGGAAACCTCAGCGAGTCATTTATTGACATCGGTGGCAATCCTGAGCGAAGCCACCCTTAAAAAGGTGGAACGTGCAGAGACTTGACGGGTAGCGCCTACGGACAAACACCTTTTAAGGTGCGTCTACGGTGAAGAGAAAGTCCAGACCACAAACAGCCTTGTGCTGGTGATGAAAGTCATAGTGGTATGAAGTGAAAGGTCATGCGTTCGAATCGCATCGGGGACACCATCATTCAAGCACTTATTATCAGGCGGAGAGTAAAGAGATAGCTCAAGCTTACACATTGTGTCTGAAAGGCTATTTTCAGCTGGCCGCTTTCATAAAAAAAACGATGTCCAGCGAGCTGGCAATCCAACTGCTACGCGGCTCGCACCTTTTTCGGGAATACAATATCTACCGAACTCCCCTCTCCCACGTTACTACGTAAAGTAACGACACCTTTTAGCTGCTGCGTCACCAGATTAAAGACAATATGCATACCCAAGCCACTGCCACCAGAGCCTCGGCGCGTGGTAAAAAAGGGCTCAAAGACTTTTTTAAGTACATCGGCAGGCATGCCTTTACCATCGTCACTGTAATGAATATGTATATTATCGAGCTGTTCCTCAGCAAGAATACGCAAGCAGCCCGACTGGCCTTCGTCATAGGCGTGCTGCACCGAGTTCATTACCAGATTAGTGATAATTTGTGACATCGCACCAGGCGCAGAATTGATAGTCAGATCAGGATCACACTCCACCACCACGTTTAATTCAGTATTGCGCAACTTAGGTTTAAGGCTGAGCAAGGTCTCGTCAATATAACGTTTAAGCTCAAAGGTGCGGTACTCGGTACTAGTCTGATCTACCGCCACCTGCTTAAAACTATGAATCAGATCAGCTGCTCGCTGCAAATTCCCCAAAATAATTTCTGTCGCCTGCATGCAAATAGAAAAATAACGCTTCAGTGAAGAATTTGTTAGATCTCCCGTTTCATAAAGTGCGAAAGTCGCCTTGGTGTCTTCTCGCAAGGTACTCGCTGCTGTCACACCGACACCGACTGGGGTATTAATCTCATGGGCGACACCTGCCACCAAGCCACCAAGAGAGGCCATTTTCTCATTATTAACTAGTTGCTCTTGGGTATCCTTGAGTTTCGCCAAGGCAAGTTCAAGCTCGTCATTGGCTTTATCCGCCTGTTCTATTCTAAGCTCTAATTCAGCTCTGGTCGCCGCTAGGTCGATATCCCTACTTTCAATCTGGGCCAACATATTATTAAAGCCAGAAATCAAACCGCCAATTTCGTCCTTGCCCGTCGGGATTGCGCGAATGGAATAATCACTCGAATCCGACACCGCCTTGGTGGCGCCCAGCAATGCCAGAATAGGATTAGATATCAGCTTTTGCACGAGCAGCGACAACATAGATGCTATGGCAACACTCACTAGAACCATTAACCCGACAATCATCGCGTCGAGTCGAATAGACTCCCATAAATCATTGAGCCCGCGTTCAATATACACACTACCTATACGATCATCACCCAAGTTTACAGGGCTCACCACAACAAGGTGGCTCTTGCTAAAAAAGCTCTCTGCGGGCGGAATTTGCGGGCAGCGTAAAGTCTCATCTTCCATGCTGTGATAGCGTGCAAATAGGGTCTCTTCGCCGTCAGCCTCGACTCGGTAAATGCATGCCTGTAAAACCTCACGTTTAGCTTGCAGTGAAGATAGTATTTCATTCGCCGCTGACGCGTCATTAAAACTCAGCGCGGCGGTTGTGTTCATGGTAAAAACTTCTGCAACCGCGGTGAGGTTATTAGTCAAGGTGGAGCGAACGCTGTACCAGTTAGACACCAGAAACACCGCGGCGGTAATAATTAAACATAGGGACGTTGTCCCCACAATTGCGGTCAACAACTTTACTCGGATAGGGATATCGGCGCCGCGTATCATAAGCTCAAGAGCACTCCTTGCTAGTTAACATTACGCGCTAATCCCAATAACTTGGAACTTATCTTTATCCTTAAACTTTTTGCCGCAGACTGATTGATATCAAAGCGAATTTTACCGTCAACAATAATGAATTGAACCATCCCCCCTACATTAATAAAATCTTGCTCATCGCTTACCGTTAGCACTGCTAGCTCAGACATAGAGTCAACCCAGTCGCTAAGGCGCTCGTGGTCAGCAAAGCCCAAAAAAACCAACTGGCAATTGCGAGCTTCACCGGGGTGCTGAAGAAAACTGAAGCGTATGGGCTGATTGTTGTTTTGCTGATTGCCCACTGTTTCGATTAACTTCGCATGGAATTTACTATTGCCCGCCACACACATAACAAAATCACTACGTGTCATTTCCGGAACTGGCCACTCAATAAATTTTGTAAAATTATACAAAAAAGCGGATTTAACCCGATACTCAAACTCAATATTATCCGCGTAAGCATGGGTTGCGGAGCAGCTAAGCGGCAATAAGACGAGCAGCAACATACGGAGCTTTAGCCCCAATGTTGGCCGCGTATTTTGCGGTTTTCGCCTCAGAAGTGCCATGTGAACTGCCCATTCAAACTGCGGCTTATTTCATTGCCCCCACTAAATTCGGCATGTTGCGGGTCTAATAAATTACTCCCGATAAGTGTAAAATCTAGATCTCGAGTCAATCGCCAAATGGCGCTGATATCTAATGCCGAATAGGAATCTACCGCCACCCCATCAAGACCGCCTACCCAGCGCGCCCTAGTTTGTAGCGACCACTTATCGCCAATATCCCAGTCTAGCTGCAAGGAAACCTGACTATTGGGATCGCTCTCATCATTCTGGGCAATACTGGTATCACGACTACCTGCATATGCTGCCACATCCATATCGAAATATGTGTAGCTCCCCAGTATTTTCACCGCTTGCAGCGGCTCCCAACGCATGACCAACTCCACACCCTGGCTGGTACCAGATCCCGCATTTACAATACGAACTGGTAGTGTTTGTGGCTGTGCAAGATCATCTGACACACCCCGAAGCTTGTCATATTCATTATAAAAAACAGCAAGATCTGCCGACAATGTCGGCTTAAAAATAGCCCGGTAACCCAGTTCGTAAGCGAGCACTTCTTCAGACTTAAAATGCTCATCGCCAACAATGAAACCATCAAAAAACTCTATGGTGTGATCGAGGCGATTAGGTATTCTTACCGCCCGTGAGACCGCGCCCCAAAAGGTATTTCTATCATCCAATATATATCCGAACCGAACACTGGGCTGGAACTCTTCGCCGGTATAGTCGTTTCTTTCATACTTTGCACCTAAGGTCAGTTGCAAGGTATCTGGAATCAGTACAATCTGATCCTGCACAAAAAGATCCAAGGTTTGATCTCGGCGTTTCAGCGGGGTAAATTCAGTGTTAGATGGCTCAAGATTTGTAATATCGTCATCAGTGACGCGGTAACCGCCGCCCAGCACAAAACTTTGGCGCTCGCCCACGGCGAAGCGGTGTTTTATATCGAGGTCGTAGGTATTGCGATCCTCGGCAAAATTAAATCTGTTATCGCGGCTAGTCTGGTCGTAGATAAACTGAATTTCAGTATCAGAGCTTTCATCGTAGCGGCGCTTCCAGCGAGAAATAACATTATAACCAGAAGCAAGCTCATCCTTACTGGTCGCAGGGCTTTGAATAGCGCCAGTATAATAATCGCCCTGTAGCGTTAATGTGTCGCTATCAGAGAGCTTAAGATCACTGCGAAACCCCAGTTGATTATGTTTACCAGCGTCCTGGGCATCGCCCGCACCAGGCGTTTCCTGGGCATTGTAGTGAGTAGTTTTTGCATACACTCGATAGTGGCCCAAATCGCCCACTTCACCACCGTAGCGCCACGCCCCAAAGCCTTTAAATTCGCTACCACCGCCAACCTGGTGAAAGCTACCTTGGGTCTCGGCAGCCGATTTAGTCACAATATTTACAACGCCGTTTACCGCGTTGGCACCCCAGAGCGCCGCACCAGGTCCTCGAATGACTTCAATTCGCGCTACATCATCTAATAGGGTGTCTTGGGAATCCCAAAACACACCCGAATACAAGGGCGTGTAAAGACTGCGACCATCCATCAGCACTTCTAGTTTGTCAGCCAGGGTCGAATTAAAACCCCTTGCGGTTATTGCCCAGCTATGAGAATCGAGTCGCGCAACCTGAACGCCGGGGATGAGGCGCAAGGCCTCCGGTATACTCTTAACCCCAGAGCGAACAATCGTACTGCCCTCCAAGACAAAAACGGCAGCGGCAGATTGCTGCAGTGGCTCACTGTGCTTAGACACCGACACCACATCAATATTCATCAATGACTCTAGGCTCATACTGGCCAAGTCACCCGCACGCGCCAGCAACATAGGCTCGGAGTTGACCGCATAGCTACTGTTTACGACACTAATAAATACCGCCAAAATGGACAGGCCATTGCGCCCAGATTTCCTGCAGAATGTATCTGCGGCCTTAAAACGAAGCTTAGGCATACTCTCTCAACTCACTTATTAGCGCGCAGGGGCAATCAACGCTTATTATGTTCCATCACCTGAATAGTGTGTTCTTTCGCTACACTAGACCATTTCCCCTTTCTCCAATATAGCTTCTTTTACGTATATAGCCTTATCCCTGATACTGCTCGCCTGATATCATTATGTGAACAATAGAGAATCAAAAAGTCCGCTAATAAAGGAACGAATGAGCACATGAGCAGCATTTCATCGATGCGCAATATCTCAGTGGGTAACTATTTTATTCACGCCGTGCTTCACAATGCCGAGGCGCAGGGACTGGATAGCAAGCAACTGCTCAATGCAGCAGGGATTTCACCGGAGCTATTAAGCCAAGCAAATGCGCGGGTATCCGCGGTTAACTTTGGCCGTTTGCAGTCAATTGTGATGCGTGAAATGGGAGATGAATTTTTAGGTTATGGTCCGTCCCGCTATGTGATCGGCACGTGGACAAATATGTGCTACTCGGTCATTCATTGCGCCACCCTGGGTCATATGATGGCGAGGTACTGCCGTTTTTATCAAATGTTTGAATGGGGGTTACAACCGCGCTTTGAAATCAACGGTGACGAAGCCAAATTCGTTATTGAGCACGGCAATACCGACCATGTCATTGGACACTATGGCTTTGAACTGATTATGTTTAATCTTCATCGCTTTTGCAGCTGGATGGTACGCCGACATCTTCCGCTTATTGCCGTCAATCTAGAGTATTCCGCCCCCGCACACGCCGAGGAGTACCGGCATCTGTTTTTAGGTCAGGCGGTCTATTTTGACAAACCACGCAGCGAAATCATCTTCCATCGCAGCCTGACTGAATTGCCACTTGAACAAACAGAACAATCTCTACAGCGTTTTTTGCAGCACCCCACCCTCGTTATGTTAATCCAGCAATACCGTGAAAAGAGCTGGACCGCGCAGGTAAGAATGATTGTAAACAAACGCCTGATTGATACCCCCGGAATTGAAGAAATCGCAGAACAATTGCATTTACACCCACAAACCTTGCGCAGAAGACTGGCTCAGGAAGGGTCGACCTTTAACGAGCTTAAAACCCAGTGTCGTCACGACACCGCGCTATACCACCTCGGCCGTTCAAATCTTTCTATAGAGAGTATCGCGCAGCGCACCGGATTTTCAGAATCCAGTGCATTTACCCGCGCGTTTAAAAGTTGGACAGGTATGACGCCACAGCACTACCGGCGCCGGATGTAATGAGGAATAAGCGTGCTTTAAATTAAGCACGCTGTTGACCATACAAATACGTTTTTATATAAAGCGCGCAATATTCTGCGGTGCCTGGTGACTGACCTCCACTTGCCGACCAATCACTTCCTCATCGCCAGCTAGTATTGCATACGCTGCCTCGTCATCCGCCGCCGTATTAGCCAGAAAACGACGGCCATCAGCCAGTCGGCCAATCACAATACCCAAACTAGGTTTATCGCGTTTATAAACAACAGTGTAGGTTTCAACTGTGCCAAGACCGCTGGCTTGTTCTGCCACCTCAACAAGCGGCAAACTATCAAACTGGGCCTGCATACTAGAATCTGCATTCTTGCAGGGTGTTTGCGGCGCCTGTGCGGAATATAAGCCTACTGATTGCTTAGACAAAAAGCCGCCGTTCGCTGTCACCAAACCAAAGGCCGACGGCGAATCGCGCAGCTGATCAGTCAAACTGGCAATAGCGTGGGTGCTGTAATTATTTCCTGCACCACCGAAGAATGGCAATCCACCGGTAACGGTTAGCGCTTTATCAGTATTCCAATCGAGCCCCATAGACTCACACGCTGCTAACACCGCGATAGGAAAACAGCTGTAAATATCCATCACATCAATGTCGCTAATCGATTTACCCGCTGCGGCAAGCACGCCATTAAGCGTTAACTTCATAGATTCTGAAAGCGACAAATCTGGTCGCGAAGACACCCAACGGTCATCGACATCGGCGTAGCTATGCAAATAAATCCACTGTGATTCGGGAATGCCTAGCTCCAGTGCCTTATCGACCGAACACATTAGCAGTGCCGCGCCTTGGTTAACGGCATCCTGCGCCACCATCCATTTCGTATACGGAGACGCTACCCAGTAATTATCAGCTGAAACGGTATTTAAAAACTCAGCGCTACGTGCAACAGGGAATTGGGAATATGGGTTATTGGCGGCGACATCTGAGAACTTCGCAAACAATTCAGACGCGAGCTGGCGATGCTCGGTGACGCTAAGTTTATGGCGCGCACGCCAAGCGTGTTCAAACAGAGGATAGACCTGAGTTGGAAACGTAATACCGTGGGCAATTTCATGCTCGGTAAATAACCAGTGACAGCCACGGTTGTCGAGGTCACCGTCAACGGTTTCACTCCAGTCTACCGCGAGTCCTGCTTTAGCCACTTGTTTAACAATACCGGTAGCCTCAGCTCCGGCAATTAAACCTAGCGACATTTCACCGGCGGCAATTTTCTCGGCAAATTCGTTCACAAAGCGCTGCGGCGAATGGCCACCTTCTCGGCCATATATAGCGCGCTGTGGATCGGCGCCAATACGCTTGGCTAGAGAGCGCGGCATATTATTACTAGCGCCAAACGGGCCCTGACCGCCAGGCACTGAATCCATAAAACCGCGAACAAAGGCAATGGTATCTATTTGAGAAGCTAATTCACTATGGGCATTGGCTGCCGCTATTGCCACATTAGCTGCCTTGGCAGCAATATCAAGTGGCGACATTACCGTTTCTGCTGTCACTTCATCACGAAAAACATATTGCCCAGACGCTATCAGAATTGGAGTTGTATTAGCCACAAAGCTTCCTCATTAGTCATTATTTATAAGTGGTGTCGCGCTCAATCACGCAAAGCGAATTGATAGCCCACACCACTTGCTATGGTATCTCAGCCAGCCTCTTAAGAGGTGAAACGGCCTTATAGATATCGTCAAGCAGAGCGTTTTACATAACTTGCCATCGATACTGCATACTGATGATATTGCTATTGTTGTTAACGTTAAACAAAAAAACAGGTCTGGCATCAATCTTGAGCCAAGCTCAAAGCCAATGCCACACCTGAAAACTTTAACGCTTTAAAAAAGCTAATTATGACCGACTGCAAGCACGTATTCCAAGCACTAGGGCGCCATATTATTGTTGTGCGCGCCAACAATACGCATATTATCTAAGCGGTGCTTGCGCTCAATAGACACCACCTGATGCGCTCGCCCATCAATATTGCACATAACTTTAAAAGAATCGGCATCGCGCTGGAAAACCTGCAGCAAGATAGTTAGCTTTACTTGACTGCCGGTGGCGGCTTTAAATTTGGTTCGCAGCAGCTCGTCTTCCGCACCGTACTTTGCGTTTGCTTCAGCTTTACACATTGCATAGGCCTTATTGATGTACGACTCAGCATATGCCTGCTGCTCTATGCTTAAGGAAGCCACCAAAAATAATAGCGCTGACAGTACCCTTGTTTTGCGATTTCTCATGTTTTTCTCCCTCACCCTGGATTTCATAGACTGCGTTTATTGATCACTTGCTGAATCACAGGGGCCAGTCTAGTATCTATATTAATGCACGGAAATATCAAAAATATCACATAGATTGTGCAAAAATAGATAGGTAAAAGGGTGTTGCCGAAAATGAATTCGCTCAATTGGGACGATATACGCTATTGCTTGGCCGTTATTAACGAAGGTTCGGTGACCGCTGCCGCGAAAAAGCTGGGCGTAAACCATGCCACGGTTTCCCGTCGCATTAGCGGCCTAGAAGCAGTATTGGGCGCAGCACTCTTCGATCGCTCCACCAGCGGCTGGCTAATAACCCCAATGGGGGAAGAAGTTCTTAAGTCGGCAGAGCAAATAAGCGAACACGTCTTTAGTATTCAGCGCACGGTACAGGCCGATCGTCAGGAGTTGAGTGGCAGACTGCGGGTGACCGCAGTAGATGTCTGTATACAACGTATTCTCTTGCCCGGGCTCAAAGCTTTTTCTGAGCGCTATCCAGATATCAAGATCGAGCTGATCGCCTCAGAAAACACCTTTAACCTTGCCGGCCATGAGGCAGACATTGCCTTTCGTATTACCGATCAGCCGCCACCGAATGTGGTCGGCACCAAAATAGCGAAGTTTGCCTATGCGGTTTACGGCAGTAAAACCCTGTATCAGCGCTATTTAGATGATAAACAGGGAATCTCTGGTATTTCTTGGATGGGTGACGACTATACCGCACCCGAGTGGATGCAAAAAACGTTTCCAGAAATGCCCGTACGCTTTCGCGTCAATTCACTGGTCATCGCCTACGACTTAGTGGCGCAGGGCCTAGGTTTTTCGCTGCTGCCCTGCGGCTTAGGTGATGCCGACCCCAAGCTCACGCGGATAGACAGCGACTATATTCAACCGAACTTAGAGTTTTGGCTGCTATCCCACATTGATCTACGGACCACCGCACGCATCAGGATATTTCGAGACTTTATGCTGGAATCCATACAGCCCTATATCCCCCTTCTTGAAGGTAAAATGGTCGGCGCTGAGCTACTTAAACTACAGCAAGAGTTAGGCCTGAGTTAACACCCACGGCGCCGTGTTGCCGCGGGTGTATGGCTATAGCGACTGCAGCAGATGACCGCCATCAACTGGCAGGGCAACACCGGTAATAAACGAGCCGGCCTGGCTCGCCAACATTAGCAGCGGCATTGTTAATTCATCCATATTGCCTAAGCGCCTTGGCGGAATTTTATTGAGATACTGGCTGCCTTTTTCCGAGCGGAAAAAATCGGCATTAATTTCAGTTTCAAAATAGCCCGGACACAGGGCGTTGACTCTAATATTGTGCCGCCATAATTCTTGCGCGCTATTCTTAGTCAACTGAATAACCCCGGCTTTAGCCGTTGCATACAGGGCATTATTTGCACTTGGCTGCAATCCGAGAATAGACGCGATATTGATAATGCTTCCGGTAACGCCAGCCTTGATCATTCGTTCGGAAGCATCTCTAGACACCCGCCACACCGCTTTTAAATTGGTATCTACGGTGAAGTCCCATTTTTGCTCAGTACTGTCGACAAAGCGGCTGGGGTCGGCCACACCCGCATTGTTAACAAGAATTGTCACAGTGCCAACGCTAGCTTCTACCTGATCAAACGCTGCCACCACCGAGTCAGCATCATTAACATCCATAGCCACCGCAATCGCCTTGCCGCCCGCCTCGCCAATATCTGCCACTAGACTATCAAGTCGGTCTACCCGTCTCGCCGCCGCCACTACGGTCGCCCCTGCCTGCGCCAACACCGTCGCAAAATGGGCACCCAAACCACTGGACGCACCGGTCACTAAAGCGACTTGCCCAGACAAATCTAGGCTATTGAATATTGCTGTGTTCATATCTTTTGACTCTCTAACATTTACTCGCCCTTCTCAATCAAGGCCAAACCTAATTCGGCTAAGGGTGCAGCTAAGCCACCGTAATCCAGCGCTTTTTGACTCGAGGCATTACCATCTAAGGCACGCTTGTATACGCCCTGCAAAATTGCGCTTAAGCGGAAAAACGCAAACGCCAAATAGAACACCCAATTATCAATACCTGAGATACCGCGGCGCTCGCAATATTGCTTCACGTAGGCTTGCTCGGTCGGAATACCCAAAGCACCACGATCTGCGCCACCCAAGCCAGGAATGGCCGCATCGCTGGGAATCCGCAGCTGCATACACTGGTAGGCCAAATCTGCATATGGATGTCCTAGGGTCGAAAGCTCCCAGTCCAACAATGCCAAGACATCACTGCCGTGGCGGGAGAACATCATATTATCCAAACGAAAATCGCCATGATTGATACACACCAAGCCATCGTCAGCAGGCAAATTATCATTCAGCCATACTATTAATTTTTCCATGGCGGGCAGTGTTTCAGTCTCGCTGGCGCGGTACTGCTTAGTCCAGCGACCGATCTGGCGCTCAAAATAATTACCGGGTTTGCCGTAATCGCTCAAGCCAACTTTGTCGACATCTACATTGTGTAGATCTGCTAGCACCTTATTCATCGCATCGTAAATTGCACCGCGCTCTACAGGCGTTTGCTCTGGCAGGGCCGCGTCCCAAAAGATGCGGCCATCAAGATAGTCCATCACATAAAACATCGAGCCGATAACGCTACTGTCATCACATAAGACCCGCATTTTCGGCACTGGGACCTCGGTATTCGCCAAGGCCTGCATGACCCGAAATTCACGATCTACCGCATGAGCAGATTTAAGTAACTCACCCGGGGGCTTGCGTCGCAGTACATATTTGCCACTGGCGGCCGCAATCAAATAGGTGGGATTAGACTGCCCGCCAGCAAATTTCTCTGCGGTTAACGGGCCTTTAAAACCGTCGATATTGGCTTCGAGATACGCCGTTAACGTGGCTATATCTAGCTCAAATGCATCTGCCATAAGACCTCCTTAGCTAGCGTAACGATTAATAATTTGCTTACCCAACGCCATTTGATGCACTTGATCTGGACCGTCGGCCTGACGACACCAGCGCGCGTAGTTAAACGCTTCAGCCATAAAGTAATCTTCGGTCAAACCACCCGCGCCGTGCAATTGCATACAGCGGTCAATCACATTTTGCACCAGTAGTGGCACGGTGGTTTTGGTCGCCGCAATCATATCGGTAGTTTGCATTGGGCCCTGCTCATCAATTTGTTTACAGGTTTTCAGCACTAATAAGCGTGCCATTTCAATTTCAGAGAAGCTGCGAGAAATCTCCTCACGCACTGACTGATGTTTGCTCAGCGGCTTGCCAAAGGTGGTACGAGACACCGCACGCTTGCAAGCTAATTCCAGTGAACGCTGGGCAGCGCCAATCAGCCGCATGCAATGATGCATACGACCGGGAGCCAACCGACCTTGGGCAATTTCAAAACCCCGCCCCTCGCCCAATAAAACGTTTTCTAGAGGCACTCGTACATTTTCAAATACAATTTCAGCATGACCAATCGGCGCATCATCGTAACCTAGGGTTGTCAGTGGACGAATAATTGATAGTCCCGCAGTGTCCTTGGGCACCAATACCTGTGTTTGCTGCATATGACGACTGGCGTTCTCTGGATCAGATTTGCCCATCACAATAAAGATCTTGGTGCGCTCGTTCATGGCTCCAGTGATAAACCACTTACGACCATTCAATACCCAGTCGTCGCCGTCTTTTACAATACTCAATTCAATATTAGTCGCATCGCTAGACGCCACTTGCGGCTCAGTCATGGCGTAGGAAGAACGAATATCGCCATTTAACAGCGGTGTTAACCACGTGTCGCGCTGGGCGTCAGTGGCGTACTTCATAAACACTTCCATATTGCCGGTGTCGGGCGCATTACAGTTAAACACCTCTGGCGCCCACAACACCCGGCCCATCAGCTCAGCTAGCGGCGCGTAATCGACAAAGCTCAAGCCGCCATGCTCACAATACTGTGGAAACTCCTCTGGACAGAATAAATTCCACAAGCCGGCTTTTTTGGCTTTGTCTTTAAGTTCATCCATCAAAGGCAGAATAGCAAAGCGATCCTTGGCAGCATGCAATTGTTCCGCATAGGCTTTTTCGTTGGGGTAGATATGCTCATCCATAAACGTGCTGAGTTTCTTTAGCAAAGCTTGGGCTTTCAGGCTGGAAGTAAGATCCATTATTCAATCCTCAATTGCGGTTTGCGGCGACGTTGCGCCAATATAAACAATGACATTCGATTAGGTATAAGTAATTAAGTGACTGTGCGCCGCACTTTCGAGGTGGGGCAGCGCATTAAACATATTCAAACTAAAATTCATTCCACGGCTAAAATACCGGGTCACGCCAGTATTTTTAGCCTGTAAATTAGTATTCACCATGGTTTCGACATCCAGACTTAGAACCTCTCGCAACATGGCACTCACTGGCCCACCTGAGGTGACCACTAGCACCCGGCCCTTTTCTGCCGACAAGGTCGCTAAGGTGGCACCTACCCGCTGTTCAAAATCGCCCCAAGACTCGGTCACATCTGATAACTCATTGCGACTCCACGCCAACAAAGCCGAACGCAGCAAGCGATAGAAAGTCCGTGAATTACTAAGGTCTATCGCCTCACCATCAAGCATGTCACCGCTAAGCGCAATATAGCGCTCTAACAATATATCAGAGTCGTATTCATTCAAACCCGGCAACTCTATTGCGTCGGGGCCGGCAATGCGTGCTTCACTTGCCCCCTCCCTAATTCCGGCCAAAGTTTCGCGGTGACGACGCAGCGTGCCGGTATACACGGCGTCAAAATATTGTTCCGCTGCGGCAAAGTGTTCCCCCAATAGGCGAGCTTGCTGCCAGCCTAGATCGGTCAAACGATCATAATCATCCGTCCCGAAGGCGGCCTGACCATGCCGGACTACAACAACTTCTGCCACTACTCCCCCTAAACCCTAGACTCTAAAATTTACGCGCAAGGCCATATGCCATAACGCGACAAATCAGGTATTTCCCGGCCATAGTAACGGCAGCAGAATCATTATTGAAATTTATTGTTGTTATCCAGCATAATAAGCACAGATTATTATTGTTTAATGCCATTTGTTCATCGAGCGGAATATATGAACACCATCAAGATAGACTTAAATTTATTCATTGTCTTTGATGCGATTTACTCACAGCAAAGCCTGACCCGCGCGGCCGGCGTACTGCACGTTAGCCAGCCCGCCGTTAGCGGTTCACTCGCTAAACTGCGCAGCATTTTCGATGACCCACTGTTTGTGCGCACCAGCGCGGGCATGGTGCCAACACCTCTTGCGAGGCAACTCGTCGGCACCGTGAGAGAATCCTTAAAAAATCTGGACAGCTGCGTTGCCGCCAGAATTCCCTTTGAGGCCAGCACCGCAAGCCGCACCTTCCGTATACATGCCACCGAAAATGCCGAGCTAATATTATTGCCGGCGCTGTTAAAACAACTTAAACGCCATGCGCCCAAGGTAAATTTGGAAGTGGTGTTTTTTGATCGCCGAGAAGTAGCCTATCAAATGGCCAGTGGCAATGTGCACCTCGCGGTCGATGCGCCGCTGCTAAGCCACCCCGAGCTGATTAGCCAACCTCTGCAAACTGATCACTATGTTTGTGTCATGCGCCCCAATCACCCGCTGAGCAACAAGGCAATGACGCTAGAGGAGTTTTTAGAACATGAGCATATTCATATATCTAGTCGCATGAAGGGGGCCGGGCATATTGATTTAGCGCTGCGATCCATTGGCCAAAAGCGCCGTATCGGGCTTCGTTTGCAGCACTATGCGGCACTGCCAACCTTGCTCGCGGAATCTGACTTTATTGCAGCTGTACCCGCCTCCGTTGCCAGTCACTGGCATCTGTCTAAGCAGTCACTGCCCTTCGAAACCCCAAAACTCGAGCTGCAATTATTCTGGCACAAAAGCGTGGAGCACGACCCCGCGGTACTTTGGCTACGTGAATTTACGATGAAATTGGCACAGGAGCATTAATTGCTCGCGTTATTAGATAACTGCTGACTCATGCGATAGCGACCCGGTGCCAAACCAAACCAGCGCTTAAAGGCTTTTTGAAACGAGCTTTGGTCGCTAAATCCCAGCTCAGCAGAAATATCGAGCAAGGGCATCTCACCATCATCCACAAGCTGCTTTGAGCGCTGCTTGCGGGCGTCATCCACCAAACACTTAAAATTGGTGTCAGTATTGTTTAGACGACGCTGTAAGGTACGTGGCGCTAAGCCAAGCTCTGCTGCGACATCATCAAGTTTGGGAACCCCCTCCGGCAATTGTCTTACCACGCAGGCAATCACATCTTTAACAATGCGATCTTCCATCTGCAACTTTGCCAGCTCTGCCCGCGCCGTTTGCAACAGCGAATTATAGATGCCGGTATGGGGAAAACGGGTCGGCCGATCCAGAAAATGGCTATCAAATTTCACCACATTCGCGTCGCACTGGTATTTTACCGGGGCTTCCAATATACGCTCAATTTCGCTCTTATCCGCCGGTCCCGCATGGCTAAAATAGACTTCTCGCTGATTACACCAACGGTCTAATATGGTTTTATGCGCATGATACCAACTGGTAAAAAAGAACTCGGTTAACTGCCGCGACACCGGTTTACGCTCTGGCACCACCCACGTTAAGTGCGTCCATTCGTCGTCGGTTTCACTGTACATAACGTCACCGTGGTCGATCAGCAAACGCGAGAAATGCACCACCGCATCGAAGGCGGCGCGGGAGTTTGGCGCGCTCATACCAAGATAACTCACCATTCCCCACGCTGCTGGGGACGAATTTGCGCCAGCATTGGCGCCCAAAAAAGGGTCCTCCAGCATGGCACTGGCGACATCTAAAATGACTTCAAACAAACGCAGAGGAAAGCGCCCCTGCAAGGTTAGGTGCTGCTCCGGATTAAAACCCACCGCCGCAATGAAGCTCTGCGCATCAACACCGCGATTTTCGATGTACTGCAGCAAATCGACCAAATATTCAGAGCACACTGTTGGTGTACGCAAGAATCCACCTCGTTTATTTAAGCTTAAAAATAGCGTAATAAAGCGCAATTTAGATCATAGATACGCATTCTCAAAAGAGATTACGGGTGGAATCATAGCAAGTATTAGCCCGTGCCACACCTCAAGCCATAAAAGCAAAAGGCAGCCCGCGATTCTCATTCTTTAGGCTAGTTCGCACCGACAATGGCAAGGTAATCGAGGGCCCACCCTAACTACAAGGTTATGCGGACGCCCTGCCTGACAAGCCGCCTGGGAGAGTTCGAAAAAAGACCTTGGGATGACAACTATAAGATAAAACGATGGCAGGTTAACGGCGGCAGCTCTGAGCTGCTGTCATCTCCCAACACCAAGTAATGCATATTACTTAGTGTTGGCAAAGACTCATCACAGCAGCAAAAAGCATGGCGGATGCTAGGCCGCAAATAGCTTGCCCAACCACATACTAATTTCGCCCATCGCCTTATTGTGATCTGGCTTCGGCCCCTGCAAACCAACGAAGCCATGGCAGGCGCCGGCATACAAGCTGTATTGCACCTGATTATCATGCCGCTGCAGTCGCTCAGCGTAACTCGCGCCATCATCCCGAAGGGGGTCGCGCTCCGCCGTCAGTAATAAGGTCGGTGGTAAATTATCTAAATCATCACGAATTAACGGTGTGGCGCGGGGGTGACGGGTTTGCCCAGCGTCAAGTAAAGGACTGCCCTTAAGATAGGTATCCCAAAACCAGACCATTAACTTACGGGTGAGTACTGGACCTTTCGCATTCTCTTCATAAGATGGCGTGCCCGGCTCGTAATGATCCGTTACCGGATAAATCAATACCTGCCCCTTCACCACACCCGGCAAACACTGCCTCGCTTGCAGGGCGGTGACTGCTGCGAGATTACCGCCCGCACTATCACCCGCCACAGCGATGGCATTTGGCTGCCCGCCGTATAGCGAAATATGTTCGTAGGTCCATTTTAAAGCCGCCAGACAATCTTCGGGGGCCGCTGGAAAGGGATGTTCAGGCGCCAGACGATAATCCACCGCAACAACAATACAGTTGCTGTGGTCGCACAAATCCCGGCACAGCGGATCATACACAACCAGATCACCAATCACCCAACCGCCACCATGGTAGTAAACCACCACCGGAAATGGGCCTTCTCCCGGCGGCTGATATATACGCAGTCGAATACGGCCGTGGCCAGTTTCGATATCCGACTTTTGCACCACAATATGTTTCGCGGTTTTTCCAAGCCAGCGCAATCGGGTGCCTGCTTTTACTGCACTGCGTATCACAGCGGCTTTAAGTTGTGTTTTCATACACCACGCTTATTATTAAAAGGAACCCTATACCAGCTCAATCCGAGTGGCTGTCGCACACTAGGCCGAGCGCTTTTCGGTACCACAAGCAGACGCTGTCAATTCCGGCGTGACCGGCACCGCATACAATGCAGTCACATTTCGGCCATTGCCATCTACTCGCAAATACGCCTTGCTATTGATCCAGCCGCTTGGCGTGTAAAAACCCCATTTGCGAATTTTTGGCCCGGTAATAAAGAGGGTCAGGCTATCTGGGGTGTTCAACAACAAACGGTGTGGTGCACGCCCCAAACGCGTCGTAAAACTCCCCGTTTCTAATACTCGGTCTCTGCCAGGCATTTCTTCCAGTATTCGTCCACGCAGAACTATCGACGAATTAAACACCCAGGGGTGATCGTGTAAATTA